>NZ_CP034413.3:3000000-3300000 GCF_005121165.3 Dysosmobacter welbionis | reverse complement strand
CGTCATCTCCTGGATCGTGTCGCCCAGGTTCTTCGGGGTGCCAAACCGGTTGCCATCTGCAGTCCGGTTATAATCGGTCTCCGGCACAGTATCCACGGAGTAGACACGGATGGTCTTGGCTCCTACAAAGGAATATTCGTGGCCCGCGGCGGAGTCCGTGATGGATGCCTTGTGAAATCTCTCTGCGATTTTGTCTGCGTATTTGACTGTGTAATTAACTGCCATGTGGCCCTCTCTTTCTTTTCACCAGATGCGAGAAGGCCCCTGAAATCAGGAATCCCAGCCATCCAGGAACGGGTCCTTGTTCTTGTTGTCCGCACCGGCAGACTTCATGCTGCCAGTGGACCGCTCCGTATTTTTCTGGTTCTGCTTGATGGCAGAAGCATTGTGTTCTGCCTTGGCGGCCTGCTCATTCGCCCGTGCCACCTGCCATCTGGCATAACTGGCAACCAGGGAAAGGCCGCTTTTCACGCCGTCCCATACCTCTTTCGGAATTCCATTCGGGTCCTTTGCCGCATCCGGAAATGTCTTTTGAAACTCTTGAATATCCGCCATCCTGCGCTGCTCCGCGGACTGCTTCTGAGCCTCGGCGTCCCGCTGCTCCTTCTGCCTCTCCGCTTCAGCAGCTTCCTTGGCGGCTACGGTTGCCTCACGGTCCTCCAGCTCCACAGCCCTTTTGGCCTCTTCTGCATTCAGGCCTTCGGCTCTCTTAGCTTCCTGGCGGATGTGGGCAATATAGTCCGTGGTGTTCATGCCTGCCTTGTTCGCAAACTGGCTGAACAGGTCCATCACAGGCCGGAATTCCTCATACTTGCCGTGAATCCGGTCATAGTCCAGGCCCTTTTGGGCAAGGGCCGTCAGTTCCTGTTCGTTGACTGTCTTGTCCTCGCCTAAATGGCGCAGCGTCCAGGTTTTCGGTGTGGTCTCCGGTTCCTGGGCCTCCGGTGCCTCCTGCTTCTCCGGTTCAACGCTTTCGCCCGGTTTGGCGTCAGTGTTTTCGTTGCCAGCAGCAGGTGTTTCCGGCGCCTTTTGCTCTTCATCAGCAGGTGTTTCTTCATGCTTCGGCTCCTGTTCTTCCGGCTGGTCTGCCGGGCTTTCCAGAGTCTCCGCCCCGTCGAATCCATCCATGAAGGAGTCAACCGTGGTCTCGGTCTCCTGCTCCAAACCGGTGGTATTCTCTTCCATTGGTTCCTTCTTTCCCCGCCTGGTCTGGCGGCGTGTATTTCAAGCGTCCGTGGTCTCGGGCGTCTTGCTCAGAAAAAACAAAAAAGACGCCAAAGCCGGGATCATTCCCAGCTCTGGCGTCTTGCGCTCTAGCTTGTTATTTCATTTTGAACTCCGGCAAATTTCCGGTGATCTCCTGCCCCATGAAGATTGTGGGCCACCACTCCCGCCTGCACTTGCGGCAGTATACCGGCGTCCCATACAGAACCGTGTTTCCCGTCACCTTCTGGATACCCTTATGGCATTTGGGGCAGGTGTACCATCCATGTACTACCATTGGCCGAACCACCCGTATTCAATGCCGCCCCAGCGAGAAAGGTAGTTGTCTCCACCGCCTCCGCCGTACACATCCTCCACGCTCTCGATGCCGGAGGATGGCAGACGGCTTTTGGCCGTGTTCAGATTCTCCAGGTATGTCTGCCAGAAGAAGTTCGCCTGTGTGGGGTTCTCTTCCGTCAGCAGCAATCCGGCCAACCCATAGGACAGAACGTTCCGGCAGATGTAGTCATCGAGGTCCAGGTAGTCATCCAGAGACGTCACACTGACCAGAGATGGTCGGGTTTTCGTCCCATCCGACAGGTCCGGATACGTGTCACTGTAAGGATAGACCTGATCCAGCAGCGTGTTCAGGATGTTTGGCGTCCGAAGCGCATATTCGTTCGTATCTGTTGTACGGGTCGCGCCTGTGGACTCGTTCTGCGCATCCATCAAATGGATCGCCATATCAAAAACATCCTGCACAGATGCCATTACAGACCTCCTACATCAAAGCCATCTTTGCCATTGACTGAAAATGTCATCAGGTTTTGGATGCCCTCGTCGATCTCCTTGGACCGGCGCTGCTCGTCCCTGTCATCTTCTGCCTGCGGGTCCGGATTCTTCTTCGCCGCCGCTTCCTGCCGCTCCCCTCCATTTGTGAAGGAGCCGACCTTTACCCCGGTCAGGGCAACCACAGCACCAAACAGGAAACACGCCAAATACTCCATCATGCGAAATCACTCGCCTCCATGTTCTTTCCCATCTGGACACTGACTTTCACTTCTGCATTGGCTTCCACCTTGTCCTGATATCCGCCGTACCGCTTCTGTTTCAGCGCAAAGATCGGCATCGGGGCTTTCGGATTCCGGTACGCCATCTGAACAGCAGCGGCGGACATCCGCATGTAGGCCATCTGGATTGTCTCCTGCAGGTATTCGCAGCGGCGGCCATTGTACCAGTTATCCAGCGTCATGAGTGAAACACCCAAGTACACGCCAAGAGAAAATTCCTCGGGGACATCGCCGCGCTCCTCACACTCTGCAAAGTAAGCGTCCAGCTTTTCCTGCAGTTCCTCCGCAGTTGCATATTTTGCCCCCGCTCCCGTCCGCTTCTCCGCTTCCGGCTCCCCAGCCGCTTTTTTCGCTCTCGGCATGTCCTCACCGCCTTGTATCAAAATCGCCCCACCGCTGCTCTCTCCACGTAGGAACGCAGCCGTCAACACAAGCGGTAGGGCAACCGCACCGCATATCGGCTTCGATTGCGAAACTCTGGTGCGGTCCCCCAGTTTCTAGTCCCCATTATAAGCCCCGCGGTCAGGGCAGGGCTGGAGGAACACCCTGCCCGCCGCAGGTGAGAAAAGAAGATGGTAGGCTTTCGCCTATCTATACTCTACCACAGATCGCTTCCAAATCGTTCAGCATATTTTATGCACCCCTGTTTTGTACCCGATAATAGTATTTTAAGGCCGGATTTCAGAACATATCCCACCCGTTTTTCCGGTATCCCCCTGACCTGTAGAGAGTTGAGGGGATGTAGGAAATATAACCTATGCCGTTCCCAGCGAGGCCGCCCGTTTTTCCGCTACCCCTCCCCCCTTGTTATCCATCATCTACAGCCCCGGCCGCATGCCCCCAGGCCAGCCACGCCCACGCAGGCCGCGGGTCGGAGCCATGATGCACACGCAGCCAGGGCGGCCAACCGACACAAAAATTACACAGAAAACCACAAAACCATTGCAAACACTAGATTTGCATTTAAACAAATAGTTAATTCCCAGTTTTCCGAATTGCGTCCTTGTTATTTTTCTATCAATTTAATTCAATTTTTTTAAGTATTTCCAAACGGCTCTTTCTTGTACAAAATCCCCTTGCTCTTCTTATTGCCTCATTGTCTGCCCATGAAAACCACCTGATTTAATAATCAATACAGATACAGTACAGATCAGATAAAATACAGAGATAATAATTAAACTCCCCTACGGGGAGTTATATAATAATATAATAATATAATAATTAAAATACCAGGTACAAGAAGTACCTGGTATTTCTGTATAGATACAGTAAAGATAATTAAAACGGCTGCTCTGCTGGCTTCGTCATGCCCATGACTTCTTCAAAGCCACCATCAGGAGACCAGAGAAAACAACGAATGCCCTTTGCAGAAAGTGCGCCCATGATAACAAGCTGGTTCTGTTTCAGTGTGCAATTTTTGCTTGGTTTCACCTCTACAGCGCACACCTGATCCCCTTTGACGCAGAAGAAGTCCGGCCATCCTCGTTTGGTTGGCGTCCACCCATTGTCCTGCAAAAGTTTGAAACATTCTGCCTCTGCCTTGTTTGACGGCATTCTGACGCCGGAAACATCCTCCGCCATGGAGCCTCCGCCCTGTGTCCCAACCTGATAAACCAGTTCCCCGAACTCGTTGTATTGTCTTGCTTTGCGTTCCCTCATCCAAACAGCTCCTTACTCACCAACTCTAAAAGCCAAGAATTAACAGACATTCCAGCAATTCTGGCCGCCTCCTTGATCTGAGCTTTTGTCGGGCCCTTCCGCGGGTCTTTTGGCGTCATAAGTATGATTCTTTCTTGGTTTTCAGCCTGCCACTTATTTCTCCAATCAACTTTCTTTTCTTCCACAATTTCACCCACTTTCTTATTCTATATTATACGAATTCCCAAAAATCATGTCCATGATAAAAATACACAAATTATCATGTTCATGATTGTGGAGTTTGCCATCTTGTAATATCATGTACATGATGCTATGATTAAACCATCCAAAGCGGAACACCGCAGCGGGCGGCGGCACCTTGACAACCGAATATCGGCACCGTATAATGGCAGCATGAGGTGATGCAGAGTGAACAATGAGGAAAAGATCCTGCAGCTGCTTGAGGCCCAGCAAGAGGAACTTCGGAAAATCAACGACAGATTGGAAAAGCTGGAAGAACATGCAGAGGTCACAAGGGCAGGCGTTAACAGCTTGCTTGATTGGGCGGAAGAGTGCGGAAATGTCATCAAGTTTCCGCTCCCGAAGGTGAAGTGAATAACCTGATTACATAAGGCGGTGCCGGTATCCGGTGCCGCCTTTCTTTTATAGCGAACAGCAACCACGACAAATCAAACAGGAGGAACAACATATGGGAGCATTGACGCTCCCTCGGATGGATGCTACAATCAAATTTAACGGAGCCCGCATAGCGGGAGAAAGGATCAAAAGCCATGAAACAGATCAGCATTAACAACGGCGCAACCTACACCACGGCCGCCGAGGCGCTGGAGGAAATCAGCCTTGACACTATGGCTGAGTACATGGATGACGACGCCCGCGAGGCCGTGCATAACGAGCTTGCGCCCTGCTCCGATATTGAGTTTTTGGAGCGGTATCTTGAGATTGCACCTGATGACCTGATTGTAGGATAAACCGTTGCCCGCCCCGGGGCTTCCTGGGGCGGGTTTTCATGCCTTTCAAACAAAGAAAAGCCGGGGCTTTTTTGCCCTGGCCTCTCTAATTTCACAGCTAATTCACAGCAACAACACAGAACCATTGATTTTTATAGTTTCTATTTTACAGACTGTTCAAAATATGGTATACTGAATCGGATTTGGAAATATCACTGGAAAGGAGCGCTGCTTCGTGGAGTATATTTCCCACAGCGAGGCGGAGACGGAGGCCTTTGGTGAACGGTTGGCCGCCGCTCTCTCTCCCGGCGCCGTGGTGGCCTACCGGGGCGGTCTGGGCATGGGCAAGACCGCCTTTACCCGTGGCCTTGCCCGTGGCCTGGGATGCCGAGGTCGGGTCACCAGCCCCACCTTCACTATCGTCAACGAATATGAGGGCCCTACCCCTCTGTTCCACTTCGATATGTACCGGCTGAACGGGTCTGAGGACCTGTTCGACATCGGCTGGGAGGACTATCTCTCCCGGGGCGGCGTCTGCGCCGTGGAGTGGAGCGAGCAGGTGGCGGACGCCCTGCCGGAGGGCACGGTCTATGTGACCCTCACCCGCCATCCGGAGCACGACGGCTGGCGGAGCATCACCGTGGAAGGAGGTGCTGCACAATGAGGATCTTGGCACTGGAAACCTCCGCCAAGGCGGTCTCCGCCGCCGTGACGGAGGATGGGAAAGTCCTCTGCTCCGGCTATCAGGACACCGGCCTCACCCACAGCCGCACCCTGATGCCCATTGTGGAGGCCATGCTGAAAAACACCGGCCTGACCGTTCAGGACTGCGACGCCGTCGCTGTGGCGGCAGGCCCGGGGTCCTTCACCGGCATCCGCATCGGCGTCTCGGCTGCCAAGGGACTGGCCTTTGCCGCGGACAAGCCCTGCGCGGCCGTCTCCACCCTGGAGGCCATGGCCCGGAACGTGGCCCACATGGACGCCCTGGTGGTCTGCGCCATGGACGCCCGGCGTAGCCAGATCTACAACGCCCTCTTCACCTCCGAACATGGCCGCCTGACCCGCCGGACGCCGGATCGCGCCATCGGCCTTGCGGAGCTGGCGGAGGAGCTGCGGAGCGAGCCACTGCCCCTGGTGATCGTGGGGGACGGCGCCGTCCTCTGTGAGAAGGCGCTGACAGAGTCGGGACTGCCCTGCCGCCTGGCACCGCCCCAACTGGTGATGCAGAACGCCATGTCCGTGGCCCTGTGCGCCGAGGACCTGGCCCGGGCGGGAAAGCTGGTCTCCGCCCAGGAATTGCTTCCGGTCTATCTCCGCCCTCCCCAGGCCCAGCGTCTGCGGCAGCCGCCCCAGATCTGAGGGAACGGTTTAGATCGTAGGGAACGGTTTACATCAAGGATATCAGAGAAAAGGAGTTTATAAGTATGAGCGGCAAAGTGCATGTGATGGACCACCCCCTGGTGGCCCACAAGCTGACCATCCTACGGGACAAGGACACCAGCGTCAAGGATTTCCGGGAGATCGTCTCCGAGATCGGGATGCTGATCACCTATGAGGCCACCCGGGATCTGCCCCTGACCACCAAGGAGGTGGAGACCCCCATCTGCAGGACCATCGCCCCCACCCTGAAAGGCAAGAAGTTCGCTGTGGTGCCCATCCTCCGGGCGGGCCTGGGGCTGGTGGACGGTGTGCTGCGGATGGTGCCCTCCGCCCGTGTGGGCCACATCGGCATGTTCCGGGATGAGGAGACGCTGGAGCCCCATGTCTACTTCTGCAAGATGCCCAAGGACATTGCGGAGCGGGACATCATGATCGTGGATCCCATGCTGGCCACCGGCGGCAGCGCCGAGGCCGCCATCACCGAGATGAAGAAGCGGGGCTGCAAAAACATCAAGCTGATGGTTCTGCTGGCCGCGCCGGAGGGTGTGGAGCGCATCCAGAAGGCCCACCCGGACGTGGACATCTACTGCGGCGCCGTGGATGACCATCTGAACGAGCACGGCTATATTGTCCCCGGTCTGGGCGATGCCGGTGACCGGATCTTCGGGACAAAATAAGGCGCTCTCCCTTTACGTGTGTGATGCACGGCAGGCCGGTCCCGTCCGGCGGAAAGGAGCATACCATGGCCCCAGAGCAGACGAACGCCAAACGGCACGGCCCCAACCGGGCCACGACGGTGATCTGTCTGGTACTGATTCTCGCTGCCGCACTGGTCATTGCCCGCATGGTGAAATTCCGGTCACAGGTGGACGTGACACTCCCGGCGGTCCTGTGGGAGGATGGCGAGGCCACGGCCGTGAACACCACTCTGCATTTCCACGGGGAGATGGTGAAGCAGTGGGGGCAGGATGACAGCTTCAGCGGCTATCTGGAACTGGAGGAACAGCCCTTCACCTCTGAGGAAGCCAGCAAGGTCTGGCTGACCATGGCCCATGAGGGCGGCGGCCTCAACCGGGGCCTGCTCGAATACGGAAAGTTCCCCGCCCACACGTTTTTCGGGGAACTGTACACAGACCGGGAATATACGCAGTTCTTCCTGTTCCCCTTTGAGCGGGTCCCCGGCGAGGACGACGGAACGTCAACCTACGTAGCCGGCTCCTCCGTCTATGTCGCTCCGGCAGCATCTCTGGACGAGGCAAAAGCTCTGCTGGAGTCGTACGGCTTGATGGAGTCGCACGGCCTTCCGATACCGGATGAAAGCCCGCAATAAACAGCGCCAGTGTTCCAATTGCACAGATTCCAAAAGCAGCCCGGCGGATATTCCGCCGGGCTGCTTTCGTTTTCAGTCAGATTTTTCGCCACTGCGTCACAGCACATACAGATATACCGCCAGATAGTGGAAGAAAGACCCCGCCAGAATCAACAGGTGGAACAGTTCGTGGAAGGTCCACTCTGCAGAGATGTTTGGCTTCTTGACGGCGTAGAACACCGCTCCCACCGAGTAGCAGATCCCGCCCAGAGCCACCAGCGTCAGGCAGGGCTGGCCCAGAGCGGTGAAGTCCTTTGCCACAAACACCACAGACCATCCCATGATGAGATATACTGCCGTGGACAGCATCCGTGGTGCGTTGATCCACAGCATCTTCGCCAGCACCCCCGCCAGGGCCACGCCCCAGAGGATCAGGCAGAATTGTGTTCCCCTGGGCTGGGGCAGCAGCACCACGCAGAAGGGCGTGTAGCTGCCGGCAATCAGCACATAGATCATACTGTGGTCCATTTTCCGCAGCACCCGCTTCACTCCGCCGCTGGCGGCAGTGCCGGGATAGTAGTGATAGATGGCGCTGGCGGCATACAGTGCCGCCATAGACAGACAGAAGCACAGGGCCGCCGCCACCGCCGGTATGGCCGCATCCGTCCAGACGCCCCGAAGCAGATACAGCAGACCGCCCCCCAGGGCGGCCACCGCGCCGAGCGCATGGGTTTCACAGCTGATGGGGTCCTGGGCCTTTGCAAACAGTTTGCGCATGGAATGGTCTCTCCTTCTTGAAATCCGGCATCATGCCGTCCGCATCATATAATATAGTTTTCGATATTATATTAAGCGATTTCGTTTTTTATTTCAAGTAGTTTTTGTAAATTTTCTGTTTCTATTCCATTCTATGCAAAAAAAGCGGACGCCGAAGCGTCCGCTTTCAAAGCCCTGCCGTTTTTATTTCAGTTCCAGTATTCGGTCTTTTCCTTCAGGTCGATGTCCGCGGCCCGGAACACGGGGTTCTTGCCGGCCCTGCGCTGCTCGGTATAGTTCCGCAGGGCTGCCGCCGCCGGACGGGAGAGGACCGCGATCACCGGAATGTTGATGAGCACCATGACGCCCATCAGCACGTCAGACAGGTTCCACACCAGATCCAGCGTGAGGCCGGCGCCCAGGAAAATCAGTCCCATGGCAATCAGGCGGAACACCACCATGAACCGCTTGGAGGGCACGTGCCCCAGCAGATACGCCAGGGCATTGTCCACATAGTAGAGGTTTCCGATCAGAGTTGTGAAGGCAAAGAGCACCATGGCCACGGTGATGAAAACGGGACCCAGGGTGCCGAAGGAGGCGGCCAGGGCCGACTGCACATAGGGGGCGCCCTGCAGCTCCACTGCGGGCTCCACACCGGAGCACAGCAGCATGAAGGCGGTGGCGGAGCAGATCACCAGCGTGTCCAGGAAGACAGACAGCATCTGGACCAGCCCCTGCTTCACCGGATGGCTGACATTGGCAGAGGCGGCAGCGTTGGGGCGGAGCCCACGCCGGCCTCGTTGGAAAAGAGGCCCCGCTTCACGCCCTGCATCACGGCAGAGCCGGTGAAGCCGGCGAAGATGGCTTGGAAATCGAACGCCTCGGAGAAGATCCGTCCGAACACCTGGGGAATCAGCCCCACGTTCATGACGATGACCACCAGGGCCACCAGCACGTACAGTCCGCCCATGATGGGCACCAGAGTGGAGGCGAAGGCGATGATCCGCTTGCCGCCGCCCATGACGCAGTACCCGGTCAGCAGCGCCACGATGCCGCCGATGATCCAGGGCGTCCACTCCGGGGAATAAAAGCTGTATCCGGAGAAGGTGGACTGGAGGTTGTAGGAGCAGAGCATGTTGAAGCCGCCGGCGTAGGTGGCGATGAGGCTCAGGGCAAACAGCACCGCCAGGGGACGGCTGTGGAGGGCCGCCTCAATATAATAGGCAGGGCCGCCGTAACTCTCGCCGGTCTCCGGGTTCCGGCGCTTGTAAATCTGCGCCAGCGTGGATTCGGTAAAGGCCGTGGCGCCGCCCAGCAGGGCGATGAGCCACATCCAGAACACGGCGCCGTAGCCGCCCATGCAGATGGCCACGGACACGCCGATAATGTTGCCCGTACCTACCCGGGAGGCGGTGGACACCATCAGCGCCTGGAAGGAGGACACGCTTCCCTCCTTCTCCGGCCGCTCCACCACCACGCGGATGGCCTCCCGCAGCAGCCGCAGCTGCGGGAACCGGTTCCGAATGGTGAAAAACAGTCCGGCGGCCACCAGCAGAATCACCAGCAGGTAGGTATACATCCAGTTGCTCAAATCCGCAATGATCTCTCCCAGCATGTGTGCATCTCTCTCCTTTTTAATGTTGGGGAATGGTCGGGAAATCGTTTCAATCAGCCCGAATAGAATATCAGAGCTTTTGTGCCCTTGTCAATGGAAAATCCCAAGATTTTGCAGTATTCTACGGAAAAACCGGCAAACCGCCGGCCCCGCAGTCTCTATTCCGCCGGATAGCCGCAGAGATCGCCGGGATCAGTCAGTTCAGCGTCCGGCACAAAGTCAACCGTCAGCGTGCCGTCCTTCTCCGTTTCATAAGTGATGTGCAGGAGTGCTCCGGATTCCAGCCAGGAAAGGTCCCTCACTGCCGTGGCCCGGTCATCCAGCTCCCGGATGGTCCAGGACCTGCTCCATGTTCCGCTCTCCGGGTCACAGCGTATGACGCTGAATTCTGCAGGGTCCTCCGTCAGGGAAGCAGCCCGCATCCCGTCGCCTGACCAGATCCGATAGCGGGCGGTATTTTCCGCCAGCCGGTCATCTGTCATCGCCTCCGCCGCGGGTACCAGGAAGGATCCGGAGCCGGAGGGCAGCAGAAACGCCTTCTCACTGTCGTACTGTTCTGTGCTCTCCCAGTCTGCGCCGTTGGAGAGGTATACGTCCGTGCCGTCCGTCACGATGTAGGAAAATCGTTTCTCCGTGATCTCTCCGCCGGTCCGCATCCGCCAGAGAAAGCCGCGGCCGTCATAGATGACGTCGATCAGCATGGGCCAGCTCTCATAGTAGTTCTGAAGGGTCCGCAGCTGGCAGGGGATGCCCAGGGAGACCTTCTCCAAAAATATCTCCGCCGCATCCGCATTCTCCGTTCCCGCCTCGGTAAACACCACGGCACCGCCGGCGGAGAGCTCCGCCGGGTCGCCGTACTCCGGCACCTCCTCCATGGGGCCGAAGCCGTAAGGCGTCTCTGCGGAGATGACCGCCCCCTTTGTCAGGGTGAACTCCGCCGCGGCCGTATATTCTCCGATCTCTTTGATGACGCGGAACGTACTGCCGCCGGAGAAGTCGTAGTCAAACAGGGACAGGATGCACGGAAACGCCTGCTTTTCACCGGACGGCAGGGTATACAGCATGGCATCCCATCCGGCGTTCTCAGCCAGGGGCACCTGGGTCCAGCTGCCGTCCGCCTCCCGCACATCCAGCCAATAGGGCGCCCCATACTCCAGAGATTCCCCTTCCCCCTCATAGGACAGGATGCACCACACCGTCTCCACCGACGGGTCGTAAGTCTCCCACTCCGTGGTCAGGGCGGTCCGGGGCGGGTCATCTGTTTCGTATACCGTTGTCACCGCAATGTCGCCGGAATCGCCGCATCCCGTCAGCAGCGCAAAAGCCAGCAGGCAAATCCAAAGCCGTTTCATTCTGACGCCTCCTCTTTCTCTGATTCCATCGCTTTCTTTATTTCATTTCATGTAGACGGACCCGGTTGGGAATAAGTTCCGCCGCTTTCCGGCAAACTACACAAAATCCATCTGAAAATTTTTGAGCTTCCCTGCTTGCATTTTAGGCTGCTGTCCGGTAAAATACAAGTACAAGGGAAGAATGATAGCTGCAACGAAGTGCTGCGCGCACGGGCTGACACCTATCATTCCGGTCTTTTGGTAGGTGTTTCAAACCGACAGCGGTTTGAAGCGCCTTTTCTTTTTATCAGATATGCAAAAGACGGACAAAAGGAGGTCATTTTTATGATTTTACTGGCAAACGGCAAGGTCATCACCCGGGATCCGGAGGGCATCGGCTACCTGCCGGACGGCGGCGTGGTCACCGATGGCGGCAAGATCGTGGAGGTCGGCACCACCGCGGATCTGAAGGCCAAGTACCCCCAGGCGGAATTTGTGGACGCTCGTGGCGGCGTCATCATGCCGGGCCTTATCAATGCCCACACCCACATCTACTCCGCCCTGGCCCGGGGCCTCTCCATCGATGGGTACAACCCCACCAGCTTCTATGAGGTGCTGGACGGCCAGTGGTGGTACATTGACCGGAATCTGGACCTGGAGGCCACCAAGGCCAGCGCCCAGGCCCTGGTGATCGACTCCATCAAGCAGGGCGTCACCACCATTTTCGACCATCACGCCAGCTTCTGTGAGGTCCCCGGCTCCCTGATGCGGATCGCCGAGGTGACGAGGGAATTCGGGATGCGGGCGTGCCTGTGCTATGAGGTCAGCGACCGGGACGGGGAGGAGAAATCCCTTCAGTCCGTGCAGGAGAACAAGGACTTCATCGACTACTGCGAGCAGAACCCCTCCGATATGCTGAAGGCCATGTTCGGCGGACATGCCCTGTTCACCATCTCCGACAAGACCTTTGACCGGATGGCGGCGGCCAACAGCGGCCGGGTGGGCTATCACATCCACGTGTCCGAGGGCATGAACGACGTGTACGACTCCCTCCAGAACTACGGCCGCCGGCCCGTCCAGCGGCTCCAGGACCACGGCATCCTGGGACCCAAGACCATCCTGGGCCACTGCATCCATGTGAACACGGCGGAAATGGATATCATCAAGGCCACGGACACCATGTGCGTCAACAACCCGGAGAGCAACATGGGCAACGCCGTGGGTATCTCTCCGGTGCTGCAGCTCTACAAGAAGGGCATTCTGATCGGTCTGGGTACCGACGCCTACACCAACGACATGCTGGAGTCCATCAAGGTGGCCCTGTGCTCCCAGCGGCACAACGCCTGTATGCCCAACGTGGGCTGGTGCGAGGTGACGGACATGCTGTTCCGCAACAACGCCAAGATGGCGGAGCGCACCGGCTTCCCCACTCTGGGCGTGCTGAAGCCCGGCGCGGCGGCGGACGTGATCGTCATGGACTACAAGCCCTTCACACCGTTCTCTGATGCCAACATCGACGGACACATGCTCTTCGGCATGACGGGGCGGCAGTGCCAGACCACCATGATTAACGGCAGAATCCTGATGAAGGACCGGGTCCTGACGGAGATCGACGAGGAGGCCGTGAATGCCCACATTCTGGAGAGCAGCAAGCGTCTGTGGGGCCGGCTGAACCACAAGGAGTATTGATGACCGGCCGATGTGCCCCTGCGGAAGCAGTGCGCATTCGTATTTCAGGAGTTATTCTGAGGAGGAAAAACTATGTCTGAGTTAATGACCCCCATTCCCTTTCGGGAATTGATGACCTGGATCACCACCGAATACCGCCGGGACGGCGCCGTGTTCGGCGTCCACAAGCCCTACAAGGCCGGCATGAAGAAGCTCCCCATCTTCGGGGAGACCATCGAGACTCCGTTCGGCCCCGCCGCCGGCCCCAACACCCAGCTGGCCCAGAACATCATTGCCGGCTATTTCGCCGGCGCCCGGTTCTTCGAGCTGAAGACCGTCCAGAAGATGGACGGCGCGGATCTGGCCGCCTGCATCAACCGCCCCTGCATCCTGGCGGAGGATGAGTGCTACAACTGCGAGTGGTCCACGGAGCTGTATGTCCAGCAGGCCTTTGAGGAGTATGTGAAGGCCTGGTGCGCCCTGAAGATCATGGCAAAGGTCTATGGTCTGGGCGATCCCAACGGATTCGTGTTCAACATGTCCGTGGGCTATGACCTGGCAGGCATCCAGGGTGAGAAGATCGACACCTTCCTGAACGGCATGGTGGACGCCTCCAAGACGCCCATCTTCCAGGAGTGCATCGCTGTTTTGAAGGAGTTCTTCCCGGGAGAAAGCGATTATATCGACACGATCACTCCCCATGTGTCCGGATCCGTGACGGTGTCCACCCTCCACGGCTGCCCGCCGGACGAGATCGAGCGGATCGCCAGCTACCTGCTGGAGAAGAAGCACCTGCACACCTTCGTCAAGTGCAATCCCACCATCCTGGGGTACGAGACCGCCCGGTCCATTCTGGACTCCATGGGCTATGACTATATCGCCTTCGACGATCACCACTTCAAGGAGGACCTGCAGTACGCCGACGCGGTGCCCATGTTCCACCGCCTCCAGGCCCTGGCAGACAAGGAGGGGCTGGAATTCGGCCTGAAGCTCTCCAACACCTTCCCTGTGGACGTGAAGGCCGGGGAACTGCCCAGCGAGGAGATGTACATGGCGGGCAAGTCCCTCTTCCCCCTGACCACCACCATGGCCGCCATGATGGCCAAGGAGTTTGGCGGGAAGCTGCGCCTCTCTTATGCCGGCGGTGCCGACGCCTTCAACATCGACAAGCTGTTCGCCTGCGGTATCTGGCCCATCACCATGGCCACCACCGAGCTGAAGCCCGGCGGCTACCAGCGGTTCACCCAGATCGGAGACAAGCTGGACGCTCTGGACTTCAAGCCCTTCACCGGCGTGGACGTGGTCGGCATCGAGGCCCTCTCTCTGGCGGCCCGGTCCGACAAGTACCATGTGAAAGCCATCAAGCCCCTGCCCCGCCGCAAGCTGTATGACAAGGTGCCCCTGCTGGACTGCTTCACCGCTCCCTGCAAGGGCGGCTGCCCCATCCACCAGGACATTCCGGAGTATATCGAGCTGTGCCGGAAGGGCGCGTACGCCTCCGCCCTGCGGCTCATCACCGAGAAGAACCCCCTGCCTTTCATCACGGGCACCATCTGCGCCCACAACTGCATGACCAAGTGTATGCGGAATTATTACGACGAGCCCGTGAACATCCGCGCCACCAAGCTGGTGGCGGCCGAAAAGGGCTATGACGCCTACATGTCCAAGATCACGCCTCCCGCGCCGGTGACGGACGGCCGGAAGGTGGCCGTCATCGGCGGCGGTCCCACCGGCATGTCCGCGGCGTACTTCGTGGGCCGGGCGGGCATCCCCGTGACGCTGTTTGAAAAAGCGGACCGCCTGGGCGGCATCGTCCGGCAGGTGATCCCCGCCTTCCGCATCAGCGACGAGGCTATCGACAAGGACGTGGCTCTGATGGAGAAGATGGGCGTGGAGGTAAAGCTGAACACCGAGGCCCCCTCTGTGGCAGAGCTGAAGGCACAGGGCTATACCCACATCTTCTTCGCCGTAGGCGCCTGGAAGGCCGGACGGCTGGACATCCCCGGCAACGTGGTGCCGGTCATCGGCTGGCTGCGCGACATGAAGGCGGGTAAGGACGTCTCCCTGGGCCATGTGGCCGTGGTGGGCGGCGGCAACACCGCCATGGACGCCGCCCGGGCCGCTCTGCGGGCCGGGGCCAAATCCTCTACCCTGGTGTACCGCCGGACGAAGAAGTATATGCCCGCCGATGCGGAGGAGCTGGAGATGGCCATTGCCGACGGCGTGGAGTTCCTGGAGCTGGTAGCCCCTGTGGAGCAGAAGGACGGCAAGCTGATTTGTGAGAAGATGAAGCTGGGCGACCCGGACGACAAGGGCCGCCGCAAGCCCGTCCCCACCGGCGAAATGGTGGAGATCCCCTGCGACACCGTGGTCTCCGCCGTGGGCGAGAAGGTTGAGAGCGAGGTTTTCACCCGGAACGGCATCACCGTGGACGAGAAGGGCATCCCCGCCTTCAAGACCAATCTCGAGGGCGTCTACGCCGGCGGCGACGCCATGCGCGGGCCCGCCACCGTGGTGGAGGGCATTGCCGACGCCCAGTATTTCGCCAATGCCGTCATCGGCGAGGCCCACAAGTTTGCCATCCCCGCCAAGGCCGTAGCCACCCGGGAGGAGGCCGTCGCCAAGAAGGGCGTCCTCTGCGAGAGCGCCAAGTGCGAGGGCAACCGGTGCCTGACCTGCAACGTGGTGTGCCAGGTCTGCGCCGACGTGTGCCCCAACCGGGCCAATGTGGTCATCGAGCTGCCGGACGGCCGCCAGCAGATCCTCCATGTGGACCGGATGTGCAACGAGTGCGGCAACTGCGCCGTGTTCTGCCCCTACGACTCCGCCCCCTACCGGGAGAAGTTCACCCTGTTCCTGACCCGGGAGGGCTTTGACGAGAGTGTAAACAATCAGGGCTTCCTGCCTCTGGGCGGGAAGAAGGTGCTGGTGCGCCTGGACAGCAAGGTGTTCGAGGCAGATCTGGACGCCAAGAACGACCTGCCCGCCGACATCGAGGTGTTCATCTGGACGGTGCTGACCAAGTACGCCTATCTGATGGGATAACCGAACAGACACAAAGGCAGGAGGCCGGGAGACCGGCCTCCTGTTTTTGTGTTTAGTGCTTTCCCCTGCCGGACCGCCTCCAGGTTATGGCTGCAGCGCAGATGAAATACACCCCAATATGGAGCACCAGCGCCACCAGGCCAAAGCCCGCCTCCGCCGTCAGCAGGAGAAGGACTCCCTGTGCGACGGTGTATAGCAGGGCAATGATCCGTTCCTGCCGCCTGCGGGTCTCGTCCGGCTCCCCGCCCAGCCGCCAAAACTGCCGCACCGTGCACCAGACCGCCGCCGCCAGGAAAAGGGCCAGCACAGGCAGGTCTCTCAGCTTGCCCAGCTGGACATACCAGGCGGTCTGACCGACGCCGTACAGCCCTACCGCCACGCCCGCGGCGTACCAGGAGGAAAACTGGGAGGCCGTCTGTTCCCGTCGCCGGATAGGCGGCTGGGCCAGCAGCCAGAGCCCCGCCAGGGCCACCGCCGCCCAAAGGGCAAAGAGCCACTCTACGCCGTGAGCTTTCAGAAAACCAGCCAGGCCGGTGTAGATGCGGACCCACTCCACCCCCGCCGGAGCCTCGGAAACCACGACAGGAAAGACGGCGCTCAGAATCCCCATGGTCACCATACCCAAAGAACCCGCGCCGGTGACGATGCCGCCGGCGATATACCAGGGCCAGTCTCTGTGAACAGAGGGCCTTTCCGTTCCCTGCAGGAACTCCGCCGCCGAAAGCCGATCCTCCCCATCCTGTTCCTCATCCAGCAGCCATTCCACGTCCACGCTGAACAGCCGGGCGCAGGGCAGCAGTTTCGCCGCGTCCGGCAGGGCCGCCCCCTGTTCCCAGCGGCTCACCGCCTGACGGGAGACGCCCAGCTGTTCCGCCAGGGCCTCCTGGCTCAGCCCCTCCCGCTTCCGCAGCCCGGTCAGCTTCTCTCCAAAGGTCATGAGTCTTCCTCCTCCAGTCTCTTTCGCTGGTCCCATCATACCAAGCGCCGCCGGGAAAGTCCACCACAGCCACCTGACACCGCCGCAACCAAACGCAACATTCCCGCCAAAACAAATGTAATGTTTTTTCTCTTTGCAGCAATTCCGCCCTCTGCCGGGTATTCCTTACAGAAGGATGTGATCACATGCCCGATACCGCCGAAGCCGTGGCGCAATACGGCTCCGCAGTCTACCGGCTGGCCTACGCCATGACCCGCTCCCGCAGCGACGCCGACGACGTGTTTCAGGAGGTTTTTCTCCGGCTCCACCGGTCCGCTCCGGATTTTGCGAATGAGGAACACCGACGTGCGTGGCTCCTACGGGTGACGGCCAACTGCGCAAGGAGCCTGCTGGCCTCCCCCTGGCGGATGCGGACCCTCCCGCTGGAGGATGTCTATTCCTACCAAGACTCCGTGGAATCCGCTGTGGACGAGGCTCTGGCCCATCTCCCCGGCAAATACCGGGCCGTCATCCACCTGTTCTACTATGAGGGCTATCAGACGGAGGAGATCGCCCGGATTCTGGGCCGGTCTCCCTCCACCGTCCGGGCACAGCTGACCCGGGCCCGGCAGAAGCTGCGGACATTGCTGAAGGAGGATATATGAACTTTTCCAAAACCTACCGCCGGATGAACGAGCCTGTCGGCCCGTCGCCGGACCTGATCCGCAAGACTCTCTCCCACCCTGACCGACACCGCCTCCCCCTGCGCCGGCTGGCGGCGGCCGCTGCCGTGGCGGCAGTGCTGCTGGCTACCCCAGCCCTGGCGGTCCGGTCGGAGACGGGATATGCGGTTTTATACCGGATTGCCCCCGCCGTAGCCCAGTTCTTCCAGCCGATACAGGAAGCCTGCACGGACAGCGGCATCACCATGGAGGTAGCGGCCGTCCGGGTGGAGGGAGACACTGCCCAGGCGTACATCGTCCTCTCCGGCGGTCCTGTGGACGCCACCACAGACCTGTTTGACAGTTGGTCCTTCCACCTGCCCTTTGACCAGACCGGCCGCTGTGAGCGGGTGGCCTGGGACGAGGCCACCGGGACAGTCACTTTTCTCTGCACTGTGAAAACCATGGACGGCTCCCCCATTCCCACCGGCGGCAAGATGACCTTCTCCGTCCGGCAGCTGCTGACAGGCAAGAAGGCGATGGAGGGCGTGACGGTGGACCTGAAGCTGACGAACTATGCCCAAGAGGCGGAGACCGCCCTCACCTGGGGGGCTGATCCCCCTGCCGCAGGGGTGAGGGAGCCGGAGGTGACCTATTACTCTGCCACCGGTGGAAGCGGCGATCTGGCTTCCGTAATGCTGCAACCCGGTGAAGTCCTGGCGGAGCCCGCGGAGGGCCTGCCCATCACAGCCGCCGGTTACGCAGACGGCCTCTTCCACATCCAGCTGTGCCGGGGAGACGCCTCCAGGACGGACAACCACGCGTTTTTGTGGATGGAAGATGCCGACGGCAGGGAATTCCATTGTACCGGTATCTCTTATTTTACAGGTGAGACGGCTGGCGGCCGGACGGATTATATGGACTTTCTCTTTGCCGTCCCGCCGGAGGAGCTGGCAGGATGCACCCTCCACGGCAACTTCTATACCGCCGCCACCCTGACGGAGGGCCTCTGGCAAGTGACTTTTCCCCTGGAGAATACAGATTGATCCTTTCAGCGCGCCCGGTGAATGTCGGGCGCGCCTTTTTCTCTTGCCATTTTCAGGAATCATGCTATGATAGAGTCAGAAAACACGGGAGGTTCACACTATGTTGGATATGCTGGAATTTCTGCGGGATGAAGGCGTCAGCGCCGACATCACTGCGGAGATCGAAAAATTTCGGGACGCCTATCCGGAGGAGGACGAGACCCTGCGGCGCCGGGTCCCCGATCCCCGGTATCTCTATTATGGAAAGGACATCTGGGAGGAGGCCATCACCGCCATCCTCTGCGGAGAGAACCTGTTGCTGGTAGGCCCCAAGGCCACTGGCAAGAATGTGCTGGCGGAAAACCTGGCCACCGTGTTCGGCCGCCCCAGCTGGAACGTGTCCTTCTACATCAACACAGACGCCGCCACCCTGCTGGGCACGGACACCTTTGAAAACGGCGCCGTACAGCTGCGGAAGGGCCCCATCTACCAGTGTGCGGAGACCGGCGGCTTCGGCGTGTTGGATGAGATCAACATGGCCAAGAACGAGTCTTTGGCGGTGCTCCACGCCACGCTGGACTTCCGCCGCTCCATCGACATGCCTGGCTATGAACGCATTCCCCTTCACGACGCCACCCGCTTCATCGCCACCATGAACTACGGCTACGCCGGCACCCGGGAGCTGAATGAGGCTCTGGCCTCCCGGTTCGTGGTGATCGACATGCCCGCCATCACCACCGAGGGGCTCATCAAGCTCCTGAAGCGGGAGTTCCCCTCTCTGAAAGGCGTGTATGCCGAGCAGTTCGCCGGATTGTTCCAGGACATCCAGAAGAAATGCGACGGCGGAGAGCTTTCTACCAAGCCTCTGGACCTGCGGGGCCTGCTGGCCGCCGTGCGACTGATGCGCACCGGGCTGGAGGGCAACCGGGCGCTGGATCTGGGCCTTGTCAACAAGTCCTTTGATGACTTTGAGCGGCAGCTGGTGCGGGACGTGATCCGCACCCGCCTGCCGGAGACGCTCCGCCGTGAGGATGTGTTTGACTGATGGAGATCCTGGACAGTGAGAAGCGGCGGGCCCGGAACCTGATCTGGAACGCCGCTGCGGATTACTCCTTTGAGCCAGACTTCAAGGCATACGACGAGGATGGCCGTGCAGACCTGTATTGGAACAGCATCATCGGCGCCGTGCGGAAGAATTACGGAGCAGAGACCATAGAAGGGCTGTTTGAATCCCTCCACGGCTGCTCCAAGGAACAGCTCTTTGAGCAGCTGCTGTGGCTGGGGCTGGAAAACGCCGTCTACCAGCGGGAGGCTCCCCGCCGGCCGGCGCTGCCCTCCCTGCGGCGGAGCTATGCCCGCCGGGCCGTGGCTCTGGACCAGCGGGCAGATCCCGGCGACCTGCTGGCCACGCTGGAAAACGCCCACTTCTGCAGGGCCCTGGGGCAGAGCGAACCGCCCCTGCTGCCCAGGGACCGGGAAATGCTGGATGCCCTGGAGTTCCCCGGAGACCTGGACGGCCCTGCCATTGCGGAGCGGGCCCTGGCATTCCTCCACACCTATTTCCATTTCACCCCCGGCGAGACCCAGGCCCAGGAGTCGGAGGAGCGGAAACGGCGCCGCCCCCTCTTCGCCTTCCGCCGCCGGTCCGAGGCGGACCTGCTGCCCGCCGTGCGGGCCTTTGGCCACGGGTTCGGGGAGCATCTGGTGAAGGGCCAGGGCGGCGGAGCCAACGCAGAGCCGGTCCAGCGCCGCCTGACGGACTACAACCTGGCCCAGACGGAGGCCGCCCTGCGAAAATACATGCGGGGCTACTTCGGCGCCCCCTTATACGACCAGTCGCAGCTGGAGAGCCTGGAGCGGGAGCTCTGCGTGGACGAGCACCAGGGCTGCCACCTGTACTACGCCACCGGAGACGACACTCATGAAAAGCTCAAGGGCTATGTGGCCGCCCAGCGGCGCAACGCCCTGCGACAGATGGAGCTGAACCGGGCCGCCTACGAAGCCGACGCCACCCGCCACCGCACCAGCATCCGCCGCCTCACCGCCCGCATCCGCAACGCCATGCTGGCTTATCTCCAGCCCACCCCTGTCCGTGCCGCCTCCGGCGCGCTGGATGCCGGCCGCATCTGGCGGGGCGTGTACCTGGACGACGACAAGGTGTTCACCCGTATTCTCCAGTCGGATCCCGGCGACCTGTCGGTGGACATTCTTCTGGATGCCTCCAGCTCCCAGATCGACCGGCAGGCGGTGGTGGCCGCCCAAGGCTATATGATTGCCGAAAGCCTTACCCGCTGCCACATTCCGGTGCGAGTATCCTCCTTCTGCTCCCTCAGCGGATACACCGTGGTGACCCGCTATCGGGACTACTATGAGACGGGCAAAAACGACCGCATCTTCAATTACTTCACCACCGGCTGCAACCGGGACGGCCTGGCCATCCGGGCCTTGGCCAAGGGACTGGAAGACTCCCCCAGCGAACACAAGCTGGTAATCCTCCTCTCCGACGTGAAACCCAACGACGTGATCCAGATGAACCACAGCGGAAGCTTTGTGGAATACGCCGCGGACAACGGCATCCAGAACACCGCCATGGAGATCCGGTCCCTGACCTACAAGGGCATCAACGTCATGTGCGTTTTCACCGGGAATGACGACGACCTGCCCGCCGCCCACACCGTCTATGGCCGGAACTTCGCCCGCATCCGTTCCCTGGACCAGTTCGCCGACACGGTGGGTTCCCTCATCCAAAACCAAATCCGCAGTCTGTAAAGCACGCCGCCCGAAAGGGCGGCGTGCTTTACATTCATTCTTGGGCGGCGCTCAGTTCCGGGAGCACTTCTCCGCGTCGATGGCTAGCACCAGCATCAGTACGCACAGCGCGCTGCCCGGGTCCGCCACGTCGATCACGTAAGTGTCCGTCCAGTGGAGCAGCTCCTTGTGGATGGACGCCACCTGCGCCCCGCAGGCCTCCGTCACCCGGTAATCCCACTCCAGGAAGTCGCCCTCCACACGCCAGCCGTTGCAGTCGATGTCAAATTTCGGCGTGAAAAATGTGAATTCCTTTTGGATGCAGCCCACATACTGATCCTGGACGTACAATTCAAATTTGGGCAGAAAGGTCAGCACCTGCTCCCGCACAGTGCCGATGTGGTCTCCCGCCGCATTCAAAATGTGGAGGCAGTGTCCCCAGGCCAGCTTTCCCTCCACAGTGTAGACGGTGTTCCCCGCCTCGTCGTAGATGTCATAGCTGTCAAACCAGGAGAACAGCCGCTGTCTGAACAATAATCTCATAGAACCTCCTTCTGCAGTGCCGCCGGCTGATATTCCCGGAACCGCTTTGCTGTCCGGTAGAGATAGACCAGCTTCACGATCCCCACCACCAACAGGCCGATGGCGTCCGCCAGTATCGCCAGAAGACCCAGAATTGCCGAAATCAATGCCAGGAAGATGCATCCAAACAACCCCAGCAGCAGGCCGATCCACCATTTCCAAAGCAGCCGCCACTTCCCCGCCAGCTCCGGGTCAAGCTCCTCCAAAACCTCTGCATGGGCATAAAACTCCTGATATGCGGCACAGAGCTCCAGCACCATGACCGGCAGGGAGAGCAGCCACCACAGCCAGTTCCCCTCCGGAATTGCCGGAAGCAGCAGCACACCGCTGATGATGCCGCCAGCCAAATAGCACAGGGCCGCCGTGCGGTACCGGCCTGCCGCCTCCCGCAGCTGCCACAAAAGGACACCATAGGCCAGGGAAATCAGAAATGCCAGCACATTTCCAACGACTCCGGCAGTTGGAAACGCTCCCGCCACAGTATCCATGGTCAGAATGTTGCTGAAAACACTGGGAGTCACCAGCCAGAACAGCAGCCACAGCCACTTGGCCAGCACAGGGGCATTCCGGTCCAGCCGCGCCCGGCGCTCCCGCTCTGCCTCCACGGCCCACAGCCGGTTCTGGGGCATATCTCTTCGCCGCAGGGCACAGCCGGTAGAAAAGGTGCAGGTCACACATGCCGTATGCCCCTTCTCCCGGCAGCAGTCCGCAATGGGACAGCCGCCGGAAAACCGGCGCCCCGGCCCATCCTGACAGCCGGGACAGTCCAGCTGCTCTTTCCAGGTACATGCGTCGCACATTCGCCCGCAGATGCCCTCCATCGCCAGTGCCTCCCTTTGTTTTTTGAGATTATATCATAATCCGCCTTTCCGATGGGTAACAAATCTATGACATTTTTCTCCAAGACGTCCCTGCCAACAAATTTTTCCGCCAGAAAAACCGCATATTCTCCCGTCCCGGAGTCAAACTATGCTCGCGATACCCAGTAACCCACACGCAACAAATGTATGATGAAAAGGAGATTCAATTATGTCTAGCAAGAATAGCAATAAGATCAACGTTCCCGAGGCCCGTGCGGCTATGGATAAGTTCAAGATGGAGGCTGCCGCCGAGGTGGGCGTCAACCTGAAGGAAGGCTACAACGGTGACCTGTCCTCTCGTGAGGCCGGCTCCGTCGGCGGCCAGATGGTCAAGAAGATGATCGAGTCCTACGAGAAGAACCTGTAACTTCCCACTGGACACAGTGAAGCGGCCCGGCAATCGCCGGGCCGCTTTCTCATGTTCCTGTGTTGTCTCCCCAGAAACCGCTCCACCAATCGCCGCCGGCGTCTCCAAAGCCGCCGCTGGGATCGTTGGGATCCGGCTCCGTAGGCTGGTCTCCGCCGCCGGAGGGGTCCTCTGTCGGCGTATCCGGATCTATGGGCACATCAGGGTCGTTGGGATCAGGCGGCTGCCAGTTGGGATCGCTGGGATCCAGCCCCCCATTCGGGTCATCGGGGTCCGTAACTGCAGCCGACGTGTGGACGGGACATCCGCCGGGGCTGGTCTCCGTGGGGGCCACCGCCTTTTCCAGGGTGCTGATGAGATAGGCGTCGTCGGAGGCAGTGATGCTCTCGCCGTAATCCTCCCGCACATAGTCCAGATAGCCCTTCTGCACGATGGACTCCGCCGGGCAGAACTCACCGGCCAAGCAGTTACCCTCGGTGCAGATGTCCACCATCTTGTGGAGCGTGCACTCCGTCGTGGGCTCCGTGCCCACAGCCACCTCATAGGATACCGTCCGGTCCCCTCTGGAATCGGCGCGGCAGGCATCCGTCGCCAGCATGCCGCTGTCCGCGCAGACACTGACCGTTGTCAGGCCGCTACTGGGACGGTTGAAGGACTTGTCCGGCAGATCCGCATGGACCTTCTCCATCACCTGCCGCCACAGGGAGGCCGCCGGGTTCACGGAGTAGCTGATCCGCTCGTTGTTCTTGTAGCCCACCCAGACCGCCGCGCAGTAATACGGCGTGTAGCCTGTGAAATAACGGTCATAGTTGTCGTTGGTGGTGCCGGTTTTTCCTGCAATGTGCATCCCGCTGAATCGAGCGCCGCCGCCGGTGCCGCCGGACTCATTCACCGCCCGGCGCAGCATGTCCGTCATCAGATAGGCGGTGGTCTCCTTCATGGCCACCCGCTGCTCCGTCTCCTTTTCCAGCACCACGGTGGAGTTGTCGTTGGCCAGAACCTTTACGTAGGTCTTGGGCTCATTGTACACACCGCTGTTGGCGAAAGCAGCGTAGGCCGCCGCCATCTCCACCGTGCTGAGGCCGTAAGTCAGGCCGCCCAGCCCCAGCGGGCTGACGTTCATATCCTCCGGTGCCAGACTCAGCCCCAGATTTTCGGTGGCGAATTGGTAGGCCGCCGTGACCCCAACCTTTTCCAGTGTCTGCACCGCGATGGTGTTGATGGATGCCTTGACACCGTTGCGCACGGATGTCCAGCCCGTGTAGGTGTTGGGCGAGTTCTTGGGCCATGGATTCCCATTCAGCAGGCGGACCGGGTAGTTGTCAAAGGTGGTTGCCGGGGAGACTGCCCCCGCATCCAGCGCCGGGGCATAAGCCGTCAGCGGCTTGATGGAGGAACCCGGCTGCTGGATATCCGTTGCATAGTTCCACAGCAGGTTTCCGGACTTGGGTCCCATATCGCCCACCATGGCCACGATGTTGCCGGTGGAGGGCTCGATAATGGTAATGCCGGAGTGGATCAGCTGTCCGCTGGCGGAGGTGAGGTTGTTCAGACTCCCCCGGTCCTCGTAGACAGACTCCGCAATCTCCTGAATCTTCGGGTCCAGCGTGGTGTAGATGTTGTAGCCGCTGTTGTAGATCCGGTTCAGGGCCTCTTTTTCGGTGATGCCGTACAGGTCCGCCAGATCCGCGGAGACATCCCGCAGCACCTGGTCCACGAACCAGGAGTTGACATTGGCGCCGCCGGTAGCCTCCGTGACAATGTCCTGAGCGGAAGTGGTGCCGTCCGTGAAATGCAGCTCCTCCGCCTTGGCGGCCTCGGCCTCCTCCTCTGTCAGATAGGTGAGCCCGGTGACGCCCACATCGTCATTGCCGCCGGCCATCCGGGTCAGGATCATCTCCTGGCGCTCCTTGTTCAGCTCCCGGGGCGTGACGGTGCTGCCGTCCTCCCGGGTGATGGTGATGGTGGACATGGGACCATACAGGGAGGGGTTGTTGGTGATGGCGATGAGGCAGGCGCATTCCGCCGGATCCAGCTCCGACACATCCTTGCCGAAGTAGAACTCCGACGCGGTCTGGACGCCGTAGCAGCCCTGTCCCAGATAGATGGTGTTCAGGTACATCTCCAGGATCTCCTGCTTGGTGTAGTTCTTCTCGAACTCCAGGGCCCGGAAAATCTCCCGCACCTTGCGGTTGATGGTGTTGCCGTCGTCGCCGGTCATGTTCTTCAGCACCTGCTGCGTCAGGGTGGAGCCGCCGAAGGTGGCCCGGCTGCCGGTGAAGAAGTTCAGCGTGGCGGAGGCGGTTCGGGTCCAGTCCACGCCGTTGTGCTCAAAGAATCGGTGGTCCTCAATGGCTACGGCCGCCTGCCACAGCGCGTCCGGGATCTGTTCATAGTCCACCCAGATGCGGTTTTCCGTGCCGTAGACGGTCTGGTATTCCACCCAATCTCCGGTGTCCCTGTCCTGGTAATAGATGATGGAGCTGAGATTCATGGTGTAGTCGTCGGCGTTGACCTCCAGCGTAGGGGCCAGTGTGGTCCGGACGTACATCATAAAAAGCCCGGCAAGCATCGCCACTGTGCAGATGCCCACCAGCAGGACCGTCCCCAGGATGAAGACGACCTTGTGTCCCGTTCGTTTGGTGCTTTTCTGCTGTCTGGGTTCCCGGCGGGGGATCATCTCATGGGATCCCTCCCGTCTTCTGCGTTCCAATGCAGAGCACCTCCTTCTTTTGAATTTGAATTTTCTGCAAAAGCAGTCTGCCGCGCCGCCTGTCTGCGGCCGCAGAGGCTCAGAGTCCTCCATAATATGTTCTATTGTACCATCCCATGTCAATATCGAAAATGTCGTATTTTACCGAAAAAAAGTTTCTTATCCGCATGGTTTTTCTGCTTTTGGGCAGGATAAATCCATCCCCAGCGCCCCAGTTTCCCACATTTCCAAAAGTTCACCCCCTTGCAATCTTCTGGAAAGTCAGTTACAATACCCCTAGAATACAGACAGAAGGAGGACGCCCCATGGCGGATGAGTACGGCCCCACTTTCATCACAGTCACAGACGAGGACGGCCGCGAGATCGTGCTGGAGTTTGTGGACGCGCTGGAATACAACGGCCAGCAGTACCAGGCTTTCTTCCCTGCGGAGACAGAGGGAGAGGATGAGGATCCGGACAATGGACTGGTGATCCTGAAGGTCCTCCACGAGGACGGGGAGGATCTGCTGTCCACGCTGGATTCCGACGAGGAACTGGACGCGGTCTATGACCTGTTCATGGAGTCCCTGTTCGACGAGGACGGAGAGTCCTGACACTCCATACAAAAATTTCTCTCCGGGTCCGCTGGTTTCCTCTTGCATCCCGGGCCGGGATGTGATACGGTGAATATGTGCCCTGCGGGGTTTGTGATAGGTCTTTTTTTAACCCACATTTCGTTATACGGGATGCCGGATCAGCGCGTGGTTCGCAGGCCTCCCGGCTGCTGTCTGCGGCTGGAAGTTGGAAGTGGTAAAGCGCGTTGGAGGCAACCCACCTGGCCGTGAAGGTGCAGGTTATAACGGGCCTACACGGCTCTCGCGGGGCACGTTTTCTGAAGGGGCGGTCTGGCCGCTCCGCTTTTTTTTGCGGATCAGCCAAAAAATCCCCTGTTTTTGCCGATCCTGCCGGATCGCGGCGGGGATTCCGCAAATTTCTCTTGCAGAATCCGGCCATATCCAGTATAATATCAAAGTGCGTAATTTCCGGTTTCTTGCAAACCTTGCACCTGAATACTTGAGAGGACTGAAACACACATGAGCGCATCAAGAGAAAAAAAGACCCGCCAGGACCTGTCCGGCTCCGGCTGGAACGATCCCAAGACCGCCCGGGAGGCCAAGCAACGCCAGAAGGAGCACAGCACCAACCTTCTGTATGGCACCATCGGAGTGGTATTCCTGGTAATCGCCATTGCCGCCGTCATCTGGAAGTCCAACATCATTCCCAAGACGGCTACGGCGGCCACCGTCAACGGTGAGAAGTACACCGCCGCTGAGGTCAACTTCTATTTTGAGAACTACTATCAGAACTTTGTCAACGGCAATTACAGCATTCTGAGCATGATCGGGCTGGACACCGGCACGTCCTTGAAGGACCAGACCATCTCCTCCAGCGCCGTCATGTTCGTCACCGACGCCACCGAGGGCGAGACTTGGTACGACTACTTCGCGGACAAGGCCCTGGAGCAGTTGGCCGGCGTCCAGGCCATGAATGCCGCTGCAGAGGCCGAGGGCTTCACCTGGAACGACGAGATGCAGGCCGACCTGGACGACACCATGGAGTCCCTTGCCTCCGCTGCCAGCACGTACGGCTATACGGAAAAGCAGTATCTGGGTCTCATCTACGGCAGCACCATGACCCGCAGCATCTATGAGGAGCAGACCCGGCGCAGCCTGCTGGCCACCGCCTATCTCCAGTCCTATCAGGACAGTCTGACCTACTCCACCGACGAGCTGGAGGCCGCCTATCAGGAGGACCGGACCGCCTACGATCTGGTGGACTGTGCGTATGTCCGCGTCAACGGCGCCGCAGCTGATACAGATGAAGAGGGCAACTCCATCGAGGTCACCGACGAGATGAAGGCGGAGGCCATGGCCGCTGCCAAGACCACCGCAGATGCCATCTACGCCGCCTACAAGGCGGGCACCTCTCTGGAGGATGCAGCCGCAGAGTATGAGTCCACCGCCACCTATGCCTCTTCTGACAGCTTCTCGTACAGCTCCTCTGTTCTGGGTGAATGGCTGTATGACGATGCCCGGCAGGCCGGCGACTCCGCCGTGCTGGAGGACAGCGACAGCAGCAACTACTATGTGGTGGTCTTTAACGGCCGCTCCCGCAACGAATACAACACGGTGAACGTGCGCCACATCCTGATCCAGCCGGAGGCCTCCGAGCTCTCCGAGGATGACGAGGGCTATGAGGACGATGTGGCCGCCAAGGACGCCGAGGCCGCGCAGAAGGCCCAGGACATCCTGGACGAGTGGAAGGCCGGCGACGCCACCGAGGACTCCTTTGCCGCGCTGGCCAATGAGTACTCCCAGGATCCCGGGTCCAACACCACCGGCGGCCTGTATGAGCAGGTCTATCAGGGCCAGATGGTGACGGAGTTCAACGACTGGTGCTTCGATCCCGCCCGCCAGACCGGCGACACCGGCATCATTCACAACGAGAGCACCGGCTACCACGTCATGTACTTCGTGGGCTATGACCAGCCCTACTGGGAGATCCAGGTGTCCGCAGATCTGGTCAATGACGCCGTGGATACGTTCTACGAGGAGAAGACCGAGGGCTATACTGCGGAGCAGTCCTCCTTCGGCATGAGCTTTGTGGGTTGATTCCCATTCACAACACAAGACGTCCGGCTTTGAAATTTCAAAGCCGGACGTTTTCCACCTGTTTGCAACAAGGAGGTCCGTTATGGAACATCCCTTTCTCCGCAACGAGATGCTGTGGGGCCCGGAGGCCCAGGCCCGGCTTGCTCGGGCCCACGTGCTGCTGCTGGGGCTGGGCGGCGTGGGCAGCTACGCCGCCGAATGCTTGGCCCGGTCCGGAGTCGGCGAGCTGACCCTGGTGGACAGCGACACCATTGCCCTCACCAACCTGAACCGCCAGCTGGAGGCCCTCCACTCCACCCTGGGTCAGCCCAAGGCGGAGGCGGTGGCCGCCCGTCTGCGGGACATCAATCCGGATGCAGAGCTCCATCCTGTCCACGGTCTCTATGACGCCGCTCATCGGGACTGCTTCTTCCCGGAGGGCTGCCGGTACGATTACATCGTGGACGCCATCGATCTGGTGTCCTGCAAGCTGGATCTGGCAGAGACTGCCCTGAAGCTGAACATCCCCCTGATCGCGGCCCTGGGCACAGGCAACAAGCTGGATCCCACCCTCCTCCAGGTAACGGACATCTCCAAGACCTATGGCTGCCCCCTGGCCCGGGTGATGCGCAAGGAACTCCGGACCAGAGGCATTCACCATCTGAAGGTGGTGTTCAGCCCGGAGAAGCCCGTCTCTCCCGCCCAGCCGGAGGCGCCGCCCCCGGCCGCCGCAGTGTGCCCGCCAGCAATCCCTGGGTTCCCGCCACAGCCGGTCTGCTGCTAGGCAGTGCTGTTGTGCGGGACCTGATTGCCCAGGTCTCTCTGCCCTGATAAAAAGCAGCGGCCCGCAGTTTGCGGGCCGCTGCTTTATGGAAAGCGTTCCTTATACCGCATCTGTCTTCTCCACAGAAACCGCCACAGGCACCGGATCCTCGCTCCCAAGCTCTCCGGTATAGGTAACTGTGACGCTGTCCCCCTCTTCAAGACGCCCCTGATCCACATCCTCGCCAAAGTCGAAAACCTGATAAGTCCCATCGTCAGTAAGCAGAACCAGGAAATCCCCCATACAGTTCACCACACCATTGACCGTTGCGCTGTCCTCTTCCTTCCCGTCGTTGCCGGCGTCCGTCTTTTCAGAGCCGCAGGCCGCCAGCGTCAGCAGTATCAGCGCCGCCAGGATTCCTGTGAGCAATCCTCTCATGTATGTTCCATCCTTTTCCTTGTGATTTTGTACAGCGGAGCCACTGCGGACAGGCACGCCTGTCCGCACCGCCTGTACATCCATATAGATAGGTCCGGCCGCCAAAAGGTTGCCGGCATCCGGCGGCTTCTTTGAAAACATTCTGTGAACAGACCGCTGTCCAGTGCGTTGACTTTTACCGCCGCCCATGTTATGCTGAAAAAAATTGATGCTTACCCAGTGGGCAGGGCGGTGCTCTGCCGCTGGGACTTTTTATCACGGCGGGCGGTGCGCCCGCCGGAGGAGGGATCCGTATGACGGCCGATCAGGAGTCCCGCAGCCCGCTGGAAACCGAGCCGGTTCAAAAGCTGATCGTCCGCTACGCCATCCCCACGGCCCTGACGCTGATGGTCAACTGCCTCTACAACATCGTGGACCAGATCTTTGTGGGCCAGGGCGTGGGGATCACCGCCATGGCGGCCATCAACGTGGCGTTCCCGGTGGTCATTCTGGTGAATGCCGTGGCCCTGCTGCTGGGAGACGGCAGCGCCGCCAACATCAGCCTGTGCCTCGGCCGCCGCCAGCAGCAAGAGGCGGATGACACCATCGGTCACGCCGCCACCCTGATTGCCGCCAGCGGTCTCTGTGCGGCCATCGTCAGCTGGTGCTTCGCCCCCCAGATTGCCCGGCTCTTCGGCGCTACGGACACTGCCTGGCCGGAGGCTGCAGCCTATCTCCGGACCATTGCCTGGGGCCTGCCCTTCCAGCTGATCTGCCCGGCCTTCACCGCCATCATTCGGGCGGACGGCCACCCCCGGTACAGCATGGGCTGCATGATTACCGGTGCCGTCCTCAACCTGATTCTAGACCCCGTCTTCATCTTCCCTCTGGGCATGGGCGTGGTGGGGGCCGGCATTGCCACAGTCATCGGCCAGGTGGCGGCCGGGGTGCTGTTTCTGGCCTACCTGCCCCGGCTGCACACAGTCCGGCTCCGGCGCCAGGCGCTGCGCCCCACCATTAGGCTCACCGGGCGGATTCTGGCCCTGGGGGTTCCCAGCCTGCTGACCCAGATCCTCACTGCCCTGGTACAGATCACCCTGAACAACCTGCTGCGGGTTCACGGAGCGGCCAGCGTGTACGGCAGCGACATCGCTCTCTCTGTCTACGGAATGATGATGAAGGTCTATCAGATTGCCCACTCCATGTTTGTGGGCGTCTCCTCCGCCGTACAGCCTATCAACGGTTACAACTTCGGGGCGAAGCATTTTCTTCGGGTGCGGCAGACCTTCCGCACGGCCGCCGCCATCGCCCTGGTAATTTCGGGGGTGTGGTTCCTCGTGTTCCAGCTGTTTCCCCGGCAGATCGGGATGCTGTTCGTCTCTGACAGCCCCCTCTACCTGGACTGTGCCCAGCACTGCTTCCGGCTGTATATGGCCGCCTTCTTCCTGTACGGCCTGCATCTGGCCACCGCCTCTTTCTTTCAAGGGATCGGCCGGCCGGTACCCTCCCTTGCCATTCCCCTGGCCCGGCAGGGCGTGTTTCTGATTCCCCTGGCTATTCTGCTGTCCGGCCGGTTCGGCCTGGATGGTGCCCTGCTGGCCGCCCCCATTTCCGACATGCTGACCTTCCTCCTGAGCTTGCTGCTGGTCCGGCGGGAGTTTGCCGTCTGGCGGCAGAGGGACTGGATAGAAACGTGAAAGTGACAAAAACGCCCCGCCTGCTTTTGGCGGGGCGCTCTTTGCAAGTCTCACTTAATTCAACGGAATTTCTGCATCGCCAAAGCGGATAGCAACGATATCCGTCACATCCAGCGGCACCGGCCAGTCAAAGCTGACATACCATCCGCCGTCCTCCATTCTGCTTCCACCGCCGCCACGGTTCTCTACTTCGGTCCCGTCGGCCAGGATCACGGTTGCGTGGAGCCGGTCCATCAGTCCGTCGCAGTAGAAGGAGGCACCTGTTGCGGTAATTTGGAGGTTCGTTAGCGTTGCAACAGCCGGGTGAGATTTTCCCCCTGTACCCTCTAAGGCGCCGCCATCTTTGCCGGTAGCCTGATCCCAGACCATGTGATTCGACAGCACTTGAACTCTGTCGATGGTGATGGTAGGAGACAGGCTCTCTGCCGCCAAAGGAATCGAGAAAGACCACTCTCCTTCACACAAGGCCTCATCCTCTGCCCCGCCGGTACGGCGGCGGATCAGGTCGTTCAGATCGATCTCCAGCGCGTAATCTCCTCTGTTCAGCTGGTTACCAGTGGAGATGGTGGCGGAGAACTCCAGCAGCATCCGGGCTGCGCCCTCCCGGGTGATCCCGATACTGTCCAGGCCGTACCCAGCCCCACCATGCTGGCCCCCACTGGGGTCAGGGACGATCTCCGCACGCATCCTGTCAAAGGAATACTGGGCATCTCGGTCAAAGTCCCAGCCCGTCACGTCCAGCAATGCCCAGATCTGACTGCTGCCCACGGTGATACTGTCCACAGTGACGGTCACGTCCCCGCTGGTAACGCTCTCCCCCACTTTTCGGGTCAGGCCGTCGATCACCAGGGATTGGGATTCCGTCATCGAGCTGCCGGTCTCCTCCTCCCACTTCTGCTCAAACCACCACCAGAGGGTGGGACTGGCCACTGCCAGGACCGTGCCCGCCAGCGCCAGCGCCAACGCTGCGGCAATCAGCCCTGCCTTGGAAATATGGTGTCTAAACGCTGCCTTCTCCTGTTTCGGCACATTGGCTACCTCCTTTCGCAGCTGCTCGGAGGCATGGATCTGCTCAAATGTCTCCCGATAGATGTTCTGCATGGCTCACTCCTCCCTCAGCTGTGCTTTCAGTTTCTCTCTGGCCCGGGCAAGCCGGGTCCGAACGGTGGAGGGCCCCAGGCCCAGCAGCTCCCCCACCTCCGCCGCTGTGTACCCTTCATAATAATAGAGATACAGCGGCAAGCGGTACTTGGCCGGCAGGGCCATGACCTCTGCATAGAGATTCTGGTGCTCCGGCGTATTGAACACCGGCTCCCGGCAGTCGTCCAGAGGCACCATCCGCCGTCTCCAGGGCGACCGCAGGGCATCCTTGCAGGCATTCACCGTCACCCGTACCAGCCAATGACGCAGCTGGTTATCATCGGGAAACGCCTGCCCGAAGTCTTTCCTGCTCCGCCTTTACCTGAGTGTATTTGACGGGATTATCCTCCCGGATATTGTATCGCGGCATCTTCCAATATCCTCCTTGCTCAAATATTCATTCTTCATCACAATCGATACGAACGAGCGCATACGGGTCCTTCAAGTCATCTCTGTCCAGCAGATGAAGCCGCTTCATGCGAATGGCTAGGGCAACCCATTGCTTCTGCCACAGCGGCAAAAGCCTCATATTCCTTGGTTGCAAAGATTCTATTCAAAAGACGAAGCCGTTCCCCGAGTCCCGCTGTACGCATTTGATCCATTAACAGCTCCCTGGGCATTGAGAAGCTTCTGTTGGTGTGTTCTACCGGAAAAAGGAAGCTGCTCAAAAATTCGGTAATGGGAAAATTGCCCTCACGACTCGTCTGACTCTGGAAGTTCAAGGTCTGACCTACGACAACATCGAACCATTCAATACATTCATCGCCCAAGCCGGTCTTTATACTGGCGGCACGGGTTCCCGCGTCCGTCCCATCGTGGCCTGCAAAGGCACTGTGTGTATCCATGGCCTGATCGACACTCAAGAACTAGCGCGTGAACTGCACGAAACATTCTACAAGGGCTGGTATGATGTCAAACTTCCCCACAAGTTCAAAATCGGCATCGGCGGCTGCCCAAACAACTGTATTAAGCCAGGTTTGAATGATTTCGGCATTATGGGCCAGCGGGTACCTGCCTATAATCCCGATGACTGCAATGGCTGCAAGAAGTGCTCCGTCGTAGAGGTCTGCCCCATGAAAAATGCCCATCTGGACGAGGATGGCATCATGCAAATCGATTGGGATACCTGCAACAACTGCGGTAAGTGTGTGGATGCCTGTAATTTTGATTGTGTGACAGAAGCAAAAGCAGGATATAAAATTATGGTCGGTGGTATTTGGGGTAAGCGTCAGCGCCTTGGTACCGTGATTGATGAAATCTACACCAAGGAGCAGGTCTTTGAGATGATAGAACGAGCGCTTCTGCTGTATCGGGAGCAAGGCAAGACCGGAGAGCGGTTCGGTGTATTCATTAGAAAGAGCGGGCCCCCAGCTGGGTGTGAAGCGCCTGATAGGAATCCTGTTGTGTATACTATTGATGGTACGCAGGCGTAAATCCATATCTCTTGCCGGTTCTATAATATTGGCCTGCATTGGGTGGGCTTCTAGCTCACGCAATCGGACAGATTCTTCTGCTTTCTGAAATAAGTGAAAAATGCAGAACCTGCGATATTGACTCTATAAATATTTAGTCAGTATGCGAAACAGGCAGAGCATGGTTCCCTCTATATGCCAATGGTCCCCTGGGTTCTCATTGCTGTGACGCTTACTGTCTTTCTTGTGCAAATACAGAGGCGCGCACCAGACCGGGAAGAGTGGCTTTCAATGCGATGCAAGCAAAGTCGGTGCTGCTGATATCATCTAAATTCTTGAAGATCCAGAGATACCTTCAACATAGGCCTGAAAACGAATAAAGCACGCCTGGCTGGCGTGCTTTACCCGGCAATTATATTTCTAAATTAAATCTTAGTAACATCAAATAGAAATGTAAGTCTCCATACTTTACGGCCACCCACATAGGAAACAAAAGGATGCTGTCACGTCGGCGATCTTTCGCAGCGTCACTGCTTCAAATCCCTCATCCTGAATCGGATGGGCTTGCAGCCTGCAAGCCCAAAAACCTTTTGTATGTCTTACTAACAGATAGCCACAGGACTGATGACACCTTGCAGTAAAGAGCCAAGGCGAAGAAAACTCTCCGCCTCGGCTCTTTGCTGTCCGGATTTACTTGTCCAATTCAGAAAAATTGCATACACATCACATCCGCTAGCACCCGTTGCCATCTGACAACTATCCCCTTATCTGTGCTTGCCGAGATACGCCTCTTTGATCTTCTCATTGGCCAGCAGCTCCGCGCCGGTGCCGGACATGGTGATGTTCCCCGTCTCCAGCACATAGGCCAGGTCCGCGATCTTCAAGGCCATGTTGGCGTTCTGCTCGATCAGCAGTACCGTCACGCCCTGGCGGTTGATCTCCCGGATGATGGAGAAGATGTCCTGCACCACCAGCGGCGCCAGGCCCAGGGACGGCTCATCCAGCATCATCAGCTTCGGCCGTGACATCAGGGCCCGGCCCACCGCCAGCATCTGCTGTTCGCCGCCGGAGAGGGTGCCGGCGGACTGCCAGTTCCGTTCCTCCAGCCGGGGGAACAGCTCATAGACCCATTTCAGGTCCTTTTCGATCTCCGCTTTGTCCTTGCGGAGGTAGGCTCCCAGCTTCAGGTTCTCCAGCACCGTCAGGTCCGCAAACACCCGCCGCCCCTCCGGGCTCATGGCGATGCCCGCGGAGATGATCTTGTCGATGGGCTTGCCCAGCAGCTCCTCCCCGTTCCACTGGATGGAGCCGGACTCCGCCTTCACCAGGCCGGAGATGGTCCGCAGGGTGGTGGACTTGCCCGCGCCGTTGGCGCCGATCAGGGTGACGATCTTGCCGTCCGGCACCTCCAGGTCGATGCCCCGGAGAGCCTGGATGCCGCCGTAGGACACCCGCAGCTGTTGGATTTTAAGCATCTTCCGCCACCCCCAGGTACGCGTCGATGACGCGCTGATTGTTCTGGATCTCCGCCGGTGTGCCGTCGGCAATCAGCTTGCCGAAGTCCAGCACATAGATCCGGTCGGAGATGTCCATGACCAGGTCCATGTGGTGCTCGATCAGAAACACCGTCAGGCCGAACTTCGTGCGGATCTCCCCGATGAAGGCCGTCAGCTCGTCGGTCTCCTGGGGGTTCATGCCCGCAGCCGGTTCGTCCAGCAGCAGCAGCTGCGGATCCGTGGCCAGGGCCCGGGCGATCTCCAGCCGCCGCTGCTTGCCGTAGGGCAGGGAGTTCGCCTTCTCCCCGGAAACGTCGCTGAGGTTCACCTCCGCCAGCAGCTCTTCCACCCGCTGGCGCTGCCGCGCCTCCTCCTGCCGGTTCAGATGGAAGGTCGCAGTGAGGAGGTTGCACGTCGCACGGCAGTGCATGGCCGTCAGCACGTTGTCGAACACCGTCTGGTCCTTCCAAAGACGGATATTCTGGAAGGTCCGGGCCATGCCCATCCGGGTGATCTTGTCCGGGGTGGGGGCCAGGGCGTGGGTGTACTCCCCGGCGTGCTCGCCCTTGTAGAGCTTGCGCATCTTGCCCTGGGGGTAGTTTTCCACGATCTTCTCCCCCCGGTACCACACCGCGCCGTTGGTGGGCTGGTACACGCCGGTGATGACGTTGAAGGCCGTAGTCTTGCCCGCGCCGTTGGGGCCGATCAGGGAGACGATCTCCCCCTCGCCTACCTCCAGATTCATGTTGTTCACGGCGATGACGCCGCCGAACTGCATGGTGATATTCTCCAAACGAAGGATCTTCTCACTCATTTCGCCGCCTCCTTCTTTTTCGATTTTCCGGAGAGGCGGGCCCGCAGGCTCCGGGCCACATCAGAGAGCTCCCGGTCCCCCATGAGGCCACGGCGGAAGAACAGCACCACGATCATGATGATGATGGAGAACACCACCATCCGGAAGCCGGTCCGCAGGAAGGGCACCTTGAAGGCGCCGATATACGTCTCTGTGTCCAGGAATCGCAGCCACCACTCGCTGGCCGCCACGTACAGGAACGAGGCGATGCAGCTGCCGGAGATGGACCCGATGCCGCCGATCACCACGATCAGCAGGATCTCGTAGGTCATGGAGGTGGTGAAGGTCTTGGCTTGGGCCTGGTTGGCGAACATGGCGAACAGGCCGCCGCCCACGCCGGCGAAGAAGGAGCTGATGCAGAAGGCCATCCGCTTGTGCTTGGCCAGGTTGATGCCCATGGCCTCGGCGGCCACCTCATCCTCCCGGATGGCCTTGAAGGCCCGGCCATAGGTGGAGTTGATCAACAACACCATGATCCCGATGCACACTGCCACCAGCAGGAAGGGCACAAAGGTGGAAAGGCGCAGCACCACCTCCCCATTGGCGTTCTCGATGTTGAAGCTGGAGAAGGTGGGAAAGCTCTTCAGCGCGTTGGCGCCGTTGGTGACAGGGCCCAGCCGGTCCCACTGGAAGATGGCCCGGATGATCTCCGCAAAGCCCAGGGTGGCGATGGCCAGGTAGTCGCTCTTCAGCCGCAGCACCGGCAGGCCGATAAGCCAGGCGATCACCGCCGCCACACAGCCCGCCAGGATCAGCGCCGCCAGCACACCCAGGATCAGACCCAGGGCGCCGCCGCCGAACAGCTCCGGCAGGGAGAAATTCACTGCCGAGCCGCCGTAGAGGTAGTAGACGCTCTCCCGGTCGGCAGAGGGAATGGTCAGAATGGCGTAGGTGTAGGCGCCCAGCAGCATGAAGCCCGCCTGCCCCAGGGAGAACAGGCCCGTAAAGCCGTTCAGCAGGTTCAGGGAGGCCGCCACCAGCGCGTACACAGCTCCCTTCTTCAGCACGGTGAACAGCATACTGGTGGGCTGCATGGTGTTCTCCAGCACAATCACCAGGACCAGCAGGGCCGCCACGCAGCCCAGGGCGATCCACGCGCCCCGTTTGCTCTTTTTTTCTTGCAGCATCGTGACGCCCCCTTTACACTTTGTCGGTGGACTTCTCACCGAACAGGCCGGTGGGCTTCACCACCAGGATGATGATGAGCAGCGCGAAGGTGAACGCGTCGGAAAACACACTCCAGTTGGAGCTCTTGATCACCGTCTCGCTGAGACCGATGAGGAATGCCCCCACCACGGCCCCGGGAATGGAGCCGATGCCGCCGAACACTGCCGCCACGAAGGCCCGCAGGCCCGGCAGGGAGCCGGACAGCGGCACGATGGAGGGATAGTTGGTGAAGTACAGCGCAGACCCCACCGCCGCCAGGAAGGAACCGATGACAAAGGTGAAGCTGATGATGTTGTTGATCTTGATGCCCATCAGCTGCGCGGTCTCAAAATCCCGGGAGGCGGCCCGCATGGCCATGCCGATCTTGGTGTGGTTGATGAGCTGGGTCAGCACCACTACCAGCGCCACCACCAGGAATGGCGTAATCACCGTCACCATTTTGGTGGAGGTGCCGGCAATGGTGATCTGACTGGACAGGCCGGGCAGGCTGGGGTACATCTGCGGCAGTCCGCCGGTGATATAGGTGGCCAGATTCTGCAGCAGATAGCTGACGCCGATGGCGGAGATCATGACGCTCATCCGGGGCGCGCTGCGCAGCGGCTTGTAGGCTGCCCGTTCGATGACATAGCCCAGCAGCACCGTCAGCAGGATCATCAGCGGCAGCGCCACGCCGATGGGCAGGCTTGCGCTGAGATAGACCATGATCAATCCCGCCGCCATGAACACGTCGCCGTGGGCGAAGTTGATCAGGCGCAGGATGCCGTAAACCATGGTGTATCCGATGGCGATCAGGGCGTACTGCCCGCCCAGCGAGATGCCGGAGAGCAGGATGGAAATTCCGTATTGCACAGGGATACCCCCTTTTCTTTCAGAGTTGGCGAGCGGGAAGGACCGTCTCCAAAAGGGCCGGGCTGCGGCCCCTTTCGAGGCGGTCCCATCTCGCGCAAGAACAAGCCGCCTGGCGGGGGATACCCCGCCAGGCTGGCCGGATGGCAGGCTTATTCCACAGTCTGGACCGTCTCCAGCGTCCAGGCGTTGTTGGCGGTGTCTGCGGTCTTGATATAGGCGGTGTCCCGGATGGCGTCGCCCTGCTCGTCAAAGGCGATGGAGCCGGACACGCCGGTGTAGGTCACGTCAGGCAGCGCGGCCTTCACGGCGGCCTTGTCGGTAGAGCCGGCGGCCTTCAGGGCCTCCAGCGCCACATAGTAGGCGTCATAGCCCATGGCAGTGACAGCGGCGATGGTATCGTTGCCGCCGTTGTTGGTCATGGCGGTGGAATCCTCGCTCAGCCAGGCCTTAAAGCCCTCGTCAAACTCTGGAGAGCCACCCTCCTGGTAGAAGGTGGACACGTACAGCTGCACGTCGCTGCCTGCGGCCGCTTCCAGCACCATATTGCTGTCCAGGGTATCGCCACCGAGGATGGGGATTTCAATTCCCAGAGAAGCAGCCAACTTCACGATCTGAGTAGAATATGTAATGGAAACCGGGCAGAAAATCACATCTGCGTCCTCATTTACGGCCTTATTAAGATATGTGGTGAAGTCGGATGTATTGGTCGGGAAGGAATCCTTTTCCACGGTGCCGTCAAATGCCTGCTCAAAATAATTAATCAGGCCCTGGTCGTACTCGTTGCCCAGCTCACCCAGGCAGTAAGCTTTTTTCGCAGAGAATTTCTCCTGTGCGAAATTTGCCAACACCGTTCCCTGGAACGGATCCAGGAAGCAGATCCGGAAGTAATACCCGTTCCCTGCCGTAATCTGGGGATTGGTGCATCCGACGCCAATGGCGGGGACACCCGCCTCGCCAAAGACGGGGCCGCCAGCCAGAGACACGGTGGAGCCGTAGGAACCCAATACCACAGATACATCCTTGCTCACCAACTCCGCAGCGGCAGTGGGCGCCTTGGCGGGGTCGGAGCCGTTGTCCGCATAAACCAGCTCCACGGTATAGGTGGTGCCGCCGATATCCACAGTGGGGGTCTCCTTATTGGCATACTGCATGCCCAGCATCTCCTGCTTGCCGCCGGCGCCATTGTCGCCAGTGGCCGGCTCAAAAATTCCAATCCTCACCACATTTTCCCCGGATTCACCTCCTCCACTGTTGCAGGCGGCCAACCCTAAAGCTGTAGCCAATGTCAGGACCAGCGCAAAGACTCTCTTCATACTTCTTTTCCTCCCCAAAAAAATTCAAGAACGGCAGCGCCGATTCTAAACAGGAACAAAGCCCCCCCACCTATTTCTGCATTTCTGAAAAGGTATTCATTAAAGTTCCCTGGCAATAGTCACCAAGTCTAAATACATATTTCCGGGTGTGCTGGAAGCCGACGCACCGATGCAGTGGTGCACCTGCCCTCCCTGCGTTCTGGTCTGCATCCAAAGCACCTTATCGCTCCAGTGTGCCCTGGCCAGCGGATGATCTGCCGGAAGCCGTTCCGGTCCGGCAGTCAGTTTCAGGCTGCCATCCGGATTCTGGACAGCCCGGCCAACCATGCACCAAACCTCGCCCCTGGACTTCGCGTCTATCATATCTGCCTGTGTCAGGCCGCAGATACCTTGGATCGCCACATCCGCAAGCGTATATGCCTGGTCCCAATAGGTATTGGCCTGGATAACTGTTTTCATGGCCGTATCCCATCCATCGAGATCCATGGAGGGATCTGGCTCCAAAAATCCGCCTGCCTTCGCCCCCTGCACAGCCATATCAAAGGACTGTCCCTGCCCCATCGCATCAAAAACGTACATACAAGACGCGTTGAAAATCCCGCCGAACTCCAGCAGCTCTCCACAACGTCCCAACAGTTTACCCATCTCCAGAGTAGGCAGTCCTGCGCTGGCCGCTGTTCCATAGCGAATTTGGAGCCCCTGTTGTGCCGCCAAGGAAAACAGTTCTTTCCAATGAAGGGCAAGCGGCGCTTTATTTGCGGTCACCACATGCATTCCCCGTTCCAAAGCCCTTCGGATGTTAGAAGTCCCCGGCTCCCCAGTGGGCAGATATGGCGGCAATCCATCTAAATAGACATCCGCGCTGCACTGCTCGATCATCTCCAATGCCGTAAGGCCCTGAATACCCAAGCCGGGGATATCTGCCAAAGTTCCCCTGTTTTTGGCTTCCGATAACGTCACACTGGAAATTCCATTCGGTGCAATCACTCCACCTCTACTGTCCACTGCGCCAACAATTCGAAAATGGAGCCCGTATACATTCTCCATCCTCTCCCGTTCGCTAGTCAGAAGATCGACCATCGGCCTGGCAGCATTTCCCATTCCGCCAATGAGTATGCGAATTTCTTTCATAGCTGTTTCCCCCACTCTTTTCAATCTCAAATCTATTATAATCCTTGGTCTCTTGAGTGATGCAACACATTCTATTTTCTATTCAAGCAACATAATTCATACCGTTCATTCCATCACGCGCTATTCCCGTGCACGGGAATAGCGCGCTATTTTTATTGCTATCATAGAGAAAACACCATTTAAGGTATTACTCATTGATAGCAGGTAGAGAGATGAAGGACGAATATTCACAAATTATTGTCAAACGGATTTTGGAGCTATGTAGGCAACGTGACTTCACAATATATCAGTTGTCTGCCATGAGTGGTATCAGCTACTCAACACTTGATAATCTCATAAATCACAAGACATTCAATCCAAAAATAAAGACGCTTCACAAGATCGCATCTGCATTCAGTCTTACGTTATCTGAATTTTTTGACTATCCAGAACTGGAAGAATTTTCATTTGAAGATACGCATAGTGATTAAGTGAGCAGCCTGTACAGGTGCTGGCGTTCATATATTTTTGTTAGCATTGTATTATAATATCCGGTAAATGTCAACCTAATTTGACTAATATTTACATATCTTCACATCATATAACAACTATGCTGGAGGATTACAATGCATACAGGGTGACCGTATGTCGGCAGATGGAGTTTTTGATTTTGGATTAAGGTTACGTCGTCTTCGGAAAGATCGCGGGATGTCGCGTGCATCTTTGGCAAAACGGCTCGACGTGAGCAAAGAAACTGTATATCGTTATGAAGACAATTTGCAGGATCCCGCACTAAACCGTATGAAGAGGAACAACGGACTACGCTCAACGAGTTTATACGGGTGTTTGTTCATAACTGATTCAGGTGTTTAAGGAAGAGAATGATGGGCCGGCGTTCCATCGAATGGAACGCCGCTTTTAATAATTTACAGTGGATATTGAAACACAGAAGATAGATCCTCACTTTACCTTCTTGTCCCCCTCCCCTTCGCCTGTGACTTTTCCTCCACTATTTTCTCATACCTGTCTACCTGTTTTTTGTATTTGATGCTTACGTTCAGGCATCTCAACGCACCGCATCCAACCATGCCTTCAGCTCTATCAAGTTCGGAACAAAGCCTTCCAGTCGTTTTTTTCCTGATAAAATGGTAGGCACCATGTGAATACCCAGCAAATCCCGGGACAGGCGGGATTGCCGGCGGACGGTCTCTGTATAAGTCCCTGCCACCAAGGCTGCGCGGAAGTCCTGCCCTGACAGACCGCAGTTCTCTGCCAGTTCCGTCAGCACAGACAAATCTCCAATATCCCGCTCATCTACAAAATAGGCTTGAAACACCGCTTTATAGAAGGACTCTCCTCTGTCCCGTTCCCCAGCAAAGCACCAGCCCTGGAAAGCCAGGTCCGTGTATGGCCGGGGAATCACCCGGGGCGGCAGACACATCTCTACCCCTGAGCCTGACAGACGGGCCCCAGGGTCTCAGCGTATCGTACTCGTCGGACGGGATCGTTCCATACGTCTATCCGGGGCGCTGGCGGTTCTGTCAATTGGTAGGGCACATGGATAATCTCCAGCTGTTCCCCCAGCCGGTCCAGAAGTGTCTCCAGCCAGTAACAGTAGGGACAGACGAAATCAGAAACGATAATCAGCTTCAGTGCCATGTCTCTCCCTCCTCTCAAAATTGCGGAAAGCCGGTTTGCTTCAGTCCCGGTTCAATACCAGATCCGCCGTGATTTCTGTCACTGCGACCATCTCCTGAACAGAAGTGTATCCCCTGACAGGAGCGGCGACAGTGCATGGCGGAGGGCATCACGATGCCCGTGATACCATTGGCTACCGGCAATCTGTTATCGCTACCGCCGAAGGTGGTGACCGTCCAGGTCTCATACCCCCTGGCCCGGCAGGCCCGGAAGTACCGCTGGTGGGAGCCGCTGCGAATCTCCTCTCGGATCTGGCCCCGGTCCAGGACGATATTGGTGGCTGCAATGGCGCTGGCGCCCGCCTCCGGTGAAAAGCCCGCATAGGAGGCCCGGCCCAAAATCTCCGCCGCGTCGTCCTCTTCCACCATCAGGCCCAGGGCGCAGAGGCGGCTGGTCAGCCATCTGCCGTTCCCCGTAGGAGGGGCTGTCGTCGTCCACCTGGGTCGCAAAGGTCTCCTCCAGGCGGTCCGGCTGAATGCGCACAGCCGTATCCTCCCCCGCCCTCACAGATATTTTCGGATTAGTGCCGGCGTCACCGCCGCGCCAAAGCAGCCCACCGCCGTGGTGGACTTACCCGCGAAGATGTTCCCCAGCCGCACACAGCGGTCCAGGGGCTCCTCCGTCAGCAAGCCGTAAATGATGCCGGTGAGGAAGTTGTCTCCGGCGCCGGTAGTATCCACCGCCCGGAATTCATCGATGGCCGATACATAGCGGATGGAACCGTCGTGCCAGTATGCGCAGCCACCCTTGCCCAGCGTCACCACCGGGTGAGGCGTGTAGCCCGCCAGAAAGCGGACAGCTTCCTCCAGGTCATCTGTGCCGGCCAGCTTCCGTGCCTCCTTGTCATTGGGTGTGTAGACATCGATATAGGGCAGGAACGCCTTGATGCCGTCAATGGACAGGTCATCGCTCCAGCCGCTGTCGTAGACTACCTTCACTCCCTCCTCATGAAGGCGGCGGGTCACCTCCGGCTGCCCCACCGGGGCAAACACCACCTTGGCGTCCCGCAGGAAGCCATAGACGGTCTCCGGATCCAAAATGCTCTCATAGACGCCCTCATTGTGGGCCAGAAATCCCCGGTCGTGTTCCCAAGAGAACACGCTGGTCACTACCACCGGGTCCGGGTTGTCCTGGGCGAACTCGTCGTAGCTGGAGAAGCCCCGCTGGTCCAGCAGGCGGCGGCACAGGTTGCTCACATCGTCCTGCCCCAGAAACGTCCCCAGCCGGACCCGGAAGCCCAGTTGCTCCAGCACGATGGGGCAGACGATGGGGCCTCCCCCCAACTGCATGGTGAATCGCTTTGCAAAGGCCTCCTCCCCGGGCTGGGGCATCCGGTCAAAGCCTTGGAAGATCAAGTCCAGATTCATTTGTGCAAAGGTCTTGAAATCGTACATACACTCTCTCCGATCCGTCTTTAAGGCGTCTCGTTCATGTGGATAAATTCCGCGTATTTGTCAAAGAAGATATCCGTCAACGTCTCCGCCAGCTCGAAGTCGTTCACCAGCGGATGCAGGGCCAGGCCTTTGACGGCCGCATCCCGGTCATCTTCCAAGATGGCCTGGATGGTGCACCGCTCAAAGTACTTCAGCCGCTTGATCTGCTGAAGCTGAAACTCGTCGATGGCACCAATGCGGACGGGATGGGCGCCGTCGGAGCGGATATCGCAGGTGATCTCCACCACATCGTCGTCCCGCAGACCGTCGATGGCCCCGTTGTTTGGAACGGACAGCACCATCCGGCAGTTCTCCCCATCGGTGATGGCCCGGATGAACCGCAAGGCCACCGCTGCGTAGCCGCCCTCATCCGGGGCGGTGAGGAACTCCTCCACCGTGGGCGGATTCCACACCTTTTCCCGGCAGGCTCCGCTCTCCACAGAGAAATAGGCGTTTTCCCGCTTGCCGTAGGCGGTCATATACAGGCTGAACGCCTGCTCGAAATCCCGGGGCAGCTCCAGTCGGGCCAGCTGTTCCTCCAGCTCGCGGTTGATGAGGTAGATCATCTCTCCCCGGGGATGATCCGCCTTCTGGATCATGGACAGAGACTTCACCCGCCGGTAGTAGAAGTACAGATACTCGTTGAGCATGCAGTCTCCGCTGATCCGGGCCATCTCCCGGGTAAAGAGCCGCATCTCCGAATGCTCATAGGTCCGGGGATTGTCCAGCAGCTCCCGCTGCACGTCCCGGCCGTTGACTTTGGCATTGCGGAACCAGGACAGGTGGTTCAGGCCGTAGCACTCGATATCCAGCGTGCCGTAGGGGATCTCCAGAATCTCCTCCAGCTGCTTGATGAAGCCGCTGGGGGCGTCGCAGATTCCGTACACGTTGTCGAACCCTTTGGACCGCAGGGCTTGGGTGATGATCCCGCTGGGATTGGTAAAGTTGAAAATCAGATGGCCGGGGTTGGCCACCTCCCGGGCCAGGGTGCAGTAGTACACCAGGGTGGGCACGGACCGGATGGCCATGGCGAAGCCTCCGGCACCCGTGGTCTCCTGTCCCAGTACGCCGTGGGCCAGGCAGGTCTGCTCATCAAACAGCCGCCCGGCGTCCCCGCCGGCCCGGATGGTGGTGATGATGTAGTCCACTCCCGTCAGGGCGGCCCGGGCGTCGGAGGTGACCTCAAAGGTCAGGTCCGGGTCCAGCCGACGGGACAGCTCCCGGGAGATCTCCCCGTAAGTCTTCAGCTTCTGCTGGTCGTTGTCAAGCAGGACAATGTGGTCCACCCGGATGTCCCGGGTGCTCTTCACGAGAGATTTGGTCAAAAACGCGGAGCGGGCACCGGCCCCGCCGATCACACACAGTTTCACGAATAGTCCTCTCTTCTGCCGTTACCGGAATTTGCCGATCTCCGCCTTCAGATAGTCGATGGTGTCGGAGATCATCTGGCGGTTCTCTCCCGCGGGGATGCGGTCATACAGGGTGTCGGCATATTCCAGCACCATGTCCACGTTGATCTTCTTGTCCATCCGGCGGATGAACTTGTGGTAGTTGTTGAAATAGATGTCCCGCAGGGTCTTCTCCGGCAGGTCCAGGCCCACGCAGTTCTCCTCAAAGGCAACGAAGGGCTCGTCAGTCTCCATCACCCGGCGCAGGCAGGTGACGGTCTCCCTCCAGTGGTCGGAGAAGGTGTCCGTGCCGAAGAGGATCTTGTGGGAGTACTCCGAGAAGAAGCTGCGCCAGTACTCCCGGTCCTTGGCAAAGTTCTCAAACATCTCCCATCCCGGAGTGATGTCAAAGAACAGGTTGGGATAGCGGTCCAGCATCTCGCAGCACAGGCCCGGCTGGTCGGAGATGAAGAAGAAGTGCGGGATGCACAGGTTCAGATTCGGATGCTTGCGCAGGAAGCCGAAAGTCTCCTCATCGATCTCGAACTTGTGGGGGAAAGTTCCGTCGCCGTAGAAGAAGTTCTTCTCCACCGCCCACTGGGGCAGCCGATCCCGATACCAGAACTCGATGGGGTCGTTGATGTGATACAGGATAGGGAATTGGGTCCGCTGGGCGTAGTCGAACATTTTGTCGTAGTTGGGGGCGTCCAGCCGCAGATTTTGCCGACGGCGCACGCCGGGCTTGCCATCCAGCATCTTGATACCGTCGAAGCCCGCTTGGTCGAACCACTGGATCTGCCGCAACAGGTCATCCGCGTCCGGCACCACGTCCCCATTGTAGTGGAAGGAACCGAACGCCTGGCAGCGGCCGCCCTCCTTCAGCTTCATCAGGGCGCACAGCAGATTCTGGGCCAGAGCGAAGGGACTGTCGATGACCGTACAGGCCAGGAACGTCCAGTTGGTATATCCGCACTCATCCACCATGGCGATGCACTCGTCGATGTCCTTGGGGTCGAACAGGTGGATGTGGACATCATTGATCGGGTACCGGTAAAACATACGCTCACTTCCCTTTCTTTTTTCGCAGTTTGTCTCAGCCTTTGATGCCGCTGTGGGCAATGCCCTGTACAAACTGCCGCTGGAAAATCACAAACAGTACGATCAGAGGCAGCACAGCGATGACGCCGCCGGCCATGACCTGCTCATAATACGTCGTATGTTCGCCGATCAGCATGGCAAGGCCCGCTGCCAGCGTCATCTTGTCCGCCTGGGAGTTGTTGATCAGGGGCCACATCAGGTCCTTCCAGGTGTTCAGCATGCCCAGGATGGCCAGCGTGGTCAGCCCCGGCTTCACCAGGGGCAGCAGCACATTCCAGTAGGTCCGGAAGTAGCTGCACCCGTCGATGCGGGCCGCCTCGTCCAGCTCCCGCGGCAAAGTGGAGAAAAACTGCCGCATCAGGAACACGCCGAAGATATTGAACAGTCCCGGCAGCACCAGGCCCACCAGGGTGTTGGTCAGGCCCAGATTCACCATCAGCTTGAAGCGGGGGATGATGAAGATCTGACCGGGCACCATCATCAGTGCCAGCATCCCCATAAAGAGGACGTTCTTGCCCGGGAAATTCAGCCGGTCAAAGGCATAGGCGCAGATCGTGACGATCAGGATCTGGCCCACGATCATCATGATCGTCACCAGAATGGTGTTCAGATACAGCTGGGGAAAATTCAGCTTATCGGAGACGATGCTGAAATTCACCCATTGGGGAATCTCCGGCAGGAACTTCATGGGGATCTGAATGGTCTCCTCGTACGTCTTGATGGATGTGAGAAACATCCAGACGAAGGGGCCAAAGGCCAGGAACGACGCAAAGATCAGCACCACATGAGTGGTGAAGCGCGAAAGCCTGCTCTCGTCGTTCAGGCGGTCTCTTTTCTGTTTCATATGGCTGCCTCCCCCGCTCACTCGCCAGATCTGACCCAGTACTTCTTGCCGACCATCTGGATCATGGTGATCACCATGATGATGGCAGCCAGCACCACGGAGATGGCCGCCCGTATCCCCGCATGCTGCTCTTATTGAAGGCGCACTCGTAGAAGTACGTCACCAGACTCATGCTGTAGGTGTACGACAGCGTCTGCCGGTCCACCATCAGGTAGATGAAATCGAAGATCTGCAGAATGCCGATCGTCACCATGATGACGGAGAAAAAGATCATGGGGGTCAGCATGGGCAGAGTGATCTTAAAAAACACCTGACGGCTGCTGGCGCCGTCCAGACGGGCAGCCTCATAATAGGAGCTGTCAATGCCCTGCATAGCTGCCAGCATGATGATAACATAGTAGCTGACCATGGACCAGACCACCACCAGGATGATTGCCCATCGAACATATTTTACATCACCCAGCCAAGAGATCCGGGAAAAGCCCAGCTTCTCCAAGATCCAGTTGAAGATGCCGTACTGATAGTTGAGAATCCACCGCCACAAGATACCGATCGCTGCCGGGATGGTAATTGCCGGGATAAACAGCAGAGTCCGGTAGATCGTGCGGCCCCGGATCTTCTTGTTGATCTGATGGGCCAGAAAGATGGAGAAGATGATGACCAGCGGCACGCCCACCACGGCATAGAACACCGTGTTCTGCAGCGCCAGCCAGAAGGTGTCGTCCTTCAGCAGGTCCTGATAGTTCTTCAGGCCGATGAAGGTCCCTCCCCGAAGGTCCCCATCTTCCGAAAGCTGTAGAGGATATTCTGAATGAAGGGAATGATACTGAACAGCAGCAGTCCCGCAAACATGGGCAGGATGAAGATGTACGCAGTGCACATCTCCGCGCGTCTGAGCCTGCCGAAATGCCGTGCCTGATTTTTCATGGGCGTTCCTCCTGTTTCCCCGTATCGTCTCTCGGGAGGCCCTGGGCGCAAAACCGCGTTCTGAATCGGAGCGCGCTTTTGGGCCCACGGACTCCCCCTGTCCGCGGCGGCCCCGGAGGGGGCCGCCGCAAGACGGAAGGTCACGTTTTCGCCGGGTCGTCTCTGTCTCTGCCGGGCTCAGCCAAAGACCTCGTCCAGAATGGCCTGTGCCTCCGCAACCCCCTCATCCATAGCCTCGTCCACAGTCTTCACCTGACCGAATGCCTCCTGCATGGCGTCATCCACGATGGTGGTCCAGTCAAAATTGCCGTTGGAGGGATAGGCAAAGCCGTTGGCGGATGCGTCCATAAATACCTGCGCGTTGATATTTTTAAAGTTGGCCACATACCCCTCCTGTGCGGACAGGTACGCCGGGATGTCGATGCCCTCTTCCGCCTCGTGGCTCATGGCCTCTTCGCCGGTGATGTACTTCATCAACTCCCAGGCGGCTTCCTTGTTCTCGCAGTTGGCAGACATAACATAGCCCAGACCGCCCATGTTGGTCTTGTTGTCCACAGCCATGGAGGGCATCTGGATCAGCTGGACATTGCCGTCTGCCGCCAGAGAGCTGTCCTCCAGCACGCCGGACTTCCAGGAGCCGATGAAGACGATGGCCGCCTGGCCGGAGATGAAGAGGTCGGTGCCCTTGGTCTCCGTCAGCACGGAGTAGGGAGCCATCTGCTCATCGTTCATCAGGTCCACTACCTGTTGGATGGCGTCCTTGGACTCCGGCAGGGCGATGCCGCATGTCTTGCCGTCATCGCTGAGGTAGTTGCCGCCGTTCTGATACAGGAAGTTCATCCAGGACGGCTGGGCGTCCAGCTCCATGACGATGGGGTACTCGCTGCCTCCGGCGGCCGCGATGGCGTCCCGCAGCTGGGTGGCGATGTCCCGCATGTCATCCCAGGTCCAGCCCTCCTGGGGCAGCTCCACACCGTAGCGGTCAAACAGCTCGGTGTTCAGGGCCACCGCCACAGCATCCAGCCCCTTGGGCAGGGCGTACTGCTGGCCGTTCACATTGTAGGCGTTCACACGCCCTTCGGCATAGACGCTCATATCAAAGCTCTCGCCCTCAATGTAGCTGTCCAGAGGCTCCAGAACCCCGGCGTCCACATATTTCTGGACGTAGGTGTTCATCCAGAACACATCCGGGGCCTCATTGGTCTCCAGAGAGGCATCCAGCTTGGTCCAGTAGGTGTCCCAGGGGATCTGCTCGATGTTGACTTTGATCTCTCCCTCGTGAGCAGCGTTAAAAGCGTCCACATTTTCCTGGATCACCGGCAGCTGGGCCTCATCCCACAGGGACAGGGTCAGGCTGACGGGACCGTCGGAGCTTTCGCCGCTGCCGCCGCAACCGGTGAGAGCTGTTGCGGAAAGGAGCAGCGTCAGTGCCAGGAGCAATGCTGTAATCTTCTTTTTCATACCGATTCTCCTTTTGTTGATTCGTTTCCTTAAACACCCCATTCCGAGGGATCAAACAGATTTTGGCACCGGATCGCTGAGCCGGCGGCAGCTCTGCCGCTCCACAATGGAGTGAGGCAGCAGAATCTCCGAGTGGATCGACTTCGGCGGCTGGCGGAACAACTCTAGAGATTTCTCGATGAACACATCGATGGGTTGATGGATGGTGGTCAGCGCCGGACGGATCCGGGTTGCGATGGTCAGGTCGTCATAGCCCAGGACCGATATATCCTCAGGCACCCGCAGCCCCGCGTCGTACAGGGCCGCCATGACGCCCACCGCCAGCTCATCGCTGAAGGCGAATGCCGCGGTGAATTGCTTTTTCTCCCGCAGGGCTGTGGCCATGGCTTGGTAGCCGGCCTCGAAGGTGACGCCGCCCCGGAGTACCAGGGACTCCGGGAATTCCAGTCCCCGCTCCTCCATCGCCTTGCGGCTGCCGGTGATCCGCTGGAACCCAGCGCCGATCTTCTGCTCGTCGTCCGAGAGGAAGAGAATCTCCCGGTGGCCCAGATCCAGCAGGTAATTGGTACCCTCATAGGCGGCGGCGATGTCATTTACATGGACTCGGTCGGACTGGTGGTCCAGGGCCACGCCGCCGCACATCACCGTCCGCAGGCCGCAGCTTTGGAGATACTGCAGGATGCCGCTGTCGATCTCCTCCTCAAAGTAGATCACGCCAACGGGATGCATCCGGCTCACGAAGTTCCGCACTGTCTCCGGCGACTGGGGGTTATAGCGCAGCAGCATGAAGGTGTATTCGCTCTGCGGCTCCTGCTCCAGCAGCTCCGCCAAGGTGCGCCCGTAGAAGTCAAACCGCAGATGGGTTAGCAGGATCAGGATGATCTGCTTGCGGGGCCGCCGGACCACCGGACTTCCGCCCAAGGAGAACAGGGCGCTCTCCACCTTGCTGGCAATCTCAGAGCTGACGTCCTCAGATCCGTTAATATAGCGAGAGACGGAGGCCGGTGACACACCGGCTTCCTCCGCGATTTTCCGGACGGTGATCTTCATAGAGCCCTTCCTCACATTTTATTTCTGAAACAAATTTTTTTGCTAGTACTATCCTGTGATTGGTTTTGTTTTTTATCTGTTTTTTTCCTGTAAAAAGATTATAACTTTTCCTCAAAAGCCTGTCAATATTACGAATCTCCCAGTTTTTTATCTCCGTTTCCGAAATATATTTCTGAAACATTTTTGGTTTATTCCATGTTCAACCGATTTCCTCAAAAAAGCAGTCCACTGTTATCGAAAATTTTACGCAAATTTTATCTGTGCAGTTTTCCGTGCTTTTTTTCAAGATCAGCCTCTCTCTTGACATTTATTTTTCTTTCTGCAATACTTGCAGATGATAAATCAATTCTGAGGGGACTTCTCCCAAAGGGAGGAAACATTTTGAAACAAATCACATACAGTCAGCCGGATCAGTCACCGCTTTTCCGCCCCATCTTACGCTTTTCAATCCCCCTGATGCTCACCGGCCTCTTGCAGCTGGCCTATAACACGGCGGATTCCGTAGTGGTAGGCCGCTATGCCGGCAGCACTTCTCTGGCAGCAGTAGGGGCCACTACCTCTATTATCTTTTTGCTGGTGACGCTGTTCAACGGCGTATCCATCGGCACCAACTATCTCACCGCCCGGTACTACGGTGCCGGGGATCAGGAGGCCATCTCCCAGACGGTCCACTGCTCCGCCGTCCTCAGCGTGATCCTGGGGCTGATGGCCGGTGTCGTGGGGATTCTTTTCTCCACACCGCTGCTGGAGCTGGCCGGGGCTCCAATGGATGTGCTGCCGCTCTCCTCTCTTTATTTGAAGATCTACTTTCTTGGCATCCCCGCCCTGGTAGCCTATAACTTCGGCAGTGCCATCCTGCGGGCAGTGGGGGACACATTGTATCCCCTAATCTTCATGATCGTTTCCGGTGCGATGAACGTGGGACTGAACCTGCTATTCGTTATTGTCTTTCATCTGGGTGTGGCAGGTGTGGCTATCGCCACCTCCGTCTCTCAGCTGCTCTCCGCCGTTCTGGTGATCATCCGGCTGTGCACGATCAATTCCATATGCCGTCTGGACCTGCGGAAGATCCGCCTCTACCCCGACAAAGCCGCGCTCATGTTGAAGATCGGCCTCTCCGCCGGCATCCAGGGCATCATCTTCTCCATCGCCAACGTGATGATCCAGTCTGCCGTAAACTCTTTCGGCTCCGCCGTCATCGCAGGGAACTCCGCCGCCTCCGGGCTGGAGAACTTTATCCACACCGCCCAGAACACCTTCTATCAGGCTACTATCACCTTCACCAGCCAGAGCCTGGGGGCCAAACGGCCTCGGCAGGCGGTCCAGGTCTTTTGGATCTGCATGGGACTGACGGTGGGCCTGGGTCTGGTGATGTGCGTGCTGCTGCGGCTCTTCCAGCCCCAGCTGCTGGGCATCTACGTCAAGCCCGCGGATGACGCCTATGAGGCCGTGATGGCCGCCGGTGTGACCCGGGTCCTGGCTATCAGTCAGTTCCAGTGGATAGGCGGCATGATGGAAACCGCCTGCGGCTCCATCCGCGGCTTGGGCAAAACCATCAACCCCACCGTCACCACACTGATCGGTGCCTGTGGACTGCGGGTCATCTGGCTGTATACCATCTTCAAAGCTGTGGGGACCATCGAGAGCCTGTACTGGTCCTATCCCGTCTCCTGGACGCTAACCTTGGTCATCCACATCGTTTTCCTGCTGATCTACAAGCGCCAGCTGGAAGCCCTACAGAAAGGAGAAAACGCCTGTGCGCCACCTGTTTGATCTGGACTCCCCTGTGATGTCCGCCCTGTCCACCCTGCTGGACTTCTTCGTCCTCAGCATCCTCACTCTGCTCTGCTCCCTGCCAGTGGTCACCGCCGGGGCCTCCTGGTGCGCGCTATATAGCTCCATGGTAGACATGGTGGCCGGTGCCCCGATGCATATCCGGGGGTACTTTTCCCACTTCCGGCAGCTCTTCAAGCCCGCCACGAAATGTTGGGTGGCCATCCTGGCTTTGGCGTATCTGTTCTATCTGGACTTCCAGGCCATCGGCAGTCTGCCCCCTTCTGTCCAACTCTTCTTCTGGGGAGGCGTGCTGTTTCTGGTGTTCTGCCTGCTGATGGCCTTGGCCTTCCTGCCGCCGGTAATCAACGCCAATCCCTCCCTTCGCTTCCTGCAGCTGTGGAAGGCGGCCCTAGTCCAAGGCATTGGGCGGCTGCCCCGGTCTCTGGCAATTTTGGCAGTGCTGGTCATCCCTGCTGTAGTGCTGTTCTTCTCTCCCCGGTGGTTCTGGCTGCTGATTTTCGTGTGGTCTTTCTTGTGGCCAGCAGCAGCGGGCTACCTGTGGGCCCGACTTACGGTTCGGCTATTCGGGCCTCTGGTCAATTGATCAATAAAGGCCGACGGTTGACCTTCTCCAAAACGCTGAAGCCCGCAAGTCTATGCCAAAATGGCGTAGGCCGCACCCCTATTTCTATTCATTCGTTTTTTGAGCAAGGTGACATTCCCACCTCTTTACCATGCAGGAAGAGAATCGCTGTTGCACCCTTGGCAGCCGCTATCTTCACAAGGAAATAGATGACGTATCTTTTATGCGGCCAGGGAGAGTGTCACTTCGGAACTGCTGGCTGATACTATTTGGACACTGCCGAAGGAAGAATATAACAGAATCCCCCTGTATACGAAGATCCAACATCGAGTCTTATTCTGACGGCCTGTTTCGAGCGGAGGCTGTCATTCTCAAGCATTTCCGATCCCGTGTAGAACGGGCGTATCCCAGTTCATCTCAGGTACAATCCGGTGCTAGGGTGCTGATTCTAGTGAATCGGGGATACTTCGCATTGGAGGAGCACATCGGCATAGCTGCATCGGCAACATAGCAGCTGCCGGAAATAGTCTGTGACATACGACAGGAGGGATTTCATTGAAGATTATTTGTGCGAAAGACTACAGTGACTTGAGTCGCAAGGCCGCCAACATCATCTCCGCCCAAGTTATTCTGAAGCCGGAGAGTGTGCTGGGCCTGGCTACGGGTTCCTCACCGCTGGGGGTCTACCGCCAGTTGATTCTCTGGTACGAAAAAGGAGATCTGGACTTTGCGGAGGCAACCTCGGTGAATCTGGACGAGTACCGGGGGCTGTCGGCAAACAATACGCAGAGCTATCACTACTTCATGCATAAGAACTTCTTCGACTACATCAATATTGCTCCCGACCATATCCATATTCCCGATGGCATGGCTGCGGATCCGGATGCGGAGTGCCGCCGGTACGACCGTCTGATTGCGGATTTGGGCGGTATCGACCTGCAGCTTCTGGGGATTGGCCGTAATGCCCATATCGGTTTCAACGAACCGGACGATCACTTCTCCAAATACACTCACCAGGTTGACCTGACGGAAAGCACCATCGCCGCGAACACCCGCTTCTTCGAGCGGGAGGAGGACGTTCCCCGGCAAGCCATCTCCATGGGGATGCAAGCCATTACCCAAGCCAGAAAGATCCTTCTGATCGCCAGCGGTGCCGATAAGGCCGACGCCATTTACGCCAGCTGTTTTGGACCGGTGACTCCCGGAATACCAGCTTCCATTCTCCAGCTCCATCAGGATGTTACGGTCATTGCCGACAAAGACGCCCTCTCCAAATGCCCGCAGCAAGCTTGGGCGCAGAAAGCCCCGAGCAAAGAAATCCACACTGGGTTTCTTTTCAGATAAGCAGCAAGGTATTTCTCCAAATTGTCTGTCCCTGTCCACCAGCTTCAGCTCTGCTTGTTATCTTCGAACCCTAGTGATTGCCCCAATCCCGATGTTCTTTGCAAGCAGACTCATTGTAGCCATTATGACCGCTATCCTCACAAGGTGTTCGCTATGTGTTCCAAGAGCAGGTCAACACCTATCTGACCACCGGTCCAGTGAAAGGCCGGACACTCTCACGGCACAGACACACCACTCCAGCCTGTACTGTCTCCATTTTTCCGCCACTGCTTTGGAGGCGGCGAGACCAGAGGCGTATGGAATACAACTCTTCCCAAAAGAGAAAGCCGGGTTCTCCCTTTCGTGAGAGCCCGGCTTCAGATTCTTTAGATTGAGAAAGACTCAGAATTCCAAGTTCTTGCCGTCGTTGCCGAACAGGTGACACGTACTGCCGCTGAATGAGAAGTCAATCTCCTTACCAATGGTGAAAGCATCGGAATAGTTGCCGTTAATATCTGTGGTAGGGACAATGATGACCATATCTCGACCGTTCACATTGGCGTGCAGGTGGATCTCACTGCCCATCATCTCAAATACATCCATCCGGGCCTTGACAGAGCCGGACTCACACTGCAGGGAGATATGCTGCGGACGAACGCCTAGTGTGACATGCTGCCCCGCCACGCCCTTAGCAGCCAAACGTTGTTGCTTGTTCTCGGACAGCTCTACAGTCATGCCATCCAAAACGACAGCATAATGGCCGCCCCTTCCAACCAACTCCGCATCAAAGAAATTCATCTGCGGCGTACCGATGAAGCCAGCCACGAACAGATTGGCAGGATGGTCGAAAACCTCCTGAGGCGTACCGATCTGTTGGATGAAGCCATCCTTCATGATAACGATCCGGTCCCCCAGAGTCATAGCCTCTGTTTGATCATGGGTGACATAGAGGAAGGTAGTATTGATCTTCTGGCGCAGTTTGATAATCTCTGCGCGCATCTGATTACGCAGCTTGGCGTCCAAGTTGCTGAGAGGCTCGTCCATCAGCAGGATCTTGGGTTCCCGTACGATAGCGCGGCCAATCGCCACACGCTGCCGCTGCCCACCGGATAAAGCTTTTGGCTTGCGGTCCAAGTACTGCGTAATGTCTAGGATCTCCGCCGCCTCACGCACAGCTTTGTCAATCTCGCTCTTAGGGCGCTTGCGCAGCTTCAGTGGGAACGCCATATTTTCATACACTGTCATATGGGGATAGAGCGCGTAGTTCTGGAACACCATAGCGATGTCCCGGTCTTTAGGGGCTACATCGTTCATCAACTTCCCATCAATGTACAGTTCTCCGCTGGAGATCTCCTCCAGCCCCGCCACCATTCGCAGAGTGGTCGACTTGCCGCAACCAGAGGGGCCGACCAACACGATGAACTCCTTGTCCGCCACATCCAAGTTAAATTCCTGAACAGCCACAACCCCCTCATTGGTCACCTGGAGCTGGGCCTTTTTCTCCTCGCCGCTCTCGTGCTTCTTTTTGGACTTCTTGTGATCGTTCGTTGCGGGATAGATCTTCTTCACATTTACCAAAGACAGTCCTGCCATCTTTCCCGGCTCTGACCGCTCCGCCTCCGCGGATGCGTTCTCACGCGGTACCGCGATGGGCGCCGCGCTTTACAACAGGTCTCCACACTGCCGCACCGTGAGCCGTACCGGTATGTATTTCCTCCTTTTTGGCACCCGCACAGCTGAGAGATGGAGAGCATATGCAGGCTTTTCAATTTTGTTGGGAACTCCAACACCAATAGTTTACGTGTTTTTTTGCCGTCAAGGAAGATCGCAATATCAACAATTTTCCCCTTGAATTTTTGTTTAATATAAGCATTTGATTTTTCATGATCTCTCAATTCATGTGCTCACTCCTCATGGCAGATGATCCATTCCCATCCGGACAGCCTTGAACTGTAGGCGCTACCTTGTTATGACGGCCCCAAGTCTTCAATCCTTTGCTCCACTCCGCATTATCTTTGAAATCAGAGCGGATATGTCCGTGTTTCCGTCTCGAAGCACCTTTATTCTTGAGCCAGGTTGACACCGCAAAATGACGGGAACTCCGAGAAAAAGAAAGCCGCCGAAATCAGCCGGGCCTAAGCTCCTTTGATCATCCGGCGCCTTCTATTGGCAGAGCTATTGATAACTTCTCCACCTTTCACTGCGATAGAAATATCTGCCCCGGCAGGATAGCACAAGCCGCCCAGACAATATCCGTGGACCGCGCAGATCAAAAGGACCCGCAGGTCATACAATGCCTGTGCCCCGTCGTAATAAGTCTCCTGCGTACTAGTTATGTCCTTATCCAGAATACTCTGATAAAATAATTTTATATCTACTCCCACACCGAAAGTCTTCAGTACAGAATGAAGAACAACATACCCAAAGATCGTCCTCGTAGTTGATATAATCACAAATTCGTATGCATTCCAGAACTGGATGACTCCTATCTTTACGCTGATTTGCATTTTAGCAGGTTTCAAAATTGCAAAGCTTGACCCCAATAAAGGCATTACATTGGAGTGGTAGCCTTCTGTATATGCTACAAGTCACCGGACCGCGTCTTTCGATGCGACCTGGTGACTACAATGTGCCCTCAACGCTCTGTCAGTCCACTGCCATAGTCAATTGGGATAGAATCTTGCACCTTTAAGGAAACTGAGAGGGCGATCACCTCAAAGCCCTCCGGTAGTTGGACAGGCGCCATCTGTTGGCGTCCAAGATCCGCCGCGCCTTCCGCCCCGTCTCCCTGCCGCTGCCGCTGTCGATGACGCAGATATCATTGCCCCTCAACTGCGCCATGCCGAGTTGAGGATGGCGCTAGGAGCCATAGGCTGTTTCCCGTCATTCAGCACAGACAGGGTCTCTCGGCCGCCGTGGTAGAGCTGAACAAATATCCTAGCGCCGTGACAGCGGACCCGCTCCGTACTACGTATATGTTTACGGGTGGCGATACAGAGCTGATTTGGATTGCAGGCGCCGCTGGTTTCATCCATCCGAGTAAATTCCGTGAAAATCAGGCCGCAACCGCCTCTTGCTCGATCCTCATAGAATCGGATCAGTTCCAGCGATACCTCGCCGTCCCAGGACGCCAATCCGTTTCCCATAGCCGTCATTGCGACACGGTTGCGGATCTCTACTCCACCGATACATCCCTTTTCAAATAATTTCTGACAGCGCATTTCCTATGGTTCACTCCTTATCAAATTTTCCCCGGAACCGGTTTTGAGATAAGGCATGGTTTTGGCTCCTTCTGCACTCCTGCACGTCCGCTTCCCTTGGTTCTTTTTCTAAATCCGCCAGGATACCATTGATGAAATACTCCCCGCCAGATACCTGAATGAGTCCTTCAAGTCACGATACGCACTGGAGGCGGGGTAATATCCAATCGGGCGGGTGGTGAGTCGTATCTTTACGCCTTCCGAACAGGTCCCTCTGGTAAAAATATTAAAAGACCGCTATATGAGATCCTGATCGAACATACAGGGTTTCCTACATGTGATATTGATTCCCAGAATTTTTCGGATGTGGTCTTCCCGCCCCCCCATTTCACAGCTCGGGCAATCAAAGTTCCCACTACGTTCATTTCGTGTATAGGGCCGTACTTCTTAATTTCTAAAGCAGAATATGAGGGTTATATCCCCTTAAAAAGCAAGTTTATAATCCCCACACTGTATAAATACAGAGGTGAAGCAAATGATTATCTTTCATCGCCTGTGGGCTACTATGGAAAGCCGCGGTATTTCTATGTATCAGCTTAGAGAAAAATGCGGGATTGACAGCAAAACGATCCGCAGACTTAGAGCAAATGAAAATATTGAAACAAAAACTTTGGATAAGTTGTGTTCTGCTCTTCATTGCAATTTGGATGATATTGCTGAATACAAGGAATCCTAAACTGTTTTTGAGCATATAGTCACAAATCCTTTTGCAGTCCCTGCAGGCCAGCGTGCTACCAGAGCCATCAAAATAAATACCTGAGAAAGTATCGAAAGTAATCCGGTATATTTTAAAGCAGACAATGCTGAGTATCTCACAAGAAGTCTGGACCTTACTGTGGAAGTAAGAGAATTTTACGCCAAAAAAGAGTTCGCGCCATACATCACAAAAATTAGAAGAAGGAGAATAGTAACGCCATTCTCCTTCTTTGTTTTAGGCTTCAAAGCACAGGAAATATGGAGCCTATGATCCGAGTTATCAAGGAATATTTTAGATGTCAGATGGAGGGGCCCGCAGCCAAGAGAGCCCCTCCGGAACCATGTGTTGCTTCAACTCGCCGCCAGAAATCCCCAATTATTTTTCTGGTATTTCCACCGGGATCAGTCGATGTTCCAGTACATCCACCAACCCCATATCCGTCAATCCAAGTTCCGGCACTGTGGGAAGCGAGATAAAGCTCAAAGTCATGAAAGGGGCACTCCCGCGGCATCCCAGACTTCGGGCCGCAGCATTTAGCCCGTCCAATTCCCTCATAACCGTGCCAGCATCCTGCTCACTCATCAATCCGCCGATGGGTAAGCGCATTTTTGCCATCACCTCGCCGTTACGGACCACACAGAGTCCGCCCTGCATTTCCTGAATCACCTTAACACTCTGTGCCATATCCAGCTCATTGACACCTACTACCACGATATTATGGTGATCGTGGGACATGGAGTAGGCCATAGCCCCCTCCCGGAGGCCAAAGCCCCGTACAAATCCCACTCCCACACCGCCAGTTTTTCCGTAGCGCTCTACAATGGCCAGCTTTAAAATATCATGTACCGGATCTGCCAGTATTTCCCCATTAACGCAGGGCAACGTTGCGATTAGCCGTTTATTGATAATCTGCCGGTCAATCAGATCTATAACTGTAACTTGCGTCTGGGGACGATCCGTTCGAGCGGGGACCCGAAAGCTCTTTTCCGTAATCAGCTGTTTCAGCTTTACTGTATTTTTCAACCATTCAGGATATTCCCCAACTTCACATGTCTGGATCAGCTTGCAATCTTTCGCTACCAGGCGCCCCTCAAAATACACCTGGCTAGGCTTCATTTCCCGCAGATCCTCCACCAAAAGAATATCCGCTAGGCGGCCCGGCGTAATAGATCCGATCTCATCTTCCAGCCGGAAATGCCGGGCGGCGTTGAGCGTAGCCAGCTTCACTGCGTCTATTTCTCCCACACCCAATTCCATGGCCCGGGCAACATTATAGTTAATGTGGCCCTCCCGTTGGATCTCTCCAGCATGCTTATCATCTGTACAGAACATCAGATTGTCCAGAGGCAGCTTCTCTCTCAGTACACCGCCGATGAGGGCATCCAAATTGCGTTCGGTGCTGCCCTCCCGAACCAACACACTCATACCCACCCGTAGGCGTTGGAGAAGTTCCTCCTCGGTAACGCACTCGTGGTCATCAGAGATCCCAGCAGAAGCATATACATTGAGTTCCTGCCCCAGGCGACCGATGGCATGACCGTTTACGATTTTTCTCCGCGCCAAGGTATCCGCAATCTTTTCGATGTATTCGTCTTTCACCAGCAGGATTTTAGAGGGATCCAGCTCGCCCAGACTGATGGATTCCTGCCAGTCCATAATAGCGCGTACCTCTTCGGCCCCCATATAGGCTCCGTTAGTCTCTAGGCCCGGCGCTGTAGGTACTCGTGAGGAAACTTCAATAAGCATCCGGTATGGCAGGCGGGAAATAGAATCCAGCATAGCCTTCAATCCATCCGCTCCTGCAACGTTTGCAATCTCCATAAGATCCGCGCACAGTGTAGTAGTCCCTTGAGGCACCACCACTGAAGCCAGAGCTTCTGGTGAAAGCATAGTTGACTCGAAATGCATGTGAGTATCGATGAGCCCCGGCACCGCGAACTGTCCGCAACACTCCACTACTTCCTGGGCCTCCAGATTTGCTTCTGGTGAAATGGAGATAATCCGGCCGTTTTTGATATAGATATCTGTGTTATAAATCTCCGATGAATATACATTCACCAGTCGAACATTCTGTAATTTCAAATCACAAGGGTGCTTCCCAAGCCCCGTCTCAATGGTATCTTTAATTTCTTCAAAAGTGCGCATGGCTTTTTCCTTTCGTTGGATTTCCATTGCGTTAGCCCCAGCCTCCCCGATAGCTCATCATAATCTTTCGTGATAACTCCGGGAAGAGACTTGGTCCCTAGATATTTTATAGCATCTGCCTAGCGTCTTTCAGCAAGGGAAGAAAGAAGTGAATTCTTGGGGATAAGGCCAGTTATGGGTGACAGCAGAGCCTCCTTGATCCCATAAATAGTGATGCTAATGTTTTCCCAGCAGATAATACTCATGGTGCTCAGGCTACAGTGGAATACAGTGTACAGGTCCAGAAGGAATCCCAATCACTGGTGCGGCACATGCGCTGCCAGTATGCGCTCCGCATGGCCCGCAAAAAGTGTTTCTGTGATTTCGATGTTTTCTTACTCTGCCAAGATGTCTCCCCAATGGCGTGTCACTAGTTACCACAACCTGTTCACTATTTTACACAGGTAGACAGAGATATAATTAGGAATTATTCCCACCATTTTACTTTGCATTGACACCGACTACCCGCTCAACGGCGTTAAGAATATTTTCATAACCGGTGCAGCGGCACAGATGACCGGAGATTAACTTACGCAATTCGTCCCGGGTATACTTCTTTCCGGAATTGACGATTTCCACTGCGGTAAGAATGAATCCCGGAGTACAAAAACCACACTGTACTGCAGCTTCGTCCACGAACGCCTGCTGTACAGGGTGCAAGCAACCGTTTTTTGCCCGCAGCCCCTCTACTGTGATAATTTCTCGTCCATCTGCCCACAAGGTCAAATAGATGCAGCTATTAGTTGCCTTTCCGTCCAGAAGAACCGTGCATGCGCCGCACTCCCCAACCCCACAACCTTTTTTGACACTGGTGAGTCCAAGGCGCTGGCGTAATGTGTCCGTCAGGCACTCATCCTCACGGACAGCCAGCTCCACTGGTGTTCCGTTGACTATCATGTGGATCACTTTCATTCAAAATTCCTCCTGCTTGTTTGACCGCCCCTTCCACAGCTCTCTGGCTCAATTCCCGAATCAACTGCATCCGTAGCTCTCGAGATGCCCTCCAGCTATCTCTTGGGAACAATTCCCGCCCTACTGCATCTCCAAGCAGGCGCAGTGTATGTCGGTCCACAGGCAGTCCTTTCACCAGAGCTTCCACTGCCGGACAGCGCATGGGAACTGGCGCCGCCACACCAAAAGCGATCCGCACTTCCCGAAAGGTCTTTTTCCCCGCATCTAGCTCCACATACGCCGCGCAACCCAAAGTGGAAATCTCCAGGGCATTGCGCTTTCCATACTTGATGTAATAGCTGCCGCATCCCGGCCGGATTATAGGAATCCGCACCGCCGTCAGCAGTTCCCTTTTTCGGTCCAAGGCCGTGCGTCCGGGACCAGTATAAAACGCACCGATATCCAGTTGCCGCTTGGTTTGGCTGATATCGGTGAGTTCCAGCCTAGCATTGAGTACCAGCAGCGGCGGCGCACTGTCAGCACTGACTGCGCCATTACAGATATTCCCTCCCAGCGTAGCCACAGTGCGAATCTGGGGGCTCCCCACCTGGTCAGCCGCCTGCCACAAGCAAAAGGCGTGCTCCCGAATCACTCCAGTTTCATGGAGTTGGTCAAAGCAGGTACCCGGCCCTACCACCAGTTCTTCCTTCTCCCGGCGCACACCCTGAAGCTGCGGCAGGCGGTGAATACTCAGCAGAGAGCAGTCTTTCCACTTCCGCTCCCGAACCTTGATTAAAACATCCGTTCCGCCGGAGATAACAATGGCATCCGGATGTTCTGCCAGAAGTGAGAGTGCCTCTCCCAGGTCCTTTGGCTGATAAACTTGTCGAATATCATACATAGCGTATACCTCCCGCTTATGTCTCCGCTATATGCTCGCACGACAGTGGTTGTATCAGTCCAGCTTGTATAAAGGCGTGGATCAGCCGCTCCGGTGTCAGGGGCAGCTCATAGACGGCCACGCCCGTGGCATGGAGCACAGCGTTCCGGATAGCCGGTGCCTGTGGGATCATGGGCGGCTCTCCCAATGCTTTGTTCCCAAAGGGGGCGGAGGGCTCATAGGTCTCCACAAACTCCACATCAATCTGTGGGATGTCCATGGCTGTCGGGATTTTATAGTCCAACAGGTTGTCGTTTCGCATCTTACCAGTCTCGGGGTCAAAAAGCATCTGCTCCGTCAAAGCATATCCAATCCCCATAGCCACACCACCGTGAACCTGAGCTCTAGCAAGCGCCGGATTGAGAATCTGGCCGCTGTCGTGAATCGCTATCACGCGGTTGATTTTAATCTTGCCGATAGGAACATCCACCTCTAAATCAACAAAGCTTGCACCGAAGGCAAATGCGTTATGACGCATGGTGTAGGTGGATTCCGCCGTCAGATGTTCGCTGTTTATCTTTGTGCTGTTGGTGTACTGCATTCGGACTGCCACATCCCTCACCGTCCCCAGGACTGCGCCATCACGGCCTGTAATCCGTCCGCCATCAAGGGCAAGATCTTTGGAATCTGCTTCGTACAAACAGGCAGCCCTGTTCAGGATTTTCTTCCGAAGTATCTCTGCTGTCTGCTTCACCGCACTGCCGGAGACATAAGTCTGGCGAGAAGCGTATGCCCCCGCATCATGGGGAGAAACATCCGTATCCTGGCAGGAGACTACATACACGTTCTCTTCCGGAATTGTGGTAATCTCCGAGGCGATTTGGGCAAATACAGTATCGGAGCCCTGTCCCAGCTCCGTAGCACAGACCTGTATCTGTAGGCTGCCGTCATCATTGAGCAGCATCCGACAGGAAGCTGTCTCCAATTGTATGGGATAGACCCCAGTCTTATAGGCAAACACTGCCATGCCCAATCCTTTCTTGAGATTGGACGATGTATGGTTGAACGCATCATACGCCTGACGCTTCGCTTGCCAGTCCACCAACTCACACCCACGGTCGATGCACCGTTCCAGACCGTTGCTGGCACAGAGAAACCGGTCAAAGGGATCCAAGAAATGCAGGCCCATCATATTCTTTTTTCGAAATTCCACAGGATCCAAATGATACCTCAGTGCCAGATCATCCATCTGGCACTCCATCGCAAAGGCCACCTGTGGAATCCCATAGCCCCGCATAGCTCCCGCCGAGGGCATATTGGTATAGACCGTAGCGGACTCTCCCACCTGCTTGCCCAAAGCAGGATAAAGCTGGAAATAGTTAGTCACCGCATAGGCGGCCACAGCGTGGCCGTTAGAACCGTACGCGCCGCTGTATGCATTCAGGCGAATGCCCTTCTGCGTGATTCGTCCCGTATCATCCACACAGGCCGCCGCCCAGATGTCCATGGCATGACGAGTCCGGCTATTGACAAATGTCTCCTCCCGGCTCATCACAAAGGCCACGCACCGTCCTCCCAGCCGTAAGGTGAATAAAGCCGCCAGCGGCTCATAGAACATATCCTGCTTATTGCCGAATGCTCCGCCCACATAGGGCTTGACCACACGAATCCGGCCTGTGGGGATACCCAGAGCATCGGAAATATGTTTGCGTAGGGTGTGGGGTGCCTGATTGGGCGACACCACTACAATTTTCCGCCCGCTCATATAGGCAAAGCAACAGATGTTTTCAATATGGCAATGTTGCTGGGCCGGTACATGAAATTTTGTTCCTCGTAAATCGACATAGCCGCCGATACATGGATCCATGGAGAACGTTCCCTGATAAAACCGGACATTTTGGCTCTCATCAATGATAAAATCCATGCGCCCCCCCTGATTATCCGGGGATTTTTCATGCAGAGGAATCCCACTGATCACAGCAGCCTCCGGTGTCAGCAGCGGCGGCAGTTCTTCGTACTCTACCCGGATAGCCTCCAGTGCCTTCTGAGCCGCCAGATCGCTTTCTGCTACCACTGCGGCAATCTCATCTCCATAGTAGCGCACTCGTTTGGTCAGTATTCGCTTGTTGGCCACATCGGTATGTGCGGGATCCAGGGAAAGCGGATGTCCACAGGTCGCATACTCCCAGTCCGGCACATCAAAACAAGTTAAAATATCCACTACGCCCGGGATCTTCCACGCCTCGTCCACATCAATAGCGCGTACTGTTCCATTTGCAATGGTGCTGTGAAGAGTCTTTCCCACCAGTGCATTAATAGGAATAAGATCCTCTGTATACTTTGCCGCGCCGGTCACCTTATCCACAGCGTCTAGACGCGGAATGCTATTTTTGATCCCCATGTGCTTTTCTCCAATTCTAGGGCAAAGGACTCCCTCCCACAATCGGATTGGAAGCCCCTGCCCGTTTTTCGGAAACTTGATTGAAATGTACTCCCGATGAATCGTCCTGCCGGGCCTCAGTTAAAAAAGATTTCCAAAAGCAGATACAGTAGGAACACGCCTGTCAGTATCCAAGTGGAAATCGGGAGCTTTCTAGCATTGCCAGCAAAGACCTGTCCGCCAGTGTAAGCCAGCAGTCCGAAGAGGATACCATAGGCGATATTGAAGGTAAACGCCATAAAAGCCACGCAGATGAATACCGGGAAAGCAGTCTTGGTATCACTCAAGTCCACATGCATCAGCGGCTCAATCATAAAGATACCCACCATAACCAGTGCCGGGGCGGTGGCAATACTGGGGATCATCAAAAACAGCGGGGTGAAGAGCAGCGACAGCAGAAAGAACACCCCTGTGGTAATGGCAGTAAGACCTGTTCTTCCGCCCTCAGCAATACCTGTGGTACTCTCTGCACCAAACACCGTGACGGTCTGGGTGCCGAACACAGCTCCTACTGCAGCCCCTGCTGCAGACACAAACAGAGCTTTGCCCGCGCCGGGCAGTTCACCCTTTTCGTTGACAAAACCAGCCTTGATTCCCACACCTACCAGCACGCCGATACTGTCGAACATATCCACAAACAAAAAACTAAAAATGGCAAAGAGAACACCAATGATAGCCGCCACACCGCCCCCAAACAGGCCATCAAATGTCAGTTGTCCAAAGGTAGGTGCTAGCGCCTCAATGGGGTTTTCCAAAGAGACCAGACCCTGCCATTGGGTATAGGTAGCACCTGTAGCCGGGTTTTCAAAAAGCATACCTGCAAAGGTAATAGCCAATATCCCTATGAGGATGGCGCCTTTGACCCTCATAATAACCAGTCCCGCTGTCAGGAGAATCCCCAATAGAGCCAGAATGACACCGGGATCCTGCAAATTGCCCAGGCACAGCAAATTATCAGGGTCATAGGCTATGATACCAGAATTATGCAGCCCCGAGAATGCAATGAAAAAGCCGATAGCCGCAGAAATAGCCTGCTTAACGCACTCTGGAATGCCGTTAACAATGCGCTCCTGTACACCTGCAACGCTGAGGATACTGAAGGTAACACCTTCCACAAACACACAGGCCAGGGCATTTTGCCATGACAGCCCCAGCGTACCGCAGACTGTGTAGGCAAAATATGCGTTGAGTCCCATGGCAGGCGCTAAGGCAAAAGGAAAATTAGTCAAAAGGCCCATTGCGATGCAGGCGATAGCTGCCGAGATAGCCGTCGCCCATAGTACCGCCTTGGAATCCATTCCTGTTGAGGACAGAATCGCCGGATTTACCGCCAAAATATAGGTACAGGTCAAGAACGTAGTCAATCCAGCAATGATCTCAGTTCTCACATTGGTGTGGTTTTCCTTGAGATGGAATCTCTTTTCCAGAAAAGAACCGCTGTTTACAAGCTGTGTTTCTTTTGCCATTTTAGCACCCCCATTTTTGTAGTATCTATTTGTAATACAAATAGATATACATTTATAGTATCAAAGCGGCACCACCAAATCAATGCACTTTTGCGAAAAAAAAGAGAGCCGATTTTCTCGAACTCTCACAAAACTCTGGGGTATTTATATTTTTTTTCGCAGAATTGTGTGCTTGAAGATGCCGTTTGCGTAATACTCCTGAGAATACAAAATGGGTTGACCCACAAAATTGTATCCCAGTTCATCGATGTACAAAAGCGGAGAGCCCTGTGGGATCTGAAACACATCGGCCCGCTCTGCATCCGCAGCCACAGCACTAATTTCAGATAGGTCCATATAAATCTCTGTGCCGCAATATTGTTCCACAAACTCAAATACAGGACTGTCCAAAAGCGAAAGGTCATATTCTTTTGCGACGATACTCCGACGCGCAATGTGGTCTACGCAATAGATTGCTGGCGCACCATCAGCTGTAATTAGGCGGACACTGATTACTACATCCTCCCCCGCTTTAATTCCAAGCTTCTGCGCTGTACGAACATCTGCTTTCCCCATCGCATTACGGACAAATGCCACACCAGGTATATAGCCAGCGGAGCGAATCATATCCAGAAATTCCTCTTCCAGATCCAACCGCACCTTCACATCCAACACATGCTGATTGATAATAGTACCAATCCCATGCTTACGGCTGATAAATCCCTCCCGTTCCAGTGTAGAAAGGCAGTCCCTCACCATGGTCCGGCTGATGCCAAAGTGCTTTGCGATATCTGGTTCCGAGGGAAGACGGTCTGCCCGAGAATATATGCCGGACTTGATCTCTTGGAAAATCTCCTTCGTATATTTCTCCGACAACTGCTGAGGTTTGCTCATTTTGAAAGGTATCCTTTCTGTTTTCTTCACTAAGAACACCTCTCTTTCCTTCCTCTCTCGGAACACACTCGTTTAGAACCGATAAAGCTCCCCAAGAATATGCTGTTGAGGTTGGTGTTTATCATCAAGGTGTCTGTTATATTAGCAATTTTTGTATTTTTCAGTATATCACGAAAAACTCTGCTTCGCAACTTCATTTTGGGAACATGCAAATTGTGTAAAGATATCATGAAATTTTTATAGATAAAGTCTACCATTATCGGATTGATGCCTTCATTTGCATCAAAATAACGGAGTCTTTGGAAGAAAATCTTAGGGTAGGTAACCCTCTGCGTCCTAGAAGTTTTCCCAAGTTTATATTTTTTGATGAGATAGGCCAAAATGTCGCTGCCTCATTAGCTGCATTCTCCGGGAGCCAACTCCAGAAAAGGAAAACCTATTGGGACACAAGTGTTTCAGTGGGATTGCACAATTTTTGCAGTATTTGCAGGCAAGACTCGGAGGCATTGCGATGCAATGCCTCCGGGCCTTTTTACAAATAGTTGTTAAATAGCAGTCAGCAGATTATTCCTTTATACTCTCTGCTAACCCTTTTGCCGTATCCATATAGTCCTGTGCTTCTTCTTCAAAAGGACTCATTCTTCATCGGCTATGCAAACCAGTTCGCCGCACGCTTTAATGTGTTGCACTTTATTCCTGAATGCTGTCTTTTCCCGCTGAGATGGGCGAGCCCTTGCGCTCATTCCTCAAATGTGGTATCATGAAAAAATTTTGAGGAAGGGTGTGATTTGGATGGAACTGTGCAAGAGGGACGAGACTCAAGCAGAAAAGGTCTGCATGGATGTTTTACCGGAGAGCAAGGCCTCTATATCTATGATAACGGAACTGCTGGCCGAAATGCGATTGGACAGATTTGTCTGCTTCCTGAAATAAGTGCCGTTTTAAATCAGTCAGATGCTGTATGTATACCTTTGACGGCTGCCGCGTCAAGCATTCTTTCCATTTCTATATATTGTTAAATTAAGGCCGTCACAGAAATAGTCAAAAATACTCCAAAGAAATAGCGGAGCGTTTGCCATAAAGCGAAAGAAGATTAACCCCAATCGGATTCCAATCAGTCCTAAGAATTATGATCTGGAGAAAATCAGGGAGCAGGAGCTTGTTAAGATCCGGGAGCTGACTGGTGTCTCTTTATCGCTCCAGTGACCCTCCTCTGTGATTCATACCGAGGGAGATTTGACGCATTTTATCCGCACGATAACCACAATTGCTGTCTCTGCGGCATTTGCAACCATCGCAGAGCCAATGATTCGGAAAAGAATTCTTTCTTCGGAGGAACTCCGAATTGTGCTTCAACGGGCGGCTATGAATGAAGAGATCGCGGACGGCGAGATTTCTGTTCAAGACATTCAACAGATATTATTAAATGAATACAGCCTCAAAGTCATAAATGTTAGTGGGCAATGCTCTCTAGGGGGAGTGGAAAATGCAAAACCGACAATGTGGAATCTACAAATGTATATAAAAGTTATAGGATTATCGCAGAGTTCTGCATGAATTTAACCCAAAAGCTCCCCATGCCTTCCAAGGGCATGGGGAGCTTTTGGGTTAAATTCCACGTCCATTGGACAGGGAATTTCTCTCCAGTATTGTGTCTCTCCCTTCAATTCTTGCCGCATTCTCCCTCAAATTTTGACAGGATGGTGTGAAGAGATTTTATTTTGATTTGTTTCGGAAAACGGCTTGAGTACCCATATCTTCTGTTTCAGGGCACAAAAAAGGGCCCAAGGTAACGTAAATTACCTCAGGCCCAATTTCATCATCGGGTCAATATTCCAGGGAGAATCTGCCTAGGATAAAAGGCAGAAGCCCAAGTATGGAAGTTCGATTACTTCAGCTCGACCTTGGCGCCAGCCTCTTCCAGCTGAGCCTTCAGAGCCTCGGCGTCCTCCTTGGAAGCACCCTCCTTCAGGGTCTTGGGAGCGCCCTCGACAGTAGCCTTGGCCTCGGCCAGGCCCTGGCCGGTGATCTCGCGGACAACCTTAATGACCTTGATCTTGGCAGCGGCGTCGAAGCCGGTCAGGACCACGTCGAAGGAGGTCTTCTCCTCAGCGGCGGGAGCGGCAGCGCCGGCAGCGGGAGCAGCCATAGCGGCGGCGGACACGCCGAACTCCTCCTCCAGAGCGTGCACCAGCTCGCTCAGCTCCAGAACGGTCAGGCCCTTGATCTCTTCGATCATAGCGGTAACTTTCTCAGACATTGTAATAGCCTCCTAATTGTAAAATTTAAAAGTAAGAACTTGCCGCCTCAATTACTCAGCGGCGGGGGCAGCTTCCTCGGCAGCGACAGCCACGGGCTCGCCGCCCTTTTCGGCGATCTGCTTCAGGACCACAGCCAGACCGGTAATGGGAGCCAGCATAGTACCCAGGAACTGGGCGCGCAGAACGGGCAGAGCGGGGATGGAAGCCAGAGACTGGATGGTCTCCAGAGAGACGGGCTTGCCGTCCATAAAGCCGCCCTTGATCTCGAACTTGTCGTTCAGCTTCTTGGCATAGTCGCTCATGACGCGGGCGGGAGCGACTACATCCTCCTCACACAGAGCCAGAGACGTGGTGCCGTTGAGCAGATCGTCCAGCTCGTTCAGGCCGGTGTTGTTGAAGGCAAAGCGGAGCAGGGTGTTCTTGACAACGGCGTAATCGACGCCGTTCTCCCGGCACTCTCTGCGCAGCGCGGTGTCCTCCTCAACGGTGATGCCCTTGTAATCCACGAGCACGCCGGCGGAAGCTTTCTGGATCTTCTCAGTCAGCTCGGCCACGATGGCCTGCTTTTCAGATAAGACCTTTGCGTTAGGCATTCTAGTGTTCACCTCCAGGAAAATTGTCGGTGCGTTCAAAAAAAGGAACCGTCCCTGTGCGCAAAGACACAGGGACGGATAGCAAATCAAGTTTGCCGCCCTCGGCAGGATTTATGGCTCATGCCACCTGCTGTCTTTGGAACGCATCTGGTATTATATTTAATTCTCGACGATTTGTCAAGAACTAAATAACAGATTTCCCCAGATCCCACAGGACCGGGAAAAATGCCCGGAAAAACCTCCGGTTTTTTCCGGTTCTTCCGCCTGCAGCGGAAGACGAAAACCGAATCATTTTGCCGCAACATGTGTGCGGCGAAAATTCATCGTCCCGCGCACCGGGGTGCGCACGCCAGTGACCACGTCGGGCCCCAACAAAAGCCCAGCTTTTGTCGGAAAAGGAAAAACAAACGGAGCAGTATCCGGTTTCACCACAGGCAGAAACGGATGAAGCGCAGTTTGTTTTGACGCGGCGATGGGGTGTTCGGAGGAGAGCCAGCTCCCCTCCGAACAGCCTCAGATCATCTTCGCCGTGTTCATCTTCACGCCGGGGCCCATGGTGGACGCGGCTACACAGCTGCGAATATACTGGCCCTTGGCGGAGGCAGGCTTCGCCTTCACGATGGCGCCCATCAGCGCGTTATAGTTCTCAGTCAGCTTCTCGGGGCCGAAGGACACCTTGCCGATGGGGCAGTGGATGATGTTGGTCTTGTCCAGGCGGTACTCGATCTTACCGGCCTTGACCTCCTGCACGGCCTTGGCCACGTCGGGGGTGACGGTGCCGGCCTTGGGGGAGGGCATCAGGCCCTTGGGGCCCAGGACCTTACCGAGGCGGCCCACCAGGCCCATCATGTCGGGGCTGGCAACAACCACGTCGAAGTCGAACCAGTTTTCCTTCTGGATCTTCTCCACCATATCCATCTCGCCCACGTAATCCGCGCCGGCCTCCCGGGCAGCGTCGGCCTTGTCGCCCTTGGCGAACACCAGGACCCGGACGGTCTTGCCGGTGCCGTGGGGCAGCACGATGGCGCCGCGGACCTGCTGGTCAGCGTGACGGGAGTCCACGCCCAGCTTCACATGGAGCTCAACGGTCTCGTCAAACTTGGCGCTGGCAGTCTTGCAGATCAGCGCCATGCCGTCAGCAGCGTCGTACAGCATGGTCTTGTCGATCTGCTTGGCACTTTCCTTATATTTCTTGCCTCTAAACAATGTTACTTCCTCCTCATAGTGGTTCTTCGGAAATGAATCCTCCCACTGTATGGTGCGGCCCCACGGGCCGCTCGCTGTTTGAAACGGTCTGTGAAAGCCGGGCTCAGTCGCCGACGACGACGCCCATGGACCGGCAGGTGCCGGCGATCATGCTCATGGCGGACTCCAGGCTGGCCGCATTCAGGTCCTTCATCTTGATCTCAGCAATCTTCTGGATGGAGGCCTTGGAGATGGTGGCCACCTTGGTCTTGTTGGGCACGCCGGAGCCGGACTCGATGTTGCACTCCTTCTTGATCAGGACGGCCGCGGGGGGCGTCTTGGTGATGAAGGAGAAGGAGCGGTCAGCATACACAGTGATGACCACGGGGATAATCATGCCCATGTCGTTCTTGGTACGCTCGTTGAACTCCTTGGTGAAGGCGGCGATGTTCACGCCGTGCTGGCCCAGAGCGGGACCAACGGGGGGCGCGGGAGTTGCCTTGCCTGCGGGGATCTGCAGTTTCACATAACCAGTAATCTTCTGTGCCACGGAGTAGCACCTCCTAAATCTATGAATGTGGTGGCGGCACGGGGCCGTCTTTGGCGGGGCAGTTCAGCCCCTCCCACTTTTCCGCCGGAATGTCCGGCGGGCCGGCGCCCTGGGGCGCCCGGCAGATATTCGATCAGTCCTGGACCTCGACCTGGTCCAGCTCCAGCTCCACCGGAGTCTCGCGGCCGAACATGGAGACCATCACGCTGACCCGATTCTTCTCGGGCTCGATCTCCTCCACCACGCCGGTAAAGCTGGCCAGTGGGCCATCCACGATCTTCACATGGTCGCCCACATTGTATCTGACCACGATCTCATGCTTTTCCATGCCCATGGCCAGAACCTCCTCCTCCGTGAGGGGGATGGCTTTGTTGGCGGAGCCCACGAAGCCGGTGACGCCGCGGACGTTCCGCACCAGATGCCAGGTATCGTCAGTCATGACCATCTTGATCAGCACGTAGCCGGGGAATACCTTCCGTTCCACCTCTTTGGTGGCGCCAGAGTCCGTGACCTCTGTCACCGTCTCCATGGGGACCTCGATCCGCAGGATCATGTCCTCCATTCCGCGGCCTGTGACGAACTTTTCAATGCTGGTCTTAACGGCGTTCTCGTAGCCGGAATAGGTATGCACCACATACCACTTCGCGCTCTCTGACATGTTTCTACCTCAATCAGGCGAACAGGCTGAGAATCATCTGGACAGCGGTGACCATGACAAAGTCAAAGATCCAGATGCACACGCCGATGGCCAAGGAGCACAGCAGCACGGTGCCGGTGTTTTTCATCACGGTCTTCCGGTCAGGCCAGACGACCTTCTTCAGTTCGCTTTTCATTTCGCGGAACCACTGACCGCGGCTTCTTTTCTTCTTGACTTCTTCTGCCATAACGTTTACACGCCCTTTCTCATCATTCGTGACCGTTTACTTAGTCTCGGTATGGAGCGTGTGCTTCTTGCAGAAGGGGCAGTACTTGTTGAGTTCCAGCTTGTCCGGAGTGTTCTTCTTGTTCTTCATGGTGTTGTAGTTTCTCTGCTTGCACTCGTTGCATCTCAAAGTGACCTTCACGCGCATCTAACGGCACCTCCTTATTATTGGGGCTCTCTCTCCGGCGGACCGGGAGAGTCCCGATTGCCTCCCTGCAGCTTGGCGGGCAGACCTCCATGGCTGAAAAGCGAAAAAAGCGCATGAAAAGAAAACCCTTTTTCACAGGTAAGAATGATTGTAACACAGGTCAAGGCGCCGGTCAACCTCTTTTTGAAAAAAATGTCAGGTTTTTTCCGCCTTGCGCGGCCTGCCCCGATGTGGTATCCTGTGGGCAGGCAAAACGCGCCATACCGGCGTTTATTCTTCCCTGGAAAGGAGACCACCATGCGCATCATGGCCATCGACTACGGCGACGCCCACACCGGCATCGCCATCTCCGACCCCACCGGCCTGCTGGCCGGCTTCACCACCGTCATCAACGCCTACCGCCCGGACCGGGTGACGGGACAGATCGCACTTCTGGCAAAGGAGCACAGGGTGGAACGGCTGGTGCTGGGGCATCCCATCAACATGGACGGCACCCGCGGGCCCCGCTCGGAAAAGGCCCAGGCCATGCGGCAGCTGCTGAAGGAGACCACCGGCCTGCCGGTGGTCCTGTGGGACGAGCGGCGCACCACCATCGACGCTCACCAGATCCTGATGAGCAGCGGCAAGAACGCCAAGAAGCGGAAAAAGGTGGTGGACGCTGTGGCGGCATCGCTGATTCTAGAGGGCTACCTCACCTATTTAAAAACGCACCCGGAGGGATAATGGCAAGCGGTCCCGGACGTACCAGCGTCCGGGACCGCTTGCACATGTCCCTCATTCCGCCGCCTCTTCCGCACAGGCGGGTACAAGCGCCGCGGAGGGCACCAGCAGCCGGAACAGCCGCCGCACCAGCGGACCGCAGAAAAAGATCTGCCAGAAAAACGCCATGGGAAAATTGCAGACCACCGTCTGGAGCCAGGAGGGCACCAACTCGATCCCCGGCTGCTGGAAGATCACCGTAGCCCATAGGCTCATGGCCGGACACATGACGCACACCGTCATGGCGGACCGGGCCAGAACGGCGGCAAAGGGCCACTCCCGGGGCACTGCCAGCCGTGCCGCCAGGCGGGCGGCCAGGGGTTCTCCGACAACTGTGCTGGTCAGGAAGCACAGCGCAAACATCAGCGGCAGCTCCCGCAGGGCGTTCAGGATCCCGGCGTTTGTAAGACCGCCGTTCCGCAGGCCTGTGTTGTACATCTCCATGGCCAGCACCATGAAAAAGGACATCAGCAGACCGAAGATCACTTTCTGTACAGTTGTTTTTGGCATGATGATCGAAACACTCCTTGTCCTGAGCAGAAAAAGAGGGCGCAGCCTATCGCTCCATAGACTACGCCCAGCGGACTTATTTCTATCTCAGTATTTGTTTTTCCACGATGGGATTTCCATTTTATGATAGCATCTCACGGCAGTCCGCATAATAGGCACCTCTGGAGAAAATTCTCCCTGCAAACACCGAGAGATTCCGGCAGGTTGTACAAGTCTGCCCCCGTGCCGCTTCACCAGGCTGAAGCAGCTCAGCGTTTCAGCTTCAGGAGCTTCTGGATCAGTTCGTCCCGCCGGCGGCTGAATTTGTTAAGCAGGTACGCGCCCCTTGCCACAAAAAACAGCGCGGCCAGAAGTCCCGGCTCCTGAAAGCCCAACCGGGCGAACAGGGGAACGCTGAGGGCCGCCACCGCTGCCAGGGCCACCGCCATCACAGCACCCACCCGCAGCAGAAGTCCGGCGGTGGACACGGACTGGAAATACTGCTCCCAACGCTCTCCCTCTATATGCCCTAGCTTGTGGGCCAGCCAGAAGATACCCAGCAGCAGCGCCACAAATAACAGTCCGGCGGCCACCGTCAGCACCTGGCACAGCACTGCGTAGCCCAGCAGTCTGGTGAACGACATCCCGGCAGACCAGGCCCGGTGGAAATAGAGTCCCAGCAGCGCCGCCGCTCCGGCGCAGGTCAGCAGGCCCCACACCAAATAGATCCTCTCCTGGTCCTGTCTGAATCGCCAGAAGCCCTTCACGCCCCCCCAGACGAGCGTCAGGGACAGCAGCGCCATCCAGGCCGGATCATCCTGGAGCAGGCAGACGGCGGAGAGCAGCTGGCTCACCAGCACCACCGCGTTTCCCGCCCGGAGTCCGGCGGCCGCCTCCACCTCCCTGTCCCGCTCATCCCGGACCAGATGCAGGTCCCGCACCTGTTTCAAATCTTCGCTTCGATCCATACGTTCTCCTTTTCCAGAGGGCCGGCGGCCTCACATCCGTTTTTCATAGTAGACTTCAGCCCCCTGTAGGGCGGCAAAAGCCCCGATGGTCACAGCGTCCAGCGTGATGGTCACCGCCAGAGCTGCCGGGATCCGGCTGATTCCATAGACCACCAGGGCCGCAAGACTCACGATCCAGCAGCCGTTAGCCACAATCCGGTAGGCCAGCCAGGCGCTTTTCCGGCTGACGGCCTGGTCCCGCTCATCCACCCGCGGGAGCCTGGACTCCCGGGACAGAGACCACCACAGATCGAAGCCGCCAGCGGCCAGCAGGAGCACCAGGGCGATCAGCCATTTCGTCTGGAATCCCGTCACCGCCAGGACCACGCCGCAAGCCACCGCCAGAGCCAGACTGAGGATCCCGGCAGCAAAATTCCGCTTATTATAAATGCGCATCTCATTTTCACCCCTTGAACTCATAGTAGAAATCGCTGGCGATCCGGGTGATCCAGCCCACGATAAACAGCACCATGCAGGGAACAGCCGTCTGGATGTAGACTTCCTGTTCACCTGACCGCCACCAACCGATGAAGCACCCGGCCAGTATGACGAAGTTCAGGCAAAACAGCACCCGGAACGTGAGGGCCCGGCTGCGGTACGTGTTGTACCGGGTGCGCTCGTCCCGGTCCTCGTCCCGGTCCTGCCGGGCCTTCTCCCGGTCCAGGCTCCGGAGAATGCCGCTGATTCCGCTGAGGACCATGAACGTTGTCAGCACGGCGTCCTTCAGGTCGAACCGCTCCCAGCCCACGAACAAACAGGTGCCCGGCAGGGCCAGGCCCAGCAGCAGAGCTCCCACGCCGGCCCAAAATTTCTTTTTGTAATAAATTCTCATTGCACAGTTTCCTCCTTACGCTTCGCCGGAACCGCCGTTGCACCGGTACAGAAGGTCACAAGTCCCGCCGTCACCACCACCGCGGCCACCGCAGCCAGACCAATCCGCTGCCGGTCCGCCAGACAGATGTACAAGATCAGCCCCACGCCCAGCATCAGTTCCAGAATTCCGCAGGCCATACGGCCCTTATGTCCATTCCTCATTTTCCCGGTCCTCCTGTTCCTTGTTCTCCGCCAGGCAGTACAGGTCCTCCACCGTGGTGCGGAACACCAGCGCCAGTCGGTACGCCAGCAGCAGGGACGGGTTGTACTGCCCCTTCTCCAGGGAGATGATGGTGCGGGAGGACACGTGGACCAGATCCGCCAGCTGCTGCTGGGTCATGCCTGCCTCGGTCCGGAGCTCCCGTACACGGTTTTTCATGGTCTCTCTCCCCTTTCCATAAATGTGAAGGTCCCTTCTCGTGAAGCGTCTTTCACATGAAGGATACTTCATATTATACACAGGCTTCCACACTTGTCAAGTCCCTGCTCCGGTTTTCTTTCCGAATGCAAAACACGGACGGAGCCGCAGCTCCGTCCGTGTTATTTCTGCTCCCAGAGATAGGGCTCAAACAGCCGCCCCAGCCGCTTCACCGCCTGGTTGGCGCCGCCGCGGATCACCACGTCTCCGCAGCCCTCCTGCGTCGTCAGCACCACGCTCCGCTCCATGCCCAGATCCTGCTTCAGCCGCTCCAGCATGGCCTCACGTGAGGCGGATCGCTCATAGATCTTCAGGTAGCTGTATCCGGGATACTCCGCCGCAGGGTAGAACCGCACCTTCACCTGTTCCAACAGGCCCGCCTCCCCCAGTGCGTCATACAGCGCCTGCATCCGCTCCGTCAGATCAATGCCCATGAGGTACACAATGGGGCAATCCTTGTAGTAGCTTCTGCTCACATAATTCCGGTAGGGGGATGTCCGCAGCTTCTCAAAGATCGCCCGCTCCGTCTCGTGGTGGAATTCCCCGTAGTAGATCATCAGGTTATCATCCAGTACACCGTTGAGAAAGCAGTGGATGCCCTGGGCCCGGAACACCGCCTCGCACCGCAGGGCCAGCTCCCTGGGCAGGACGCAGGCATGGAGATACCGCTTCTTCTCCATGTCGTACAGCGCCGCGCCGTCCATGACGATGACGGGCAGGCGGAGCCGCAGGTCCCGGGTGGCCTCCCGCACAGAGGCGGGTGTGCGCATGGTGGACAGGGTGAACTGCATCCCGTCGTCCAGCATCCGGTTCAGGCTCACCCGGCTGTACGGTGTCAGCGTCCCCTGCTCCGTCAGCAGCAAGCCGTCCAGGCCGGAGACGAACAGCACGTCCCGCCGCTTCCGGCGGGGCAGCTGGAAGGCGTTGACGGCGATGCCCACCGCGATGCCCACCAGCGTCTCCGACGCCCGGTACCAGGCGAAGATCCAGGGGCTGGCATCCGTCACATGGGTGACGGTGATGCTGAGGAACACGATGCCTGAGAGGGCCGCCGCATTGGAGGACTTCAGCACCACGGCGATCCACAGGTTGGGCACGGTCACCGCAGCGATGACGATGTAGCCCACCAAAGTCCCCTGGATATCCAGGGCCATCTCCAGCAGCAGCGTGGCGATGCCGAACACAGAGCCGATGGCTGTGCCCACAATCCGCTGGATGGCCATGCGCTTCGTATCTTCCGCATAGGGCTGAACGCACAGCAGCGCCGCGATGGAGGAATAGATGCGCATATCCTCCCGGTCCACGGCCATGGACACCAGCAGGCAGATCAGCACTGCCGCCGCGGTTTTGATCATCCGCATTCCGATGGGCGGTACGGTGTGGTCCGTCATAAACGACCTCCTCTCTATATCAGGGCTGATCCTGCACGGCCTCCTCCGGCGGCTCGTCCAGCTGCCAGGGACCGTGGATCAGATTCTGAAAACTGTGCATGGCGACCGCGAAATAGAATCCGTCCACAATCCACTCGTCCGTGACGAAGCAGCCGTCCACCTACCTCCGCCGGGCCACCGTGCCGTCCCACTGGTACTCAAACGCCTGCCGCTTCCGGCCGAAAGACCAGAATACCGGCACATTGCCGAAATCGTACAGGCGATGGAAAATGGGCGGAATCCCCAGCGATGCCATAAATGTGATGTACAACGACCCGTGGAAGTGCGAGAGATGGGTGATGGATCCGGGCAGGCAGCCGAAGTAGTCGCTGACCTGCAGGGCCCACACCAAGAATTTCAGCAGCAGACCCGGCGCCAGATGGAACGCGCCGGCCAGCGCACCGAAGGAGGTGTCCTCCAAGACGTTCTTCACCTCCTGGACTTTGGCATTGAACCGCTGATAGACCACGTCCGCCGTGTCCGATGGGTCGAACCGGAGCTTGATGACCGTGTCCGGGGACATCTCCTTTTTGACGGTCATGTTCACCTCGATCTCCCGGTCCCGGGCACAGGTCCGTTCGCACATAGACCGCCAGCCGCACGTGCAGCAGGCCGAAGTGCTCCATCCCCGCCGCCCGCTTCTGTGTGATATCCTGTTCTGCTCGGGCGATCTCCACTGCGTCCCGGATATAGTTTTGGGCGATGTTCCGGGTCTTCATCAGATAGGGCGACACAGCGAAGATGCAGAACAGGCTCCGAAGCAGGTGGCCGTCGTCCCGGTCCCCAAAGCGGCGGACGTACTCCCCCCTCCGCCGGATACCGGCGCCGCATAGCCAGCGAACAGTACGGCAGTACCTCCATACAGCACAAGGCGCTGGCCTCCGGCAGCCAGTCATGGACAGGCCAGCCCACTTTCTGCCGGTCCTCCACCACGATGTGGTACAGCATAGGCAGGCTGAACAGAAACCACAGCGGCACCTGGAGGGCACCCGGCCGGTGACGGCGGCGGTGCAGCGCACTGCCGCCGGCGCGTTGACGTGCGGAAGTCAATAGACCACATGCTTCGTTTTCATCGTGCCTTTATTCTACCATTCTTCCAGGATTTTGCAAGCGTATGCGGAAAAAGGCGCGCCGCGAGTCAGCGGCGCGCCCGGTCTCTCTTCACTTCAGTCTTTTACAGTACCGTCTGCATGGAACACCGGCAGCTTTTCCAGAAATTTGATGTCACTGCGCTCTGCGGCCTCACCCTCCGCCAGGACGGCCACCCGGCCGGTGACGGTGCCGCCCGCCAGGGCCACCAGCTGTTCCATGGCGTGAAGGGAACCGCCGGTGGAGATCACATCGTCCATCAGCAGGATCCGCTTGCCCCGGATCAGCTCCGCATCGTCCCGGCCCAGATACAGCCGCTGGGTTCCCGCGGTGGTGATGGAGGTGTCTTCCACGTGGATAGGATCCGGCATATATGCCTTAGGACCCTTTCGTGCGATGAAATACTTCTTCGCACCGGACTGGCGGGCCATCTCATGAATCAGGGGGATGCTCTTGGCCTCCGCCGTCAGCATGTAGTCATAGTCCTCCGCCGGGACCAGCTTCAAAAGCTCCCGGGCGCAGGCCACAGTCAGCTCCGCATCGCCGAACACGATAAACGCGCCGATGTACAGGTCATCCGTCACTTTGCAGATGGGCAGGTCCCGGCGCAGGCCCGCCACGGTCATGGGATACGTCATATCAGGTGCCTCCTCTTTCTCATTCCCTCAGGTGGATGGTGCCCGGGAGGCACCGTACATTATTATATAATCTGCGCGGGAAAAGTCAAGAAGGCTCTGTGCCGCCTGCTGACCGGGCCCAGCAGGCCCTTCCCGGAGGAACGCCCCGCTTCCTCTCCGTATCCGCTACGGTAGTCCCTCTCTTTATGAAAGCTGCTTTCACCTATATCATCGGAAAACGGGAGAGGATCGTTGCGCGGATCAGAAAATTTTTCGAGAAAAAGGGCCGGCGGTCTCCCGCCGGCCCCTTGCCGCTTATTCCACAGTGATGCCTTTTTCTGCAAAGGCCACCAGCAGGCGGTCCATGTCGGAAGGGATGGAGATGGGTTCTCCCGCGGCCTTAATGGCGTTGGCCACGTCCTTGAGGCCGTTGCCGGTGACCACACTGACCACCGTGTCATCCTTGCCGATGACGCCCTGCTCGCAGAGCTTCTTCACGCCGGCGGCGCCAGTGACGCCGGCGGGCTCTCCGAACACGCCGCAGGTCCGGCCCAGCAGCTGCTGGGCGGCCATGATCTCCTGGTCGGAGACATTCACCACGATGCCGTCCGACTCCCGGATCGCCGTCAGGGCCTTGTCCGCATTCCGGGGCACGCCCACGGCGATGGAGTCCGCCAGGGTGTTCTCCTCCATGGGCTCCCAGGGCTTGTTCTCCGCAATGGCCCGGTTGATGGGGCAGCAGCCCTCCGCCTGGGCGGAGATCAGCCGGGGCAGGCGGTCAATGAAGCCAATGGCATACAGGTCTTTCAGGCCCTTCCAGAGGCCGGCGATGGTGCAGCCGTCGCCGACGCTGATGGCGATATAGTCCGGCACCTGCCAGGAGAGCTGCTCCATGATCTCCAGGGCCACGGTCTTCTTGCCCTCGGAGAGGTAGGGGTTGATGGCGGCGTTGCGGTTGTACCAGCCCCAGCGGTCAATGGCTTGCTTGGACAGTTCAAAGGTCTCCTCATAGCTGCCCTGGACGGAGATGACCGTGGCGCCAAAGGTCATCAGCTGGGCCACCTTGCCCTTGGGAGCCCGGGAGGGGACGAAGATGTAGGTCTTGAGGCCTGCCGCTGCGGCGTTGCCCGCGAGAGAGCTGGCGGCATTGCCGGTGGAGGAGCAGGCGATCACCTTCGCCCCCGCCTCCCGGGCCTTGGCCACCGCCATGGCGCTGGCCCGGTCCTTCAGACTGGCGGTGGGGTTCTGGCCGTCGTCCTTTACCCACAGGCGCTTCAGGCCCAGCTGCTCCGCCAGGCGGGGCTCCTCGTACAGGGGACTCCAGCCCACCCGCAGGGGGGTGTTGGGCGTGTCCTCCTCCACAGGCAGCAGCTCCCGGTAGCGCCACATGGTATGGTCCTGTCGGGCCGCCAGCTTTTCCTTCGTCAGCCGGGTCCTGATGTAGTCATAATCGTAGACGATGTCCAGAATGCCGCCGCATTCGCAGTTGGTCAGATCCGGCACAGCGTCGTAGGTCTTGCCGCACTTGACGCATTTGCCGTACAAAACGTGTTTCATAGCGTTACTCCTCTTTTGACGTTTCCTCCTCCAGAAGATTCTCAAGAGCCACCCGGGTAGCTTCGATCACAAAGGCGGAAAACGTACATTCTGTTCCACGAATCGCCTCCTCTACCGCGTCAATAACGCTGTTGGGGAAACGAATCGTTTTGTTCGTTGTTGATTCTGGTTTAGGAATTTTGAATTTCCGCATAGCACACCTCGCCATATTTTTATATGACGAATCGTATTGCGTTATGCGCACGTTTATAATATTGCATATTGCATTACAATTTATAGTGCAATATAATACATATTATGGAGGTGGCGGATATGGAACGCGAAAATTTCCCCCAATATTATACGATTTTGTTCAACGGCATCGCCGACGCTCTGAAGGCCCTGGACCAGCAGGAGACCAGCCGGGCCTGGGATATTCTGGTCCGCATTCAGCAGGAGGCTGAGGATGCCTATATCCGCGCGGAGGAGACATAAATAAGCAGGGCGGGGCGGTTGCCCCGCCCTGCGGCGTTTTACAGGTCTTTCAGCAGCCCGGTGGCCTCGTTGAAAGCGTTGATCAGGTCGTCCAGGTCCTTGGCCTGCGCGTGGACGGTGTCCCAGGTGCCCTCCGTGTCGTACCACAGAGCGTTCAGCTCCTCCACGGTCTTGCCCTGCTGCTCCACCCAGGTGTAATACTTCAGGTTGTGGACCCGCTTGCGGTCCGCATAGGTCAGCTCCTGCATGTTGTCCAGCTTCAGCCCCAGCATGTGGAGTGCATGGTCCATGGCCGCCTCATGGGGATTGTAGGCGCCATACCGGTCGTTCAGCTCCTGGATGCGGCTGCCGTACATGACGGCGGAGTCGGTGAGGACGGTGCCCACCACATCCCGCTCGGTGAACTCATAGTATTTCGCCATCTTGATGCAGCACAGCACGTTGGCGATGCCGGAGATGCCCAGCCAGGTGAGCTTCTCGATCAGCTCGTCGTCCAGGTGCAGCTCGTTCTTCAAATACGCCTGGCCCTCAGGGGTGTTGAACAGGCGCAGCAGCCGCTGGCTGTCCTCATCGTCGATGTCGATGACCATGTCGGTGTTCTTCACGTTGTGGATCCAGGGGATGTGCTTATCGCCGATGCCCTCGATCCGGTGGCCGCCGAAGCCGTTTTCCAGAATGGTAGGGCACTGGAGGGCCTCGCCCACCGCCAGCTTCAGATGGGGATACTTTTCCTTCAGCAGATCACCGGCGCTCATGGTACCGGCGGAGCCAGAGGTGAAAGCCGCGCCGGCGAACCGGTCACCGGGGCGCTTGATGGCCTCGTACACATCCGCCAGGGCGTTGCCGGTGACATTGTAGTGCCACAGGGGGTTGCCCATCTCCTCGAACTGGTTGAAGATCATGTACTGGGGATCCTGCTTCAGCTCGTTGGTCTTGTCGAAGATCTCCTTCACATTGGACTCGCAGCCGGGGGTGGCGATGACCTCGGCGCCGATCTCATGGAGCCAGTCAAACCGCTCCTGGCTCATCTCCGCCGGCAGGATGGCCACGCCCTGGGCGCCCAGCAGCCGGGAGTTGAAGGCGCCGCCGCGGCAGTAGTTGCCGGTGGAGGGCCACACGGCCTTGTGCCTGTTCACGTCGAACTGGCCGGTCACCAGACGGGGGGCCAGGCAGCCGAAGGAGGCGCCCACCTTGTGGCAGCCGGTGGGGAACCACTTGCCCACCATGGCCACGATCCGGCAGGGGACGCCGGTGAGCGCCGGGGGCAGCTCGATGTAGTTGGGCACCGCCTGGAACAGTCCGCCGCTCTCCTTGGCCTCATTCTTCCAGGTGATGCGGAACAGGTTCAGGGGATCCACATCCCAGAGGCCCACGGTCTTCAGCCGCTCCCGGATCTTCTCCGGGATGGTCTCCGGGTGCTGCATCTGGGCGATGGTGGGGATGATGATGCGATTTTCCTTCGCCTTGCGGAGATTGTGCTCCAGGCCCGTCTTGTTGATGGTCAGATCAATCATACTTACTTGCCCTCCTGTTGTTTTGTGTCGATATAGGAATACAAAGTGTACTTGGAGATGCCGAAATACTTGGCGATCTTGTCGCCGGACTTGGTCACCAAAAACGCGCCGTTCTGATTCAGGAAGCGGATGGCCCGCACCTTGTCCTCCTTGTTCATCAGGGCCACGGGCTTGCCCACCAGGGACACCGACTGCTGGATCAGCTCCTCCAGCAGATCATTGACGTTGACGATTTTCTCCGGTTCCTCCTGCTGGGGTTCGCCGGTGGAGATCAGATCGTGGACCGCGCTCTCCACCATCAGCAGCTTGGAGATGTCGTAGTTGATGGCCAGAATGGCGGAGACCTTGCCCTTGCTGTTACGGATATAGACTGTGGAGGATTTGAGGATCTTGCCGTCCGGCGTCCGGGTCAGGTAGGCCAAATGGTCCCGAGGCGCCGGGTCATTGGTGGTCAGCTGCTCCACCACGACATAGGAGGCCCCGTCCCCCACCTTGCGGCCTGTGACATGGCCGTTGACAATATAGACAATGGGGTGTTCCGCATTCTGCGCGGACAAATCGTGAATCACAACCTCACAGTTTGGCCCGAACTGGGCCGCCAAGGCATCTGCAATCTGCTTGAGCATCTCCAGCCGGTTGCTCTCCAAGGGGATCACCTTCTCACTTTCCAGAGCGATATTCATATCTGCATCATACCAGCATCCAGCCGAGATTGCAATGTTTTAGCAAATATTTTTTTAGGTCTGCGAAAAAAGTGTTTGATCTCCGCCGGTCCCAAAAATCAGGCGGCATCCACGTCGTTTGCGGATGCCGCCTGATGCTCTGTCCACAGCTTTCTGCGCTTGGAAGCGGCCTGTCAACGCCCAAGCGCCGCCTGACAGTCAATCCTTCCCGACATACTCAAGGGGCTGGGAGACCGGCTTGGTCTTGCTGATGTATTTGCTCTCATAATCCCGGTAAATCCTCATGAACACACCGGACAGGGCCAGCAGTGCGATGGCGTTGGGGATGCACCAGAAGCCCGAGACTATATCCACAATGGTCCAAATCACCTGGGGCGTCTTCCCCAGAGCCAGGAAACCGGGAACCAGCCACAGGATGCGGATGGCGTACTTGAACACCTTGGACTGCTTTCCCTTGGGAAACAAATAGAAGAACGCGGATTCATAATTGATCTCCCACCCCACCATAGTGGAGAATGCGAACAACGCCAGAGGAATGGTGACCAGGAGCTTGCCGACCGTGCTGCCGTACGCTGTGGAAAAGGCGGCCATGGTCAGCGCCTCCGCCTCCAGGCCGGACTGCCAGATTTCAGGGCCCGCGCAGAGAATTCCGAGGGCTGTCATCGTGCATACCACCAGCGTATCCACGAATACCTCAAAGCAGCCGTACATCCCCTCCTTAAAGGGGTGATCGGTGATGGCGGTCGCATGGGTGATGGGCGATGAGCCGCAGCCCGCTTCGTTGGAGAAGGTCCCGCGGGCGGCGCCCTGCCGCAGCGCCAGCGCAACTGTGGAGCCCGCCAAACCGCCCACAGCGGGCATGGGTGCAAACGCATAGCGGAAAATCGCCGCAAAGGCGGCGGGCACATGTTCCAGATTTATGATGATCACGCCCAGCACTCCCACCACATAGATGAGGCACATGGCGGGGGTCAGCTTCTCGCAGAAGCCGCCGATGGACTTGACGCCGCCCAGCAGAACCACGCCGCAGATGACGGCCGCCGCCACGGTGGTAATCCATGCGGGAATTCCCAGGCTGTTCTGCACAGCGGTGGACATGGTATAGGGCTGGGCGAACGCAGCGGTTCCCAGGCCGCCCAAAATGATAGTGACAGAGAAAATGACGGCCAGGGGTTTCCACTTTCTGCCCATTCCCCGCTCAATGTAGTACATGGGGCCGCCATAATAAACGCCGTCCTCTCCCTTGACACGGTAGTACTGGCCCAGCGTAACCTCAACGCATTTCGTCAGCATTCCCAGCAGGGCGACGACCCACATCCAGAACACGGCGCCAGGGCCGCCCACCACCATGGCGGTGGCCACGCCTGCGATGTTCGCCGTTCCTACGCAGCCGGCCAGCGCGGAGCTCACCGCCTGCAGCGGCGTCAGCGTTCCTTCCTTCCCTTTTGCGCCGCCGCCTTTTTTAAACATCTCGCCGGCAGTATTCTTTAAAATATAGCCGAACTTGCGAAACTGGAAAAATTTTGTCTTACATCCAAACAGCAGCCCAACGGCGGCCAGGAGGATCAGGACTGGAGCACCCCACAGAAAGCTGGAGATTGATTTCAAAATCTGTTCCATACGGTCCATTCTCCTTATCAATAATAATCAGATTTACTCCAATGCTATAACCATTCCTTTTAAATTCGTGATTTCTAGTCCGCGCTCTACTGTGTCAGCTCCCGGAGGATGCTGGCGAAGCCTCTGCATGCCTTTGTCAGCTGCTCAATTTCAATGTATTCATCCCGCACATGGGCCAGGCTCTCCAAAGAGGGGCCGTAGCCGATGCAGGGAATCCCCGCCTCGCCACAGAAGTGGCTGCCGTTTGTGCAGAAAGAGAAGTGAGAGATCGGCGCCTCGATTCCCGCTTTCTTCAGACCGGCCAGCGCCTTCTGCACATATTCATTGTCCTCATCAATGAGCCACGCCGGGAAATACCGCTTCGCGGCGATGGCCTCCCCGGTCCAGCAGACCTCCTTCCCCTCTGCCAGATAGGTCCGCGCCTTCAAGCCGGGGATCTTTTCCCTGGCGCGGGCGATTGCCTCCTCCACCTGGCCGAGAATCACGGCCTCGTTCTCCCCTGTCAGGGTCCGCCGGTCGAAGGTGGCCCGGCAGAGGGCCGGGACCACCGAGGCGCCCGGATATGGGGACGAGATGATGTCTGTCAGCTCCAGAATCCCTTTTCCCAGAATGGGGTGCTCGTTGGGGATGATCCGGCGGATCTCCTCGATCACAGCCATCATGTGGTAGACCGCATTAACGCCCTTGTCCGGATTCGAGGAATGGCAGCTCACCCCCTCTGTTTCCACAACCACCTCCGCGCGCCCTCTCTGGCCGATCTTGACAGTGGTGGACGTCGCTTCGCCAATGATGACAAAGTCCGGCTTCGCCAGCCGGGTAATCTCCCGGGAGGAGACCCCCTCAAAACACTCCTCATGAACGGTGCAGGACACACAAATCTCTCCGGCAAAGTCGCGGCCGCTGTCCTCGGCAAAGTGGGCAACCGCAGAGATCATGGCCGTCACGCTGCCCTTCATATCCGATGTGCCCCGGCCGTAAATCCGCCCCTGGTCGATTTCGCCGCCAAAGGGGTCATGGGTCCACTCGTCGGCGTCGATCACATCCACATTGTCAATGTGCCCATCCAGAAGGATGGTCTTTCCCGGCCGGCGGCCCCGCATCCGGCCCAGTACGCTGCCATACCTGTCGATGAGCACCTCGTCGAAACCATACTCTTCCATCTTGCGCTTCATCAGCTGGGCCACTTCCCGTTCCTGCCCGGAGGGACTGGGGATTCGAACAGCCTGTTGGCAAAACGCAATCAGCCGCTGGTCTCTGTCCATGTCTCTGCTCCTTTCTCAACCTCTGTCATACTTTATATGCAATATGTAATATATCGCATATTCATTATGAACCGCACTCTTGTGGAAGTCAACGAAAGCCCGGCCTCTCCAAAGGATTTCTACGGAACGTACCAGAGGCCGGATACAATTTTATGGAATTCGCCCAGAAAACGTTGAGAGGACCCGGATTCTCTCCGCGTCCTCTCTCTGGCTTTTTCTTCCCATCTTTACTTTGTCAGAACATCCTGTCCGGATTCTGCGCCGGCTCCATGGATCATGCCCGCAACATCCCGCAGGCTATTTTCCATGGAGCAGAGCCAGTGACTCCGCATCAGCTCCTTCGCGCGGGCGCTGTCCCGGGCCTGGATGGTCTGAAGGATTTCCCCATGCTGGGAAACGGAAATCTTTCGCAGCCGGTCACAGTGGAAATAATGGTATTTGATCCGCTGGATATGGAGGATCATCGTGTGGGAAAATTCCTCCACATACTCGTTGTGTGCCCCGCGGACAATCGCGTCATGGAAGAGGTTGTCCTGCGTGATCGCATCGGTGCCGTCATTACGGCCGCAGGCATCCACAAAGGCGGCGTGAATCCGCTCCAGCTGCTCCAGTTCCCGGTCCGTGAGGCTGCCGCAGGCCAGCTCCGCCGCCAGTCCCTGCAGCTCCGCCAGCGTCCGGTAGCATTTTTCAATATCCGCAGGGTCAATATCCGCCACCACCGTAGCCCGGCCCGGCACCACATAGACGAGCTTCTGTCCCTCCAGGATCTGAATGGCCTCCCGCACCGGGGTCCGGCTGACATTGAATCGCTTCGCAAGCTCGGAATCAACGATCTTTTCTCCCGGCTTCAGCACACCCGTGATGATCCAGCTGCATACCACTTGATAAATGCTGCTCTTTGCGGAAACTCTCCGCAGGTTTTCCACGTTTTCCGGTATCGGCATAAGCTCTCCCCATCCCAAATCTGCTGTTCTTTTTACTCTACCATTATATATCACAAGCCCTTTGGTTTTGCAATCATTTCGGCCGGACGGCGCATTCCGCGCCGGAGATTCAAAAAAATTTTTAGGTTTTCTCATTTTTTGTTTGACATCCTGTTTTCTTATGCTATGATAGGGATAGGTAAGCCAATCCGTGATGTGGAAATGACGGGATTCCAAACATTGATATGGAGGTCAGCGATATGGATTTTGAAGCGATCAAAGCGGCGGCCCAAGGCTATCAGGCCGACATGACCCGGTTCCTGCGAGAGATGATCTCTCACCCCAGCGAGAGCTGTGAGGAGAAGGAGGTTGTCCACTGCATCAAGGCGGAGATGGAGAAGCTGGGCTATGACAAGGTGGAGATCGACGGCCTGGGCAACGTCATCGGCTGGATGGGCGACGGCGACAAGATCATCGCCTTCGACTCCCACATCGACACCGTGGGCATCGGCAACATCAACAACTGGGAGGCCGACCCCTATCAGGGCTATGAGGACGACGCCGTCATCTTCGGCCGGGGCGGCAGCGATCAGGAGGGCGGCATGGCCTCCGCCGTGTACGGCGCCAAGATCATGAAGGATCTGGGCCTGATCCCCGCCGGCTACAAGATCATGGTGGTGGGTTCCGTCCAGGAAGAGGACTGCGACGGCATGTGCTGGCAGTACATCGTCAACAAGGACTTCCAGGGTCAGGAGGACGCCCGCAGCAAGATCGAGTTCGTGGTGTCTACCGAACCCACCGACGGCGGCATCTACCGGGGCCACCGGGGCCGCATGGAGATCCGGGTGGACGTCAAGGGCGTCAGCTGCCACGGCAGCGCGCCGGAGCGGGGCGACAACGCCATCTACAAGATGGCCGACATCCTCCAGGATGTCCGGGCCCTGAACGAGAGCGGCGACGGCCCCTCCAACCGGGTGAAGGGTCTGGTGAAGATGCTGAATCCGGAATTCAATCCGGAGCACTACGAGGACGCCCAGTTCCTGGGCCGGGGCACCTGCACCGTCAGCCAGATCTTCTACACCTCTCCCTCCCGCTGCGCTGTGGCGGACAGCTGCGCCATCTCCATCGACCGGCGCATGACCGCCGGCGAGACCTGGGACTCCTGCCTGGAGGAGATCCGGCAGCTGCCCGCCGTCCAGAAGTACGGAGACGATGTGAAGGTCAGCATGTACATGTATGACCGGCCCGCCTGGACCGGCGAGGTCTATGAGACGGAGTGCTTCTTCCCCACCTGGATCAACAAGGAGAGCGCCGCCCATGTCCAGGCGCTGGTGGACGCTCACCATGCCCTGTGGGGCGACAAGCGCATCGGCCATGCCGACGCGGACCAGAAGCGGGACGCCATGCACCTGCGGGAGGGCCGTCCCCTCACCGACAAGTGGACCTTCTCCACCAACTGCGTGTCCATCCAGGGCCGATATGGCATCCCCTGCGTGGGCTTTGGCCCCGGCGCCGAGTCCCAGGCTCATGCCCCCAATGAGATCACCTGGAAGCAGGATCTGGTGACCTGTGCCGCCCTGTACGCCGCAGTACCCGGCCTGTACAAGCCCGAGAACAAGACCGCTGACGTCACCGAGTTCCGGCAGAGCCTCACGGATAACGATATCCGGTGAGCTTCGAAGGGGGGCTGGGTCAAGGCATTTTCGCCACGTACACGCCGCGGCGAAAATGATTCGATTTGCTTGATTTGCCGGAGGCAAATCAACTGGGAAAAACCTGGGTTTTTCCCTAGACCCTTTTCCTGGTTTTTCCTTTCGCTGCGGCGGAGCCGCCATACATCTACAATTTCACATATTACAAGGAGTGCTGAATATGTCCAAGACCATCGAGCTGGCCAAGCATCTGGAAAAGCTGCACATCAACAACATGTACAAGTCCGACTTCTACTGGACCTGGGACAAGACCGACGAGGAGCTGGAGGCCATCTTCACCGTGGCCGACGCCCTGCGGGACCTGCGGGAGCGGAACAAGTCCACCCGGATCTTTGACTCCGGCCTGGGCATCTCCATCTTCCGGGACAACTCCACCCGCACCCGGTTCTCCTTCGCCTCCGCCTGCAACCTGCTGGGTCTGACCGTCCAGGACCTGGACGAGAAGAAGAGCCAGATCGCCCACGGCGAGACCGTCCGCGAGACCGCCAACATGGTCTCCTTCATGGCCGACGTCATCGGTATCCGGGATGACATGTTCATCGGCGAGGGCCACAAGTACCAGAAGACCTTCATGGATGCCGTGAAGGAGGGCTACCGGGACGGCATTCTGGAACAGCAGCCCACCCTGGTGAACCTGCAGTGCGACGTGGACCACCCCACCCAGTGCATGGCGGACATGCTGCACATCATCCATGAGTTCGGCGGTGTGGAGAACCTGAAGGGCAAGAAGATCGCCATGACCTGGGCTTACTCCCCCAGCTACGGCAAGCCCCTGTCCGTGCCCCAGGGCGTCATCGGCCTGATGACCCGGTTCGGCATGGACGTGGTGCTGGCCCATCCCGAGGGCTATGATGTGATGCCCGAGGTGGAGGAGATCGCCAAGAAGAACGCGGCGGCCACCGGCGGCTCCTACAAGAAGGTCTCCACCATGGAGGAGGCCTTCGACGGCGCCGACATCGTCTATCCCAAGAGCTGGGCGCCCTTTGCCGCCATGGAGCAGCGGACCAAGCTGTATCAGGCCGGTGACCAGGCGGGTATCGACGCTCTGGAGAAGCAGCTGCTGGCCCAGAACGCCCAGCACAAGGACTGGACCTGCTCCGAAGAGATGATGAAGCGGACGAAGAACGGCAAGGCCCTGTACCTGCACTGCCTGCCCGCCGATATCACCGGCCTCAGCTGCCCGGAGGGCGAGGTGGACAACTCCGTGTTCGACCGGTACCTGGTGCCCCTGTACAAGGAGGCCAGCTACAAGCCCTACATCATCGCGGCCATGATCCTGATGAGCAAAGTGAAGGACCCGGTCTCCGCGCTGATGGCCCTGGACCAGGGCAGCAAGCGGAAGCTGTTCTGATCGTTCTAAAAATTTCAAGTTTTGGCGGGAATAGCGCGGGCGTTCCCGCCAAAACTATCTGATAGGTTCGACCACTATCATTTGTGAAGAAGGGATACACCAACTATGGGCAAACGTATCGTTATCGCCTTGGGCGGCAACGCCCTGGGCAACAACCTGCCGGAGCAGATGGTCGCTGTGAAGCACACCGCCAAGGCCATCGTGGACCTGATTCAGGAGGGCCATCAGGTGGTGGTGGCCCACGGCAACGGCCCCCAGGTAGGCATGATCAACATCGCCATGACCACCCTCTCCCGGGAGGATCACAGCCATCCCATCGCCCCCATGTCCGTCTGCACTGCCATGAGCCAGGGGTATATCGGCTATGACCTGCAGAACTCCCTGCGGGAGGAACTGCTGAACCGCGGCATCCAAAAGCCCGTGGCCACCGTCCTCACCCAGGTGGAGGTAGACCCGGCGGATCCGGCTTTCCAGAATCCCTCCAAGCCCATCGGTACCTTTATGACTGAGGAGGAGGCGGAGGAGATGCGCCGCCGGGGCAACTGCGTCATGGAGGACGCAGGCCGGGGCTGGCGCCGCTGCGTGGCCTCTCCCAAACCCAAAGCCATTGTGGAGATCGAGACCATCCGTACGCTGATGGAGGCGGGCCAGGTAGTCATTGGCTGCGGCGGAGGCGGTATCCCCGTCTACCGGACGGAGGGCAACCACCTGAAGGGCGCAGGCGCCGTCATCGACAAGGATTTCGCCTCCGAGCTGCTGGCGGAGAGCCTGGACGCGGACGCCCTCATCATCCTCACCGCCGTGGAGAAGGTGGCCATCAACTTCGGCAAGCCGGATCAGAAGTGGCTGGATCACCTGACGCCGGAGGAGGCCCGGCAGTACGAGGCGGAAGGCCAGTTCGCCCCCGGCTCCATGCTGCCCAAGGTCCAGGCTGCCGTGAAGTTCGCCGCGTCCAAGCCCGGCCGCACAGCCCTCATCACCCTGCTGGAGAAGGCCAAGGACGGCATCGCCGGAAAAACCGGCACCGCCGTCTCCATGTAAGATCCAAAAAAGGTCAATCTGTCAATTTTCTACAAGGAGAGCGAAAAAAACGCTCTCCTTGTTTGTCTTTTTCGTCTTATTATTGTGCACACTGCCAAAGGTCGACCTATTTAGGTCGGTATTTTTTTGGTCTATCCGCCTAAAAAAAGTAAAAATCCGGTTGAATTTTTCCGTTTGACCCTGTATGATGGCAATAGAGAGGGGAAACACCCCGCTTTGTCCCTTGCAGTGATCCACCCAATTTTATTTTAAGGAGGAAAGTAGAATGAAGAAGTTCCTTGCACTGCTGCTGACGCTGGTCATGGCGCTCAGCCTGGCGGCCTGCGGCGGCTCCGACGAGGAGAGCACCGGCAGCCCCGCCGAAGACCCCGCCGCCAATGAGGAATCCAGCGGCAGCGCCGCGGATGTCAAGATCGGTTTGATCTGCGTCCACGACATCAACTCCGGTTATGACGCGGCCCATATCGAGGGCCTGACTGCCGCCTGTGAAGAGTTAGGTATTGATGCCAATTCTCAGGTTATTTTCCGCTACAACATCGCGGAGGATGAAAACTGCTATGACGCCGCCGTGGATCTGGCGGAAGAGGGCTGCAATATCATCTTCTCTGACTCCTATGGCCACCAGAGCTACATGCTGGATGCCGCCGAGGATTATCCCGACGTTACCTTCGTCTCCTGCACCGGCGACATGGCCGCCACCTCCGGTCTGGACAACTACAAGAACCTGTTCCCCTATACATATGAGTCCCGCTACGTCTCCGGCGTGGTGGCCGGCATGAAGCTGAAAGAGCTGATGGACGCCGGCACCGTCACCGATCCCAAGGTGGGCTATGTGGGTGCCTATCCCTATGCCGAGGTGGTTTGTGGCTACACCGCTTTCCTGCTGGGCATCCAGACCCAGGTTCCCGAGGCCTACATGGAGGTCCAGTACACCAACTCCTGGTATGATCCCGTGGCTGAGGGCGAGGCCGCCAATGCCTTGATGGCCCGCGGCTGCGTCATCATCGGCCAGCACGCCGACTCCACCGGTGCCCCCTCCGCCGTCCAGGCGCAGAAGGATGCCGGCTCTGTGGTCTACTCTGTGGGCTACAACATTGATATGCTGGAAGTGGCGCCCACCGCCGCTCTGACCTCTTCCCAGAACAACTGGTCCGTCCTGTACCGGGACACCCTGGAGAAGTTCATCGCCGGCGAGGAAGTGCCCGTGGACTATGCCGTGGGCATCAGTGAGGACGCTGTGATGATCTCCAAGCTGGGGCCTGAGTGCGCCGAGGGCACCCAGGAGGCCGTGGACGCCGCTTGGTCCAGCATCAAGGACGGCAGCCTGAAGGTGTTCGACACCTCCAAGTTCACCTGCCAGCCCGCTGCCGACGGGTCCTATCAGGTGGACGCCGACGGTCATGTGACATCTGCGTTCGGTCTGGACAGCGACGGCGACTTTGTCAACGACACCGGCGAGGCCATCGTGGACGGCGCCTTCCAGGAGTCCGTGCTGCGCTCCGCTCCGTACTTCTCCCTGCGGATCGACGGCATCACTGAGCTGAACAACAACTAAATATCCAACGAAAGGGGCTGCCCTTTGGCAGCCCCTTTCTCTCAAATCGCTCCATCCCCTCCGCGGCATCGGCCGCCGGGGTCTTTTTTCCCTTTTCTTTTCCCTCCGGAGGCCCGCGCCGCAGGCATGTGCCTGCGGCCATGGCGCGGAACCGACACTAAAAGAAAGGATGATCTGTTTGGAACATACCACTGCCATTGAACTGCGGCACATCACAAAGCGGTTCGGCAAGGTGGTTGCCAACGACGATATCTCCCTGGAGATCAGGCGGGGCGAAATCCTCTCCCTGCTGGGGGAGAACGGCAGCGGCAAGACCACGCTGATGAATATGCTGGCCGGCATCTACTTCCCGGACGAAGGGAAGATCCTGGTGAACGGCGAGCCCACCACCATTGCCTCCCCCAAGGACGCCTTTGCCTGCGGCATCGGCATGATCCACCAGCACTTCAAGCTGGTGGACGTGTTCTCCGCAGCGGAAAACATCGTCCTGGGGCTGGACGGAGAGCGCAAGCTGGATCTGAAGGCCGCCTCCGCCAAAATCCTGGAGATCAGTGAGAAATATGGTTTTTCCATTGATCCCAACAAGAAGATCTACGACATGTCCGTGTCGGAGAAGCAGACGGTGGAGATCATCAAGGTCCTCTACCGGGGCGCAGACATCCTGATCCTGGATGAGCCCACCGCCGTGCTGACCCCCCAGGAGACGGACCGGCTCTTCGATGTCATGCGGAATATGAAGGCAGACGGCAAGGCCCTGGTCATCATCACCCACAAGCTCCACGAGGTCATGGACGTGTCCGACCGGGTGGCGGTGCTCCGCAAGGGCCGCTATATCGGGGACGTGGCCACCTGCGACACTTCTCCCCAGAAGCTGACGGACATGATGGTGGGCCATGCGGTAACGCTGAACATCGACCGTCCCCTGGTGGAGGACCGCAACCTGCGGCTGGAGGTGAAGGATCTGACGGTCCTGACTCCCGACAGCATCAAGGCTCTGGACCATGTCTCCTTCGACGCCTACGGCGGGGAGATTCTGGGCATTGCCGGCATCTCCGGCAGCGGCCAGAAGGAACTGCTGGAGGCCATCGCCGGCCTGCGGGTTACCCAGCCCGGGTCCCACGTCATCTATCATCCCCCCGCCCCCGACGAACCCATCGCCGGTCAGCATGTGCCGGTGGACAAGGGCGGTGAGGAGCTGCTGGGCAAGAATCCCCGGCAGATCCACGACATCGGCGTGTCCATGGCCTTTGTGCCGGAGGACCGGCTAGGCATGGGACTGGTGGGTTCCATGGGCATGGCGGACAACATGATGCTCAAGACCTACCGTTCCGGCCGGGGACCCCTGCTGGACCGCAAGCCGCCCCGCCAGCTGGCGGAGCGGGTGAAGGAGGAACTGGATGTGCTGACCCCCAGCATCAACACGCCGGTCCGCCGGCTCTCCGGCGGCAACGTGCAGAAGGTGCTGGTGGGACGTGAGATCGCCCAGAATCCCTCGGTGTTGATGACCGCCTACGCGGTGCGGGGCCTGGACATCAACACCTCCTACACCATCTACAACCTGCTGACGGCGCAGAAGCTGAAAGGCGTGGCCGTCATCTATGTGGGCGAGGACCTGGACGTGCTGCTGGAGCTGTGCGACCGGATCCTGGTGCTCTGCGGCGGCCAGGTCAGCGGTATTGTGGACGGCCGCACCACCACCAAAGAGGAAGTGGGCCTGCTGATGACCCGCTTTGTAAAGGAGGCGAAGGAGGCATGACACAGGGTAAGACCCACAGGGAGCCTCTGCTCCGCATCGCCAAGCGGGACGGCATCGCCCGCCCCAAGGCATGGGCCATCCGGATCATCGCGGTGCTGCTGTCCCTGGTCGTGAGCGGCATCTTCATCTTCGCCGTCACCAAGCTGAACCCCTTCCAGGTGTACGAGGGCATCTTTGACGGCGCCTTCGGCACCCCCCGGCGCAGCTGGGTTACTGTCCGGGACGCCATGATGCTGCTGTGCATCGGCGTGGGGCTGGCCCCCGCCTTCAAGATGCGCTTCTGGAACATCGGCGCCGAGGGACAGATCCTCATCGGCGGCATCGTCACCGCCGGGTTTATGCGGGCCTTCGGCGGCGATATCTCCACCCCCCTGCTGCTGGTCATCATGGCGGTGGTCAGCCTGCTGGCTGGTGCGGCGTGGGGCATGGTGCCCGCCACCTTCAAGGCTGTGTGGAACACCAATGAAACGCTGTTCACCCTGATGATGAACTACGTGGCCATCCAGCTCACCAGCTACTTTGTGGCCCTGTGGGAAAATCCCGTGGGCTCCAATACCGTGGGCGTCATCAACCAGCGGACCAAGGACGGCTGGTTCCCGGAGCTGTTCGGCCAGGAATACGGCCTGAATGTTGTCCTGGTGCTGCTGCTGACGGTGGGGATGTTCCTGTACCTGAAATATTCCAAGCAGGGATATGAGATCTCCGTGGTGGGCGACAGTGAGAACACCGCCCGGTACGCCGGCATCAACGTGAAGAAGGTCACCATCCGCACCATGGCTATCTCCGGCGCCATCTGCGGTCTGGCAGGCTTCATCGCCGTGGCCGGCGCCAGCCACACCATCTCCACCTCCACCGCCGGCGGACGTGGCTTCACCGCCATCATCGTGGCTTGGCTGGCTCAGTTCAACACCTTTGTGATGATCCTGATCTCCTTCCTGCTGGTGTTTCTGCAGAAGGGCGCCATTCAGATCGCCTCCCAGTTCAACCTGAATGACTACGCCTCCAATATCATTACGGGCATCATCCTGTTCTTCATTCTGGGCAGCGAATTTTTCATCAACTACCGCATCATCCTGCGGGGCGGAAAGGAGGGGGCCAAATGAGCGTCGACCAAATTGTTCAGCTGATTCAGTCTGCTATCCAGTTCGGCACCGTCATTCTGTTCGGCGCCATGGGCGAGATCCTGACAGAGAAATCCGGCAACCTGAACCTGGGCGTCCCCGGGATCATGTATCTGGGCGGTATTGCGGGACTGGCGGCCTCCTTCTTCTATGAGTTCAACAATCCCGATCCCTCCGGTTTCGTGTGTCTGGTGATCTCTCTGCTGGCGGCGTTCGCCGCCTCCGCCCTGGGCGGTCTGCTGTACAGTTTCCTGACCATCACCCTCCGGGCCAACCAGAACGTCACCGGTCTGACGCTGACCATCTTCGGCGGCGGTGTGGCCAACTTCTTCGGCGGCACCCTGAACTCCATGGCCGGCGGCGTGGGCCAGATCTCCGTAGCCGCCACCAGCGCCGTGTACCGGGCCACCATCCCCGGCCTGTCGGACCTGGGGCTTCCTGGGCGGCTGCTGTTCAGCTATGGCTTCATGGTATATCTGGCCATTGTGCTGGCCGTGGTGCTGCAGCTGTTCCTCAACCGCACCCGGCCGGGCCTGAACCTGCGATCCGTGGGTGAGAATCCTGCCACAGCCGATGCGGCGGGTATCAACGTCTCCCGCAACAAGTACCTGGCCACCTGCGTGGGCGCCGGTATCTCCGGTCTCGGCGGCCTGTACTACACCATGGACTACATCAAGGGCACCTGGGCCAACGACGGCACCATCGAGTCCCTGGGCTGGCTGGCCGTGGCGCTGGTGATCTTCGCCACCTGGCGGACAGTCAACGCTATCTGGGGCTCCTACCTGTTCGGCCTGCTGTTCTGGGTGTACCTCATCATCCCCGGCCTGGGCCGGCGGGACACGTACCTCTTCAACATGCTGCCGTATCTCGTGACCATCGCGGTGCTGATTTTTGTCTCCCTGCGGAACAAGAAGGAGAATCAGCCCCCCGCCAGCCTGGGTCTGGCGTATTTCCGGGAGGAACGGTAGCTTCTCCCCATACAAATCAAGAGCGCCGCGGCCAAAAGCCGCGGCGCTCTTTTCGTCTGTTCACTTCTCCGCCTGGTGGTTCCGGGCTGCGGTGAGGATATTGCGCATCAGCATGGCCCGGGTCATGGGCCCCACGCCGCCGGGCACCGGAGTGATGTAGGATGCCTTGGGTTCTACCGCGGCGAAGTCTACATCGCCGCAGAGCCTGCCCTCGCTGTTCCGGTTCATGGCCACGTCGATGACCACGGCCCCTTCCTTCACCATACCCGGCGTGACAAGACCCACCCGGCCCACAGCGGACACCAGGATGTCCGCCTCCCGGGTGATGGCCGCCAGTCCCGGCGTCTTGGAGTGGCAGACCGTCACGGTGCCGTCCTGCTGGAGCAGCAGCATGGCCATGGGCTTGCCCACGATATTGCTGCGGCCCAGCACCACGCACCGCCTGCCCCGGACGGGGATGCCGTATTCCCGCAGCATCTCCATGACGCCGGCAGGGGTGCATGGCAGAAACACCGGATCACCGATCATCAGGCGGCCCACGTTATAGGGGTGGAAGCAATCCACGTCCTTGTCCCGGGCGATGGCGTTCAGCACCGCCTCCTCGTCCAGATGCCCGGGCAAAGGAAGCTGGCACAGGATGCCGTCCACCTGCGGGTCGCGGTTGAGCTCCTGGATCAGGTCCAGCAGCGTCTCCTGTGTGGTGTCCTCCGGCAGGGCGTGCTCAAAGCTCAAAAAACCGCACTCGGCGCAGTCCTTTTCCTTCCCGGTCACATAGACCCGGGAGGCGGGGTCATTCCCCACCAGGATCACCGCAAGGCCCGGCCGCCGGTACAGGGACTTCGCTGCCTCTGCCGTCTGCGCCTTGACCTTGGCCGCCAGCGCCTTGCCGTCAATGCGTGTTGCCATCAGTCTCTCCCCCTTCCCCGTTTTGGGTCTCCGGCGGCTGGGGGAGCTCCGGCTCCTCCTGTCCGGCAGGGACACTCTCTCCCGCTTCCGCCGTGGAAATATCCGCCTCTGCCGTCCCCTCGACGGCTTCCGCCGCCACCTGATTCACCAGCAACTCATCCCGCGAGTGCTTTTTGATCTTGATGTTGTAGAACAGCATCACCGCGGCGGTGACTGCCAGAAGCAGACTCAGCGCCTGAGACACCCGGATGGGCTGCCCCAGGAACGTCCAGTTAAAGAGATACAGGCTGTCCGTCCGCAGCCCCTCGATCCAGAACCGGCCCAGGCCGTACCACAGGAAGTAGAACCAGGTGTTCTCCCCATCGAACCGGCGGGCTTTGGAGACCACGAGCAGGATCAGCAGAAGCCCGATCAGATTCCACAGGCTCTCATAGAAAAACGTGGGATGGACCTCGATATACTCCGTGGCGCTGGTCCACAGGCGCATCCGCCAGGGCAGCGTGGTCTCGGCGCCGAAGGCCTCCCGATTGATGAAGTTGGCCCAGCGGCCGATGCACTGGCCCAGCAGCAGGCCCATCACCGCCAGGTCCGTCATGGCGCCCATCTTGATCTTCTTGTGCCGGGTGTAGAAAAATGCCACGATGGCCCCGGCAATCACCGCGCCGTAGATGGCTAGGCCGCCGTCCCAGACCGCCACCATCTCGCCCCAGTTTAAGCTGCCATCGGCGTTGCGGTAGAGGTCCAGATAGAAGATCACATAGTAAAGGCGGGCGCCGATGATGCAGCTGGGCACCGCCCACAGCACCATATCCAGCACATTGTCCTCTGTCAGGCCGTAGCGCTTGGCCTGCTTCATGCACAGCACCAGGCCCGCCAGCAGGCCGATGGCCAAAATGATGCCGTACCAGTAGATCCCATGGCCGATATGGACGGCGATAGGGTCGGGATTGAAGGACCAGTCCCCGAACAGGCCGGGAAAGCTGATGGGCATATCCTGTAATGCTCTCAAATGGGGTTCCCCCTCTTTCTCTGTCTTGGATTCAGTTCTCCCTAGGCACGATCTCGCTGAGCACAGCCCGCTCCGCGGTCAGATTGCGGCGCAGGAAGGCGGCCACGTCCTCTTTGGTGATGGAGTCGAACACCTGGGGGAAGCGGAAGGGATCATAGCCGTGGAAATACCCCTCCGTCAGGGTCACGGCGATGTTCTCAAAGGAGTTCAGCCCCCGGAGGTTGGAGCCGAAGGACGCCCGGCGCACCCGCTGGTAATAGTCCTCGTCGATGCCCTCCGCTGCCAGGCGCTCCGCCTCCCTCTGGATCTCAGCGGCGGCCCGGCGGGCGTCCTTGCTGTCGCCGCCGGCATAGAGGTATGCCACGCCCGGCATCATCTCAAAGGCGCCGCCGAAGCTGGTGTTGATGACCCCCTCCTCATAGAGCCGCTGGTACAGGTGGCTGGAATCCCCCAGCAGGATGTCGCAGGCCATGTCTCCCAGAACGGCGGTACGGAGGTAGTCCTCCCCGTCCGCCGCCGGGGCGCACTTGTAGGCCGTCAGGAACTGAGGGGCAGAGACCTCCATGGCCATGCGGGTCTCCTTTGCCGCCACCTGGGCGGGTTCCTGGCCGTAGTCCCGGGGGATCGCAGGCCCGCCCTCCCGGGGTAGGATCCGCCGGGCCAGGTCCGCCACATGGACCGGATCCACGTTGCCCACCACTGTCAAAATCATGTTGGAGGGGGTGTAGAATGCCTTGTGGCAGTCGTACAGCGTCTCCGCTGTGATGTGGGAGATACTCTCCACCGTCCCGGCGATAGAGGTGCGGGCAGTGCTCTTCTGGTACAGGGCCTGCATCATCCGGGTGTAGAGCTGCCAGTCGGGGTTGTCCTCGATCATGCGGATCTCCTGGCCGATGATGCCCTGCTCCTTGGCCACGCTCTCCTCCGTGAAATAGGGGATAGAGACGAAGGACAGCAGGATCTCCAGATTCTCCTCAAAGTGCTCCGTGGAGTCGAAGTAGTAGCCGGTCATGGCGTTGGAGGTGAAGGCATTGGGCTCCGCGCCGTTTTTCGCCAGCTCCTGGAGGGCGTTACCCTCCTTGGTGTCGAACATCTTGTGCTCCAGATAGTGGGCGATGCCCGCCGGTGTGTCCAGCCACTTACCGTCCAGACAGAAGCGGGTGTCCATCCCGCCGTACCGGGTGGCAAAGAAGGCGTACTTCTTGGCGTGCTCCGGCTTGGGGACCACGCAGACCTGCAATCCGTTGGGCAGCACCTCCCGGTAGACGGACTCGCCGATCCGCTCGTAAAACGTCTGCTTCATTCCGCAGTCTCCTTTCCCTTCAGGAAGTACACCGTATCCAGAGAGGCGGTCTGCATGGCGTCAAAGATGCGTTCCGCCGTCACGTGCCGCACCTGCTCCGCCAGCAGCTCCGGCGTGTCCTCCTGTCCGGTGGCCGCCTGGCCCAGGTAGAAGTTCTCCAGCTTCCCCTGGGAATCTCCCATGGAGGCGTAGGCATTCAGCAGCGTACTGCGGGCGCCCTCCAGCTCCCAGTCCTCCAGGCGGCCAGCCTGCACGGCGGCCAGCTGGGCCATGATCTCGTCATAGGCCTTCTGGTAGTTCTGGAACTCAATGCCGGAGGAGACGGTGATGAGCCGCTTCTGCCGGTGGTAGGCGGACGAGGCGTAGTAGCACAGGGACAGCTTCTCCCGCACGTTCAAAAACAGCTTGGAGTTGCTGCTGCCGCCAAACAGGGTATTGCCCATCAGCGCGGCGGCGTAGTCGTCGCTGCCGCAGGCAAAGCCCATACCCAGCTTGCCCTGAGTCACGTCCATGGCCTCCTCCACCCGCTTCACCTCGGTCCGGGCCGGATGGGGCGTGGACGGAGCGATGTCCCGGATCCCATCCCTGGGCAACGTGGCGAAAGCTGCGGCCAACGCCTCCCGTACCCGCTCCAGGGATGCGCTGCCGCAGTAGAACAGCTCCAGCCTGGCGGTGGCAAGCAGCTCTCCGTACAGGGCGTGGAGCTTTGGCATCTGCAGCTTCTCCGCACCCGCCTCGTCGCCCAGGCGGCTGATGCCGTAGGGCTCCCCGTCGCACATCTCCCGCAGCAATCGGGCGTAGGCATACTCCCGCTTGTCATTCACCTGGCTGCGGATGGCGTCAATCAGGTTGGTCTTCTCCCCCTCAAAATAAGCGGTCACAAAGCGGCCCCGCTCGGTCACGGGATCGCACAGCAGCTCTCCCAACAGCTCCGCCACCGGCTCCAGCAGCTGTTCCCCACCGGGGATGTAGCTGTCGTCGATAAAGCTGGCCACGAAGCCTACGCACTGATTCTCGCCCTGCTTGCGGACGGTGTAGTCCACAGAGGCACCGTACAGCCGGTCCAGCCGGGCGGACAACGCCCCCAGGTCGGGATAGCGCACCGTGCCCCGGCGCAGGATGGCCGGCAGCAGCGCATAAGCGGAGGCAGTCTCCTGCTGCAGCGGGGTGACGAACTGGGCGGAGAGCAGGCTGGTCTTGAACTTTCTGGCCGGCAGATAGGTGAGATACACCCCGTCGGCCAGTTGGATTCTGGTTCTTTCCAAGGTCTCAACTCCTCTTCTGTGGAATACAACATGGGATTATTATAGTATATCTCTTCCCATAATTCAAATTCTTTCTTGCCGACTTATGCGGTATCTGGTAAAATCAGTCTCAACAAGAGGAAAAGGTGGGATCTTCATGACCACGCCCGGCTTTGGCGGCATGGGGCTTTTAGACTCCTTTATGTTCGGCGGCGGATTCGAAATTTTGTTCTTTCTGATCTTCGCCCTGGTGCTCTGTCTCTTCATTGTGATGATCGTCCGGGGTGTCAGCCAGTGGCACCGGAACAACAACTCCCCCGGTTGACGGTGGAGGCCACTGTGGTGGCCAAGCGGATCGATGTCTCCCACCATCACCACGGAGGCGAGACCCATCACATGACCACCTCCACCCGGTACTATGTCACCTTTCAGGTGGAGAGCGGTGACCGGATGGAGTTCTCCGTCAGTGGCCGGGAGTATGGTCTCCTGGTGGAAGGGGACACGGGCCGCCTGACCTTTCAGGGCACCCGCTATCTAGGCTTCACACAGCCGTGATGCAGAAAATCAGACAGCTGCTCCGATGGGGAGCAGCTGTCTTTCTCATTGCGGCGGCAGGTCTGGCCCCGCCAGAACCCGCAGAAAATTGCCCCGGGCGACCATTTCCAGCTCCTGCCGGTTCATCCCCAGCTTTTCCAGCCAGTAGAAGAGGTTCCGGATGTGGGCGGCGCTTTCCAGGCCCTCTGCCCCTCGTTTCCAGGGCCCATAAACTCGCAGAAGTCGAAGCCGCAGCCCACATGCTCCACCCCCATGACCTCCGCCATGTGGACGGCGTGGAGGGCCAGGGTCCTGGCGGTCTGCTGCCGGGGCTCGGCGTGGACAAAGCCGTGGAAGGCGTTCAGCCCCACCACGCCGCCGGTGTCCCGGATGCGGCGCAGCTGGTCGTCGGACAGGTTCCGGCGCACATCGCACAGGGCACGGCAGTTGGAGTGGGATGCGATCACCGGCCCGGCGGCCAGGTCCATCACGTCCCAGAAGCCGCCGTCGTTCAGATGGGACACGTCCACCACCATCCCCAGTTCTCCCATCCGGCGCACCGCCCGGCGTCCCGCCTCCGTCAGCCCCGCCTGAGGATCGCCTCCGGCTCCGGCGGCCAGGGCATTGGTCTCGTTCCAGGTGAGCATCCCCAGCCGGGCGCCCTGGCCGTAGTACCAGTCCACGCCGGCGGGGTTCCCGCCGATGGCCGCCATGCCCTCCACCGCCAGGAAGGCGTAGATTTGGCCCGCTGCCCGGGCAGCCTCTGCCTCCGCTGCGGTGTGGACCGGGCGGATTTGCGGACATTCCGCCAGGTCTGCCCGGGCACAGGCAAATATCTGATGGGTGCGGCCCAAATTGGATGCAGGATCCTTCCAGGCGGTGTCCTTCCAGAACGTCTCTCGGGGACCGCTGGCCCAGACGGCCAGCACCAGCCCCTCCACGCCGCCCCGCCGCAGCCGGTCCAGATGGTGGTGCTCCAGCACCCGCCGCTCCCCCAGCAGGCGCCGCCGGGTCACATCGTACAGCAGATCCGAATGCGCGTCGAATACCATAAACTCCCTCCGTTCTGTTCAGTCCCTCTCAGTCTATGCCGCAAACGCGGATTTGGCAAGCCGTTCCGGTCTGCCGGAGGGGAATTTTTTCCGGATTTCTTTCGTTTTTCCCCTTGACTTTTCCGGCAAAATCCTGTAAACTATTTCTCGTTGTAAAGGAATACAGCTTTACAGAAATGAGGGAGTTCATGAAAAATCAGACATACCGCATGACCATGCTCTTCGATTTTTACGGCGAACTCCTCACCGAGCGGCAGAAGGAATTCTTTGACCTCTATTACAATGAGGACCTGTCTCTGGCTGAGATCGCGGAAAACGCCGGCATCTCCCGCCAGGGCGTCCGGGACGTGATCGTCCGGGCGGAGGGCGTCATGCAGGAGGTGGAGGACAAGACCGGCCTGATCCGGCGCTTCGAGCAGATGCGGGGCCATTTGCAGGCCATCGAGGATGCAGCCGCCGAGCTGAAGACCATCAACTACCGCCAGTATGAGGACCCCCGTCTGACTGAGCTGGCGGAATTGATTCACGCGGAAGCCACCGCTTTGAAGGAATGATCGCATGGCATTTGAAGGGCTCACCGAAAAACTGAACGCAACATTCAAGAAGCTGCGGGGCAAGGGCCGCCTGACAGAGAACGACGTCCGGGAGGCCATGCGGGAAGTCCGTCTGGCCCTGCTGGAGGCCGACGTAGGCTATAAGGTGGTCAAGGACTTCGTGGCTACCGTGACAGAGCGGGCTGTGGGGTCCGACGTGTTGGACAGCCTCACGCCCGCCCAGCAGGTCATCAAGATCGTCAACGAAGAGCTGACAAAGCTCATGGGCGGCGGCACCGCCCGGCTCTCCATGGCCAACAGCGGTCCCACCGTTGTGATGATGGTGGGCCTGCAGGGCGCCGGCAAGACCACCACCACCGCCAAGCTAGCGGGGCTGATGCGCCGCCAGCTTGGCAAGCGGCCCCTGCTGGCCGCCTGCGACGTGTACCGTCCCGCCGCCATCGAGCAATTGAAGGTGGTGGGTGGCCAGCTGGACCTGCCGGTATTCGAGCAGGGTCAGGGTGACCCGGTGCAGATTGCAGAGAATGCAATCCGCCATGCCCGGGACCACGGCAGTGATATGGTCTTCCTGGACACCGCCGGCCGGCTCCATGTGGATGAGTCCCTGATGGATGAGCTGAAGCGGATGAAGGCTGCCGTCCATCCCAATGAGATCCTGCTGGTGGTGGATGCCATGACCGGCCAGGATGCGGTGAACGCCGCCACTGCCTTTGACGAGGCGCTGGGCATCGACGGCGTGGTGCTGACCAAGCTGGACGGCGACGCCCGTGGCGGCGCTGCTCTCTCTATTCGGGCCTCCACCGGCAAGCCCATCAAGTTCGTGGGTACCGGCGAGAAGCTGGATATGATCGAGCCCTTCCATCCGGACCGGATGGCATCCCGCATTTTGGGTATGGGCGATATGCTGTCCTTCATCGAAAAGGCCCAGCAGACCTACGACGAAAATCAGGCCGCCAAGCTGGAGGAAAAGCTCCGGAAAAACCGCCTGACGCTGCAGGATTACTACGAACAACTCCAGCAGCTGCGGAATATGGGTGACCTGAGCCAGATCGCCAGCATGATGCCCGGTGCTCTGGGCCGCCAGATGGCCGGTGCCACCATCGATGACAAGGCCCTGGCCCACACGGAGGCCATCATCCTCTCCATGACCCCGCTGGAGCGGGAGAATCCCCAGATCCTGAACGCCAGCCGGAAAAAGCGCATCGCTGCCGGCTGCGGCCTGGAGGTGGTGGATGTGAACCGGCTGCTGAAGCAGTTCGATATGATGCAGCAGCTGACCAAGCAGATGACCCGGGGACGGCTTTCCAAAATGGGAGGCGGCGGCCTGGGCAGCCGGATGCACGGCTTCGGTCGCAAGAAGCGGCTGAAATAAAGTGGATATAAGTGCTATGCATTTATAGATAAAAAATTTCGAGTTTACTGTTGGAGGTAACAAATTATGGTGAAAATCAGACTGCGCCGCCTTGGCGCCAAGAAGGCTCCTTTCTACCGCGTTGTGGTAGCGGACTCCCGTTTCCCCCGGGACGGCCGCTTCATCGAGGAGATCGGCACTTACAACCCCTGCGTCTCCCCTGCTGAGATCAAGATCGACACGGAGCGCGCCCAGGCCTGGATCAAGTCCGGCGCCCAGCCCACCGACACCGTCAGAGCTCTGCTGAAAAAAGTAGAAGTCCTCTGATCCGGAGGATCGGGCATGAAAGAGTTGCTGCTCTACATCGCCAGAAACCTTGTGGATGATCCGGAGGCCGTCTCTGTCACTGAGGTGGAGGGTCCCCAGGAGCTGACGCTGGAGCTGCGCGTCGCCCCCGACGACATGGGAAAGGTCATCGGCCGGCAGGGCCGCATCGCCAAGGAGATCCGGACTGTCATCCGGTCCTATGCCCAGCGCACCGGCCAGAAGGTTTCCGTAGATATTGTAGATTGAACCGATCATCCGGCGGGCCGCTTCCGCCAGATCCGAAAGGAGGAGGCCAGGCCTCCTCCTTTTTCGATCATTTCGCTGCCGCTGTCCGGGCTGCGGCCCCGCCGCTTCGGCCAGCCCGTTCCACTGCTTACTTGTACTACACCGCAAGCGTCAGGTGACGCTGCCTGTGGGATTGGAGGCTTTTGGTGTCCACAGAAAAAAAGAAAAAATTCATCATTGATGTGACCTATCTAGCGCTGATTCTGGTGCTGAGTTATCTGTTGCTGCAGTATGCGCTGCCGCTACTGCTGCCGTTCGTCTTGGCGTTTCTGATCGCCTATGTTCTGCGCCGCCCCATCCGCTTCCTCTCCCGGGTGCTCCACGCGCCCAAGGGGTTGGTGGCGGTACTGCTGGTGGTCCTCACATACGGCACCATCGGCCTGCTGCTGGCGCTGGCGGGAATCCGGATCACGGCCACTATCACATCTGTGGTGCAGCAGATTCCCTCGCTCTATTCCGCCTATATTCTCCCGGAGCTCACTGACTTTTTCGCCTGGCTGGAGGAGCTGCTGGCCAAGCTGGACCCCTCCCTCATGTCCGCGTTGCAGGAGCTGCAGTCCCAGCTGCTCAATATGCTGTGGCAGTTGGTCTCCAGTCTCTCCGTCGTATTGGTGGGCGGTGTGTCCATGGCCACCTCTTTCGCCACCTCCCTGCCCGGCTTCCTGATCCGGCTGCTGCTGATGGTGATTTCCACATTCTTCATCGCCGTCGACTACCAGAAGATCGTGCGGTTTTGCCTGGGCTGCCTCCAGGGGAGCACCCGGAATCTGGTACTCCAGGTCAAGGCGTATGTGGTGGGAACGCTGTTCGTCTGCATCCGCTCCTACGCCCTCATCATGTCCATCACCTTTGTGGAACTATCCGTCGGTCTGACCCTCATCGGCGTGAACCGTGCGATTCTGGTGGCGCTGCTGATCGCTATTTTCGACATTCTCCCCGTTCTGGGCACCGGAGGTATCATGATCCCCTGGGTCATTCTCTCCGCGCTGGGCGGAGATCTTCCCCACGCCTTCGCACTGCTGGTTCTGTACGTCATCATCACCGTCATCCGCAACATCATCGAGCCCCGGATCGTGGGGGCACAGATCGGCCTGCATCCTGTGCTGACACTGATGAGCATGTTTGTGGGCAACCACCTGTTTGGCATCGTGGGCCTGTTCGGCCTGCCCATCCTGCTGTCCCTGCTGCGCTATCTCAACGACAACGGGACCATCTCTCTGTTCCCCGCCTCCGCCCTGGGAAGGGCGGACACAGAAACAAGCCAATAAACGTTGTCAGGCAGGAGGGTACGGGGCCCGCCTGCCTCCTGTCCGGGTCGGAGACGGCCCGGCGTGCCATCACTTCCCAAAGGAGCGCTCCTATGAGATTGGAAACCATCAAAATCGGCCGCATCGTCAACGCCCACGGCATCCGGGGCGAGGTGCGGGTACAGCCGGACGGCCAGGACCCTGCCTTCCTGACCCAGTTCCAGACGTTCTATTTGGACGGGGCCCCCGTCACCCCCACCGCCAACCACGTCCACAAGTCCCTGGTGCTGATGAAGTTCCCCGGCGTGGATGATATGAACGCGGCCCTGGCCCTGAAGGGTAAGAACCTGTATATCCGCCGGGCAGACGCCAAGCTGCCGGAGGGCGCCTGCTTTGATGCGGAGCTGCTGGGCATGACCGTCTGTGACGCCGCCACCGGCGAGACGCTGGGCGAGATCACCCGGGTGGACTCCTATCCCGCTCACAAGGTCTACACGGTCAGGGGAGCGCGGGAGTATCTGATCCCCGCCGTGCCGGATGTGTTTATCAAATCGGTGGACCTGGACGCCAACCGGATGGAGGTCCAGGTTTGGGAAGGGATGGCCACGGATGAGAATTGACATCATGACGCTGTTCCCAGACTCAGTGGACGCCATGCTGAACGTGAGCATCCTGGGCCGGGCCCAGCAGCGAGGCTATATCTCCATCCAGAGCCACCAGATCCGCCAATACACCACCAACAGGCAGATGCAGGTGGACGACTATCCCTACGGCGGCGGCCGGGGCGCTGTCATGCAGGCAGATCCCCTGTACCGCTGCTGGAGCCACATCGTGGAGACCTACGGCCCCGGACGGACGATCTTCCTCTCCCCCTGCGGCCGCACCTTCACCCAGGAAGTTGCCAAGGAGCTGAAAGCGCGATATGACCACTTGATCCTGGTCTGCGGCCACTATGAGGGTGTGGACCAGCGGTTCCTGGACGAGTGTGTGGACGAGGAGATCAGCATGGGGACTTCGTCCTCACCGGTGGAGAGATCCCCGCCATGGCGGTGGCGGACGCGGTGTGCCGCATGGTGCCCGGCGTTCTGCCGGATGCGGAGTGCTTTGAGGAGGAATCCCACTGGAACGGGCTGCTGGAATATCCCCAATACTCCCGCCCGGCTGAATGGCACGGTCGAGCAGTGCCGGAGATCCTGCTCTCCGGTGACCACGGTAAGGTGGCTGCCTGGCGGAAAAAGCAGAGCTACAAGCGCACTATGGAACGGCGGCCGGACCTGTTCGCCAAATTCGATAAATCCCAACTCACCACCAAGGCAGACAAAAAGATCCTGGCGGAGGCTGAGGCGGAGTTTGTCGCAGAGCATCCGGATTGTGCCGCCGAGCGCGCAGAGTCCTGAACTGCCGGTATCCCCCATAGGTGTTCAAACAGAACAGAGCCGCACGGGCTTTGCCCGTGCGGCTCTTGGCTTTTATTCGCTTACTTCGCAGCCTTGGCGGCCTTGATGGCCTCGATCAGCATGGGGGTGACCTTGAACAGGTCGCCGCAGATGCCGTAGTCGGCAATCTCGAAGATGGGCGCAGTGTCGTTCTTGTTCACCGCGATGATGCACTCGGAGTCCTGCATACCGGCCTTGTGCTGGATGGCGCCGGAGATGCCCAGGGCGATGTACACCTTCGGATGCACCGTCTTGCCGGTCTGGCCCACCTGATGGTCGGCAGACAGCCAGCCGGAGTCGATGGTGGCACGGGAGCCGCCCACGACGCCGCCCAGGACGTCCGCCAGCTCCTCAGCCAGCTTGATGCCGCCCTCGACATCCTTGCTGATGCCGCGGCCCACAGACACGATGTAGTCCGCGCCGATCAGGTCCACCAGCTTCTTGGCGGCCTTCACGACCTCCACAACCTCGGTGTTCAGGTCGCTCTCGCTCAGCTGGAAACTGGGCTTCACGATCTCGCACGCATCCGCCTTGGCCTGGTCGAAGACGTTCTTCTTCATCACGCCGGGGCGCACCGTCGCCATGCAGGGACGGAACCGCGGGCAGATGATGGTGGCCATCAGGTGGCCGCCGAAGGCCGGACGGGTCATCTTCAGGTTCCGGTCCTCCATATCCCACTTCTGGCTGTCCACGTCCAGGGTGCTGGACTCACGCAGGAACTGGATGTAGTTCGCCACATCCACGTCCAGGTGGGTGCAGTCCGCGCACAGTCCAGTGTGCAGACGGGCCGCGCAGCGGGGCCCCAGGTCACGGCCGATGTTGGTGGCGCCGATCAGGAACGCCTCGGGCTTCAGCTCCTCGATCACGTCGCAGATCACCTTGGCATAGGCATCGGTGTTGTAGACGGCCAGCAGGGGGCTCTCGCACACCAGCACCTTGTCGGCGCCGTAGCCGCCCAGCTCCTTGGCAGCGGACTCGATGCCCTCGCCTCCCAGCAGCAGGCCGCACAGGTTCACACCCAGCTCGTCGGCCAAGTCGCGGCCCTTGGAGATCAGCTCAAAGTCGGTGGGCATCAGTTTGCCCTCGCGCTGCTCGCAGAAGACCCACACATCCTTGAAAGCAGCGATATCGGCGCTGTTGAAATTAGACATATTCGTTTATCCCCTTTCTCAGATGATGTGCTTCTTCGCCAGAATGTCGGCCAGCTTCTCGCAGGTCGCCTTGTCGGCGCCCTCCAGCATCATGCCGGCGCCCTTCTGGGGCGGGGTGAAGCTCTTGAAGATGTTGGTGGGAGAGCCCTTCAGGCCGATGGTGGTGGCGTCGATCAGGGGATCGTCCTTCAGCGCCTCATAGTCGTAGGTGGTCATGGGCTTGCCGTAAGCCTCGAACACACCGCCCACGCTCATATAGCGGGGCTCGTTCAGCTCCTTGATGCAGGTGATCAGGCAGGGAGTCTTGACCTTGATGGTCATGTAGCCGTCCTCCAGCATCCGCTTGACGGTGATGGTGTCGCCGTCCTTCTGGATGTCGGCGGCGTAGGTCACCTGGGGCAGATGCAGCTTCTCGGCAATCTGGGGACCCACCTGGGCAGTGTCGCCATCGATGGCCTGCCGGCCGCACATGACGATGTCGTCAGCCTCTACGCCGATCTTGTTGATGGCCGCAGCCAGGATCTGAGAGGTGGCGTATGTATCGGAACCGCCGAACTCGCGGGCGGACACCAGCACGGCCTCGTCAGCGCCCATAGCCAGCGCCTCGCGGAGCATACCGGCAGCGGGAGGCGGACCCATGGTCACCACAACAACCTTGCAGCCGGTGGCGTCCTTGATCTTCAGGGCCGCCTCCAGGGCGTTCATATCGTCGGGGTTGGTGATGGTCTGCATGGACGCACGGTTCAGGGTGCCGTCCGGATTCACCGCCACCTTACCGGAGGTGTCGGGAACCTGCTTGATGGAAACAATGATTTTCATGTTAACCTTTACCTCCTATCTTACTTCACGCCCAGGCGGCTGGAAATAACCATCCGCTGGACCTCGCTGGTACCCTCGTAGATCTCGGTGATCTTGGCGTCGCGCATCATGCGCTCCACGGGATACTCGCGGGTGTAGCCGTAGCCGCCGAACAGCTGGACGGCGCGGCGCGTGACATCGGAGGCAGCCTCAGCGGCGAACAGCTTCGCCATGGAGGCGTCCATGGAATAGTCCTCGTGATTCTGCTTCTTCATGGCAGCAGCGTACACCAGGTACTGAGCAGCCTGCATCCGGGTGTGCATGTCGGCCAGCTGGAACTGAGTGTTCTGGAACTGGCTCAGGCGCTTGCCGAACTGGACACGCTCCTGCGTGTACTTGACAGCCTCGTTGACAGCGCCCTCGCCCAGGCCCAGGGCCTGCGCGGCGATGCCGATCCGGCCGCCGTCCAGGGTCTGCATGGCGATCTTGAAGCCCTTGCCCTCTTTGCCCAGCAGATTCTCCTTGGGAACGATGCAGTCCTCAAAGATCAGGTCGCAGGTGGAGGAGCCGCGGATGCCCATCTTCTTCTCGTGCTTGCCGGTGGAGAAGCCGGGGAAGTCCTTCTCCACGATGAAGGCAGAGATGCCGTGGTTGCCCTTGGACTTGTCAGTCATGGCGAACACCACGAAGGTATCGGCCACGTTGCCGTTGGTGATGAAGCACTTGGAACCGTTGAGGACGTAGTGGTCGCCCTCCAGCACCGCCAGGGTCTGCTGGCCGGAGGCGTCTGTGCCGGCGTTGGGCTCGGTCAGGCCGAAGGCACCGATCTTCTTGCCGGAGAGCAGGTCGGGCAGATACTTCCGCTTCTGCTCCTCGGTGCCGTGCTCAAAGATGGGGGCGCAGCACAGGGAAGTGTGGGCAGAAACGATAACAGCAGTGGTGCCGCAGACCTTGGCCAGCTCCTCCACGCACATGGCGTAGGACAGAACGTCGCCGCCGGCGCCGCCGTACTCCTTGGGGAAGTAAATACCCATCATCCCCAGCTTGGCCATCTTCTCGACGGTCTCCATGGGGAACCGCTCCTCTTCGTCGATCTCCTCAGCCAGAGGCTTCACTTCGTTCTCGGCGAATTCACGGTACATCTTCCGGAGCATCTGCTGCTCGTTTGTCAGATGAAAATCCATATACCATTAACTCCTTTTCTTGTTGGTGCTGACTTCAATTACTTGGAATAATCATAGAAGCCCTTGCCGGTCTTCTTGCCCAGCAGGCCGCCGCGAACCATCTTGCGCAGCAGCAGCGCGGGACGGTACTTGGAGTCGCCGGTCTCATTGTACAGGGTCTCCATAATGGCCAGGCACACGTCCAGGCCGATGAAGTCGCCCAGAGCCAGGGGGCCCATGGGATGGTTGGCGCCCAGCTGCATGGCCTTGTCGATGTCGGCCACGGAGGCGACGCCGGTCTCTACCAGGCCGATGGCCTCATTTATCATGGGGATCAGGATCTTGTTGACCACGAAACCGGGGGCCTCAGCCACTTCGACGGGCTCCTTGCCGATCTCCTGGGACAGCTTATAGACGAAATCGAAGGTCTCCTGGGTGGTGTTGGCGCCGCGGATGATCTCCACCAGCTTCATGCTGGGCACGGGATTGAAGAAGTGCATACCGATGACGGGGTGCTTCAGACCGTTGCCCATCTCGGTGATAGACAGAGAAGAGGTGTTGGAGGCGAAGATGGCCTCGGGCTTGCACAGGCCGTCCAGCTCATTCAGCAGCTCCTTCTTGGTAGCCATGTCTTCCTTGACGCACTCGATGATGAGATCCGCGTCGGCGCAGGCGGACTTCTCCTCCACCAGCACGTTGGCCAGCAGGGCGTCCACAGCCTCCTGGGTCATCTTGCCCTTCTCCACCCGCTTCTGCAGGGAAGCAGCCAGCTTATCCTTGTGCTTCTGCGCGGAAGCGACGGAGCTGGCATACATCAGGGCGGTGTGGCCCTTTGCCGCGAAAACCTGCGCAATGCCGCTGCCCATGGTACCTGCGCCAAAAACTGCAACCTTCATGATTTTTCCTCCTGTTATTTTTGAATAAATTGTTTGGTTTCCTTGTTTCATGCCTTTCGGCACTCCAGGGGGCCGGGCTGTGCCGCCCCTCCGGGAGAACACAGAGTCATTCCGATATTGCCAATTTACTCACAAACTTTATTATAGGGTGACTGGCGGCATTTATCAAGTATAATTTGTGCAGTTTGCGAAAAATTTCACGTTTTTTACACTTCATACAAATTGTTCGTTAAACTTTATACAATTTTGTTAATGCATTCACAAGGCCCTTCGTTCCAGTTGTATCTGCCGGAAATCTCACAGCCTCTCGGCCGCCTCGCACCGGAGCCAAAATGCCAGGATCTCCTCCTTAGCCGCCTCCGCCCGGGAAAGAATGGCAGGGTGCCCACCGGATGCAAACAAGCGCACGGCGGCATGGGGCATCTGCGCCGCCATCGCCTTGTATTCCTCTTCCAAATCCTGTCTGCACATGGGGTCCTCCCGGCTCCCCATCAGGAGCACTGGCGGCCGCATCTGCTCCAGCGGGCCGCAGAACAGCGGCCGTCCGGAGGCGGCGCATCGCAACAGGGCATCCGTGTCCCGGTCCACCACCGCCTCCCAGTCCGGTCCCTGGCACCATGCATAAAATTCCCGGGCTGCCTTGTCTCTTTTGGCGCGGTCCCGCTCTGCTGTCAAATCCCGCGCAAACCCCGGGTGAAGGCTCCGCCCGTCAAAGCTGTCCGCCACTACGGCGCCTACTGCGCCGGGTGCCAGCAGGGCCGCGTTCATGGCGGCCCAGGCGCCGCCGCTGGTTCCCAGCAGACAGGGCCTCTCATAGCCCGCCGCCCGGATCAGGGCCAGGGCCTGCCGAGCCTCTTCCTGCCACAGGTCCGCCGGAAACGACTCCACCCGGTCGGAGCGCCCGTTTCCCAGAAAGTCCAGCAGCACACACCGGAAATGAGGCGTATAGAGTGGAAGCAACGGCTCAAACAGCCGGGATGAGGCGGTATTGCCATGGAGAAAGATCAGGACCGGGCCCTCGCCCGCCTCCTGATAAAACATGCTTCTGCCGCAGTAGGGCACCTTGGGCACATCGCTCCCCCCTCCCATTTGGGCTATCATATCATCTCTTTGCTTTCCGCGCAAGCAGGAAATCCACGCCGCCATTTACAGCGCCGGGTCTGTATGGTACAATAGCATTCTGAATGTACGGAGGACTCCCCGGCGGGGTCTTCCTGAAATCGGATCGGGAACCGACCCAGGAGGATGTTGACACATGCGGATGCGAAAGAAAAAGAATCTGATCCCCCGGATGGAGCGCTGCGGCGACCGCCTGATCCGGGAGCCCTACTCCATGCCGGGCAAGTGGCGGGAGCTGATGCCCCAGGCCCGGGAGCTGCGGCTGGAGCTGGGCTGCGGCAAAGGCCGCTTCACCGCCGGCACAGCGGCGGCGGAGCCGGACGTGCTGTTCATCGCTGTGGAGCGGGTGCCGGATGCCATGGTCATGGCCATGGAGCGGTGTGCGGCCCAGGGGCTCACCAACGTGTTCTTCATCGACGCCAATGCTGACCAGCTGCCCCTGTTCTTTGCCCCGGGAGAGGCGGACCGGATCTATATCAATTTCTGCGATCCCTGGCCCAGCAACCGCCACGCCAAGCGCCGCCTGACCCACGGCAACTTCCTGCGGCTGTACCGCCAGGTGCTGAAGATGGGCGGGCAGATCCACTTCAAGACGGACAATCAGGACCTCTTCACCTTCTCCGTGGAGGAGCTGCCTCTGTTCGGCTTTGAGCTGTCCGAGGTCACCCGGGACCTCCATGCGAATGGCCCGGTGGGCGTCATGACGGACTACGAGGCCAAGTTCCATGAGCAGGGGCTGCCCATCTGCCGGTGTGTGGCCACCATGGTTCCCTGGGAGGAACCCTTCCCCACCGACATTCGGCGGGTGAAGAACCGCTGGCTGGACGTTTTTGCCGACGGCGTGTCCGACGCGGAGTTGGGGAGGCATGTGCTGTCGGATGGGAATTACCTGTGGCATCTCTTCTCCTGGAACCTGGTGCCCTGCCTGTCCGGCGACGCGGCCCGGCAGGCTCTGTCGGAGGCATCCGGTGAGAAATACCTCTTTTATTATGAAGAGCCGCCGGAGGGTGAGCCTCTGGTGCGGCCGGTGACGGCGGAGGAGCTGGTTACCCTGCCCGCAGATGCACGCGCCATTCCCGGAGCGGACTGGTACGTGGTAGACAAGGATTTCACCTGGACGTTTGCGCAGCCCCATGAGGCGGACCGCGGGCCGTACTTCTGCCGGAAAGCCTGACCGAAGGGGCACAACGGGGATTGCCTCCCCTCCGTCCTGGATATACAAAAAGCAGCGCTCTCCCATTTGGGAGGGCGCTGCTCACATAGTCTGGAAAGGGATCTTACGCCTTCTTGGCGATCTCGGTCAGCTGGGTGAAGGCGGCGGCGTCGTTGACAGCCATCTCCGCCAGCATCTTCCGGTTGATCTCAATGCCAGCGACCTTCAGGCCGTGCATGAAGGTGGAGTAGTTCATGCCGTTCATCTTGCAGGCGGCGGAGATGCGGGTGATCCACAGGGAGCGGAAATCACGCTTCTTCAGCCGGCGGCCGGTGTAGGCATAGCTCAGGGACTTCATCACGGCCTGGTTGGCCACACGGAAGTGCTTAGACTTGGAGCCCCAGTAGCCCTTCGCCATCTTCAGGATCTTATTTCTTCTCTTGCGCGTCATCATCGCGCCCTTGACTCTAGCCATTTCAAAAACCTCCTATTTGAACGTCTCGTGTCTTACTTGTAGGGGATCATCTTGCGGATGGCATCCACATTGGTGGTATCCGCATAGCCGCCGGCACGCAGACGACGAGTGCGCTTGGTATCCTTCTTGGTCAGGATATGGCTCTTGTAGGCCTTGGCGCGCTTGACCTTTCCGGTCTTGGTCAGATTAAATCTCTTCTTTGCACCACTGTGGGTCTTCAGCTTCGGCATAATGGTTGCTCCTTCCGTATCGTTGAAATCAGATTACTTGCCGGATTTGGGGGAGAGGAAGATGGACATCATCCGGCCCTCCAGCTTGGCGGGCTTATCCAGATTGGCGGTTTCGGCGCATTGTGCGGCAAACCGGTCCAGCAGGTCCCTACCGATGTCGGTATGGGCCATCTCCCGGCCGCGGAATCGGACCGAGACCTTGACGCGGTTGCCGTCGGCGATGAACTTCTGCGCGTTTTTGAGCTTCGTATTGAAATCCCCGATGTCGATGCCCGGAGACATCCGAATCTCTTTGATCTCCACCACGTGCTGGTTTTTTCTGGCCTCTTTTTCCCGCTTGCTCTGCTCGAACCGGAACTTGCCGTAGTTCATCAGCTTGCACACGGGGGGAACGGCCTGCGGCGAGATCTTGACCAGGTCCAGGCCCTGCTCGTCGGCGATCTTCAAAGCTTCCGCAGGGGGCATGATGCCGAGCTGCTCGCCCTCGGAACCGATCAGGCGAATCTCCTTGTCTCTGATCTCCTCGTTCAGTTCATGCACTACTTTACTAATGGTCGAAGCACCTCCATCTCAGAATCACAAAACGCGGATACCATGCAGGCATCCGCGCAACAACAAACCACCGCCCGGTGGTCTGATTACAGCAGTGTAAACCTCTTTGCCAAATCGCTGGAGGTGAGGCGGATGCAGTCAGCCTTCTTTGTTTTGCTGGATTAGTATAGCACCCTTTTGTCCTTTTGTCAATCCATTTTTTCCTCCGGTGACAAGGTTTTTTCCAGCCTCCGCGTATAATTTCCGCAGCTGGCGGTGAGACTATGCCATGTACTCAAGCAGGCGAAAGGAGGTGTCCTGATGAGCAACCGCGACAACCAGAACAAGCGCGATGCCGGCCAGACTCAGCAGAAGGAGAACCGTGAGAACAGCCAGCAGAACCAGAACAAGGCCCAGAAGGAAAACCGCAAGTAACTCCCCTGGAATCGCCATACGGCGGGGCAGACGCCCCGCCGTATTTCTTTTGGAGAGAAGGGCTTACCGCCGGATGAACTGGAGGTTCACATCCACGTTGCCGCCGATACCGGCCACAGAGCACTTGCTGGAATACTGCCAGTAGTCCATGTGATAGTACAGGGTGGGGTACAGAAGCTCGGAGCTCTCGCTCTTGTACTCGGGGTACCAGGAGAGATACGGCTCCAGAGCGCCCTGGTCATATTTGATGTAGCTGACATACTGCCCGGCGTAGACCATGGCGTCGTAGCCGGCCTCTTCGATGCGCTCGCAGAACGCCACTGCGCAGGCGGTGGCCATCTCCGGCGTGGTGCCGTAGACCCGGTAGGTGCTGTCGTGCATCTCCCAGTCGTAGGCCACGGGGCCGTCGATCTCGTGGCCCTCCAGCAGGCTGATGACAAAGTCCGCCTCCTCGATGGCCTCCTCCACGGTGATGGCCTGGGCGAAGAAGTAGACGCCGGTCTCGATGCCCGCCGCCATGGCCCCGTCAATATTCTGGGCGTAGAAAGCATCCTCCATGATGCTGCCGGAGCCGTAGCCCCGCAGGCCGATCCGCACCATGGCGAACTCCACGCCGTCGGCCTTGGCGGCCTCCCAGTCGATGGTGTTGTTGGCGCTGGCCCGGTTCTGATAGGCGGACACGTCGATGCCGAAGCGGGTCCGGTAGTCGTCACCGGTATAGATCAGGCGGTCCGGACGGTCCGGGTCCCACATGAAATCTCCCTGGGAGAAGCGGTTCCGCTCCACCCCGGCGTAGATGGGGATCTGTTGGTTGCTGTATGTCAGATACTCCCCTGTGGTCTCCGAGGGCGTGTACACGTCGCCGGGCTGGATGGCCGGCGGCTGCTCCGGCTCCTCCGGCCGCTGGGAGAGGTCCGTGACCACGGCGCTGCCGAAGTTCCGTACCGCGCCCTGGATGGTCACGTTCTCCAGGGTCACCGTCCCGGTGACGCCGGGGGCCAGAATCAGATCCCCCGTGATGGTCATGTCCTGGAGGCAGGCCCCCTCCGCCGCGTTGACCATCACCGTGCCCTCCACGTCCTGGGTGTAGGTGGTGCTGGTCTGGATCAGCACCTCGATCATGTTGTCCAGGATCGTCACGATCTCCGCCCGGGTGATGGCGTCCGTGGGACGGAAGTACCCGTCGGAGGAATCCGTGATGTAGCCCAGGGCGGACATCTCCGCCAGATACGGCTTCGCGTAATCCGCCACCTGGTCCGCATCCAGGTAATAGACCGTTGCGCTCTCCCCCGAGATGTTGAAGGCCCGTGCGATCATGGTCACCGCCTGCTGGCGGGTGATGGTGTCCCCGGCCAGGGCCTGCCCGTTGTTGCCCAGGTAAACGCCGGAGGCGTGGAGCTTCAGGATGGCATCCTCCCAGTAGTTCCCGCTCAGATCAGAGAACGTCCCGGCGGGCGAGGTGCTTTGGAATTTCAGGAAGCGGTCCAGAATGCCCGCAAAGGCGCCCCGGGTGATGGAGTTGTCCGGCCGGAATGTGCCGTCCTCATAGCCGTTGATGATGCTGTACTCCTCACTCCATTTCGTGATGGCGGTCTCCGCCCAGTGGCCCGTCGTATCGGTAAAGGCCGCCCGGGCCGGCAGTACCAGAGACCCCACTGTCACTGCCAGCGCCAGCAGCGCCGCAAACACCCGTTTTTTTCCCATGATCCGCTTCCTTTCCTGTTTTTTCGACATACCGTGTCCCAAAAAAGTCCCACCGCAGTGCGGAGGGACGCTATAATTGGTTTACATATTATCACAGCCGCTTCTCCCTGTCAATCTCCCGCAGGCAGAAAACGGGCTTTGCAAATTTTTCCGGAAGGTGAATAATCCGGGCAGGCTGGTCCGTGTTATGGGTGAAAGGAGCTGAGGACCCTGACTTCGTTTGGTACCGACGAATCCATCCGCCGCACGGTGGCTGCGTACAGCCCCATGCTGCTGCGGATCGCCATGACCCGCCTGTCCTCTCCCGCCGACGCGGAAGACGTGGTGCAGGAGGTCTTTTTGAAGCTGCTGACCACCCGGCCGCACTTCCGGGACCTGGAGCACGAAAAGGCGTGGCTGATCCGCACCACGCTCCACCGGGCCTGCGACATGGCCCGGGCGGCGGAGCGGCGGAATCTCCCCCTGGAGACCGCGGAGGTCCTTCCAGGCGGAGAGATGCCGGAGCCCTCCCCCATCCTTTCCGCCGTGCAGGCCCTGCCGGCGAAGTACAGCGCTGTCATCCACCTCTATTATTATGAGGGCTATTCCATCAAGGAGATTTCCAAGCTGCTGCAAATCCCCCTCCCTACCGTGGGGACCCGACTCTCCCGGGGGCGGGAGCGGCTGCGCCAACTTTTAAAGGAGGATGTGGAATGAATCGCCAGAACTACCGCGCCGCATTTGACGCCGTGGACTTCTCCCCGGACTTCGAGGAGCGGACTCTTCAAAAGCTGGCAGCCATGCGGCACGCATCTGAAAAGGAGCAGAACAAGATGTCCATGAATCGCACGAAAAAAATTACCCTGCTGGCTGCGGCGGCCGTGGCCCTCCTGGCCGTGACTGTGTCCGCCGCCGTGCTGTGGCTGACCCCCGCCCAGGTTGCGGAGGAACTGAACGATCCAATGTTGGCGGAGGCCTTCCAAAGCGAAGCCGCCGTGATCCTCAATGAGACCCAGACCGTTGGGGACTACACCGTCACCCTGATGGGGATGGTCAGCGGCGCCAACATCTCCCAGTGGTGCGCCGATGTCCAGGAAAGCCGCACCTATGCCGTGGTGTCCGTGGTCCGGACGGACGGCACACCCCTGACAGAGGAGAACTATGACGTGGTCCCCTGCGGGGCCTTCACTGTTACGCCCCTGGTGTCCGGCTATGATCCCCGGGCCGTCAACGTGTTCACCCTGAACGGTGCCTGCTCCTCCTTTCTGCGGGACGGCCGGGCCTATTATGTACTGGACACGCAGAGCCTGGAGATATTTTCGGATCACACGGTATATCTCGCGCTGTATGAGGGATTCGCCGCCCCCTCCTATGAGCGTTTCTCCCTGGCAGAAGACGGCACAGTGGATCTGCGGGACAATGTGACGGGCTGCATGTTCACCCTGCCGCTGGACACACATACAGCCGATCCGGACGCTGCCCGGGCCTTTGTGGAGAGTACCGGTATCCCATGGGAGCCTATGACGGATGCGCAGCTGGCGGTGCAGGAGGCGCATGAGGACCTGGAAGTGGAGAAATCCGCGGACGGGGTGGGGAACCAGACCTTCCTGATTCAGGAGGCCAACTGACGAATTGTATACAGCAAGGGCGGAGAGGGGCTCCCTCTCCGCCCTTGTCTTTTCTGGTCAAGCTGTTTGTGTTTGCGGGGGCCGCGGGACCGGAACCACCGCGTCCCGCAAAATGGACTCTGAGCGGAAGGCCGACAGCGCCAACCCGATCAGGGCGCAGTCCACCATGCTGTGGAGATTTCCCGTCACCAGAGGGAGCTGGGCGCTGAACAGCACAAAGCCCAGATTCAGCGCCGCCGCAAAGGCCGACTGCACCGCCAGCGTCAGGACAACGGCCAGTGCCAGCAGCTTTCCGCTCTGGCTTTGCTGGCAGGCACATCGCCGCAGCATCCACAGCAGCAGGACAGCCAAAACTGCCAGCAGGAGCAGATAGGGCAACCACCCCAGTTTGTAGACCATGGTGGTGGGCAGAAAATCGTGGTTCCACTCCGGCAGCATCATCTCCGGGAGCAGTTCCCTGCCCCAGACCGTTTGCGGCTGGATTGAGAGGTCTCCTCCCTTCCCCATCAGGCGGGATGCCCCAAGTATCCGGCGAGCCATTACAGCCTGATACCCCGCCCCCTGTGGGTCTATCTCCGGGTGCAGGAGAATCTGAATCCGCGCTGCATTATAGCCCGCCACCAACAGCATCCACAGCACCGCTCCAGCCATCACAGCAGCCAGTCCGCCCACCGCCGCCAGTCCCTGCCGCCGGGGCACGGTGAACCAGTCCATCTGGATAGCGAGCAACAGCAGAAAGCAGCCAATAACCATCAGCTGAATCATCCCCTGAATAAAGGGCGCACACATACAGACCACCGTCAAAGGGATGCCGCCCGCCACGGCAGCCAGCAGGCCCCGCCAGCCCTTTCCCCGGCAGGCATACAGCCACAGTGCGTAGACTGCCGGATAGAACAGCACCACATACCGGGTGAAATAAGAGGCGTTGTTGACATTGGGTGAGAGATGTAGGGACAATACCCCCGCCATCACCGCACCGATGTACACCCACTTGGCCCAGCGCAGCAGCCGGGAGACGTCCAGGAAGTAGGCTCCGACCAGCACAGCAGCCCCGGTCACCACTGACAGAGCACAGCGCAGCGGATCCAGATCCTCATCCCAGGGTGCTCCCGCTCGGGTGAGGGCGTACCGCAACCAGCCGCCCACCAGCAGCAGCGCCAGGGTCAGGCCCAGCATCCCCCACTGGGGCCTGGGCCGGTGGAGGCGGTCCAGGTCCGCGCCCACGGCCACCGGGTCCCCCATATCCTCCACTGCCAAGCGCTCCGCCTCTTCCGGCGGATGGCCTTCGGCCAGAAATTCCTCCTGCTGGTCCTCCAGATGAGTTTCCAGCTCCCGGGCCGCCACAGTCCGGGCCCGCTTCCAGCGGATTTGTGCCTCCACCGCGTCCAGATAGCCCCGGACGCTCTCAGGTCCCGGCACAGCAGGCACCTCCCCCCAGCACACGGCCCACGGCATCGGCATAGGTGTGCCACGCCGTCTCCTTCTCCCGCAGGGCGGCCTCCCCCGCCTTTGTCAGATGGTAGTACCGCCGGGGCTTACCGGCAGCGGCCTCCCGCTCGTAGGCGGTGACCAGCCCCTTTTCCTCCAGGCTGTGGAGGAGGGGGTACAGGGTCCCCGCTTTCAGGTGGAACACGTCCTCCGACCGCTGCCGCAGCTCGCTGGTCATCTGGTAGCCGTACTTGTCCCCGTCCTCCAGCAGCTTCAGGACCAACAGGGCCATGCTGCCGCTGACCAGACTCTTATCGGCCTCCATAGACTTCCTCCTTATATAGATATTCTATATATTTTGACAGCGCCATTATATATCGATTCCCTATATAAGTCAAGTAAAAAAACCGCCCGGACCAGATGGTCCGGGCGGCAATTCGTTATTCCACAGTCACGCTCTTGGCGAGGTTCCGGGGCTTGTCGATGTCACAGCCCCGCTGGAGCGCCACATAGTAGGCGAACAGCTGCAGGGGCACCACGCCCAGAGAGGGCTGGAGCATGGGATGGGTCACCGGCACAGAGACAGTGGCGTCGGCAGTCTTCTCCATCTTTTCCCGGAAGTCCTCGGTGGTCAGGGCCAGCACCTCGGCCCCCGGGCCTTCACCTCCACCACGTTGCTCATGGCTTTGTCAAAGAGAGGCGCGTAGGTTCCCAGGGCCACCACCAGGGTCCCCGGCTCGATCAGGGAGATGGTGCCGTGTTTCAGCTCGCCGGAGGCGTAGGCCTCCGAGTGGATATAGCTGATCTCTTTCAGCTTCAGGGAACCCTCCAGGCCCATGGCGTAGTCCAGGTTCCGGCCGATGAAGAAGATGGAGTCGTGGTTGAAGTACCGGGAGGCGTAATACTGGATGTCCTCCGTGTGGGAGAGGAACTGGCGCATCTTCTCCGGCAGCAGCTGCATCTCGGAGAGAATGGTGTCATACTCGCTCTGTTCCACCATACCCAGCAGGTCCGCCAGATAGAGGCCCACCAGATCCATCAGCACCAGCTGGGTGGTGTATGCCTTGGTGGTGGCCACGGCGATCTCCGGCCCGGCCCAAGTGTACAGCACGTCATCCGCCTCCCGGGCGATGGAGCTGCCCACCACATTGACGATGGCCAGGGTCCGGCCGCCCCGGCGCTTGGCCTCCCGCATGGCGGCCATAGTGTCCAGGGTTTCTCCAGACTGGCTGATGACGATGACCAGAGTCTTTTCGTCCACCAGAGGATCACAGTACCGGAACTCGGAGGCCAGCACCACCTCCACCGGGCGGCGCAGCAGCTTTTCCCAGCTGTACTTGCTCACCACGCCCACATGGTAGCTGGAGCCGCAGGCGATGACGTAAATCCGGGAGAGGTCGCGGACGTACTCCGCCGTCAGATGCAGATTGTCCAGCACCACACGGCCGTCCCGGATGCGGGGGGAGATGGTCTTGCGGACCGCCTCCGGCTGCTCCATGATCTCCTTGGCCATGAAGTGGGCGTAGCCGCCCTTCTCCGCTGCGGACACATCCCAGTCCACCAGACTGTGGGTCTTCTCCACCGGCAGCAGCTCGTCGTCAAACACGTCCACGCTGTCGGCGGTGAGGACAGCGATCTCCCCATCGTCCATGTACACCACGTCCCGGGTGTACTTGATGACAGCCGTCACGTCGGAGGCGATGAAGTTGCCGTTCTGACCGTAGCCGATGATGAGGGGGCTGTCCTTCCGGGCGGCAATGAGGGCGTTGGGGTAATCCGCACAGATGATGCCGAAGGCGTAGGACCCCTCGATCCGCCGCAGGCAGCGGCCCACAGCCTCCAGCATGTTGTGGCATTCGTTGTAGTGGAACTCCAGCAGCTGTGCCACCACCTCCGTGTCCGTGTCGGAGGTGAAGTGGACGCCCTGGCGCATGAGGTGCTCCTTGATTTCCAGATAGTTTTCGATGATGCCGTTGTGGACGAGGGCGATCCGCCCGTTCTCGCTGACGTGGGGATGGGCGTTGATGTCATTGGGCTCCCCGTGGGTGGCCCAGCGGGTATGCCCGATGCCCAGGTTCCCCTCCAGGTCCGCGCCGCCGTGGATCAGGTCGGATAAGACCTGAAGCCGCCCCTTGGTCTTGCGCACCTGGAGTCCCGCCGTCTCGGACCGCACCGCCACGCCGGCGGAGTCATACCCCCGGTACTCCATCCGCTCCAGGCCGTCCAGCAGAATGGGGGCCGCGGGCTCGTTTCCTACAAATCCGATGATTCCGCACATATTCGATAATCCTCCTGAAGATTCTGTAATGAATGGTCAAAAGGACAAACACGCAGTCATTTGTCACTTTCTTCACGGTCACAGCCCCCTTGTTTTGCGGTTGCCCGCATATTTGCCGGCTGTGTACGCGCCCGTGGGCACGGAAGGGCATCCGCCGAATCCTTCGATACTCCCTTCCCCTCGTCGTCCCGCCGCTGGCGGCGGGCGCTGGCGCTGTGATGGGCCGCGGCCCATAAACTCCTTTCACATCTGCGATTTTTCTTTTTTTGATTTTGATGCGGTCACTATAATATGCGCCTGATAAGCCCATCTTAAATAGGTCTGTTAAGACGATTCAGCACATATTGACCGTTGACTGGCTCTACATCTCTCAAAAATGATACTCCATGATATGTTCCCCCTTGCTATCGTATTTCCCGTTAAACCGGAAACCAATCTGTTGATAAAGCTTGATTGCATGGGGATTATTCTCATACACGCTAAGATATACCGTGCCGCTCTGATACTCTGTATGCAATCTGTCAAGAAGCGAAAGCACCGCCTGTTTTCCATATCCTTTTCCCTGATATCTTTTATCAATGAGCAGCCGATCCAGCCATAGCTGTCCCGGAGCCGGCTCTGGAAAATAGCCGTACATAGCAAAACCAATCAGCGTGTCGCTGTCATAAATACCAACAGGCCGCCACAGCTCCAATTCATCTGCCTCCCGCAAGCACTCGCTTACACTCTCAATAAAACCAGCCTGCTCAGAAAAGACAGTCAAGCCCTCAACTTCCCTGCGGTTTTCGGCGTTTACCGATTTGAAATGTAATTGTTTGTGAACACTTGAATCCATCATTATTTTTTCTTATTAATTCTCAAAACTGTTGCTGTATAACTCTATATTTTCTTTCCATGCTTTACAAGAATCTCCCCCTCCTGGGGGAGCCTTATCCCGGATAAAAATCCCGTTCCGGCAGATACTAGCGGAACGGAGGGATTTTCGCCATGATAACCGCCTTTGTCCGAACGATCATTCTCTATTTCCTTATTGTGGTCGGGATGCGCCTGATGGGCAAGCGCCAGATCGGCGAGTTGGAGCCCAGCGAGCTGGTGCTGACCATGATGATCTCCGACCTGGCCGCCGTGCCCATGCAGGACTTCGGCATTCCGCTGCTCTCTGGCCTGCTGCCGATCCTGACGCTGCTGGCCCTGTCACTGCTGCTGAGTCAGCTGTCTCTCCGCAGCCTGCGGCTGCGGGCGCTGATCTGCGGGACGCCCACGGTCCTGATCCGGGGCGGCAAGCTGCAGCAGGACGCCATGCGGAAGAACCGCTTTACCATCGATGAGCTGATGGAGGAACTGCGGGAGCAGGGCGTCACCCGCATCGAGGACGTGAAGTACGCCGTGCTGGAAAACTCCGGCCAGCTGACCGTCTTTCCCTGGACAGCCCAGCAGCCGCCCACGGCGGAACAACTGGGACTGGGGCTGGAGGATGATGTGACACTGCCCATGGTCATCATCAACGACGGGCGGGTCATCCACCGCAATCTGACCGCCTGCGGCCGGGACGAGAACTGGCTGCGCAAGCAGCTGTCCCGGGAAAAAGCCTCCTCTCCCCGCGAGATCTTCCTCCTGACCCTGGACGAACAGGGGCAGGTATTCTGCGTCCGAAAGGAGCGAGAGTCATGAGGGCGTATGGAATATCCGTCGGCATCCTGGCAGCCATCCTGGTCTTTTCCCTGTGGAACAGCTCCTACATGACCGCCAGCACCGTCCGCTGGCGGGAGCAGCTGCAGCAGGCGGACGCCCAAGCCCAGTCAGAGGCCTGGACCGAGGCCGTGGATACGCTGGCAGGCAGCTATGACGACTGGTCGGAAAGCCAGACCTACCTCCACATCGTGGCGCGGCATGATACGGTGGACGACGCGGAGGCCATGTACCGCCGGGCCCTGGCCTTCGCCGCCACCCGGGAGCTGACGGAGTTCCGGGCGGAGATCTCGGACCTGCGGGATCAGCTCCGGCTCCTGGCGGAGACGGAGCGGCTGGATATCAAGAACGTCCTCTGACGGCCTTCACCGGTTGTCGGCCAGGAGCTTGTTCAGCTCTGTCATAAAGGTGTCGATATCCTTGAATTGGCGGTAGACGGAGGCAAACCGGACATAGGCCACCTGGTCCACGTTTCGCAGCCGTTCCATCACTTTTTCGCCGATGGCCTCTGTGCTGATCTCCCGCTCCATGGAGTTCTGCAGATCCTGCTCGATCTCCTCGGCGATCTTTTCCAGCTCCGCCAAGGGCACCGGCCGCTTTTCGCAGGCGCGGATCATGCCGCCCAGCACCTTCCGCCGGTCAAAACTCTGGCGGCTGCCGTCCTTCTTCACCACCACCATAGGCAGGCTCTCCACCGTCTCATAGGTGGTAAATCGCTTGCCGCAGGAAAGGCACTCCCGCCGGCGGCGGATGCTGCTGTTTTCGTCCGCGGGCCGGGAATCAATGACCTTGCTCTCACTGTAACCGCAATAGGGACACTTCATACTGGACCTCCAAACGCTCCGCCGGCGCCCGGCCGGCAGGTCTTCCCGTGTCTGAGGCCGGGCGGAGAGCCCCTCCGCCACGGCCGTCTTGGGGTTATTATATCATACCCCCGGGAAATGTGGAACACATCATTTGGAATTTTCTGAAAATGTCTCTGTCCGCCGGACGGCTCAGAACACCGGTCGCTCCTCCCCGTTGAAGGCAAAGATGGCGTAGCTCCGGCCATGGATACGGCGGATATGGGCAAAGCAGAACAAGGCGGTCAGCGGAAAGGGGCGGCCCACGTCATAGGGCACCGCCAGCTCTCGCCGCCCCTGCTCCTCCCGGACAAGGACGCCCGGCACAAGGTGCAGCTGCTCCCGAAGCCATGGGGAACGGAGACGCACTGCCGAGCGCTCCAGCGGCGTCCAATCCTCCGGCTCCGGCGGATGGGCAGGGCGGATCTCCCCCTGCCGCAGCTTTCCTAGAGGGGCTGTCAGCCGGGCGGAAAACCGCCGCCGGATTGTGGCCCGGTCCCCACAGGGCTCCAGAACGCCCAGCCGCAGCTCTCCCCGGTCGCCCACCGCCCAGGCGCACCAGAGGCCCTCTCCCGGCAGGCGGCACCGGGCCTCAAACCAGGTGTACAGCGCCTCCTGCTCCGTGATGAGCTCCCCCACAGAGAAACAGCCCTGCATCAGTGGAAACTTGTCCATCGCTCTGCCCCCTCTCCAAACGGCCCCGCCTGGCACAACCTATGCCCAGGCGGGGCCGTTTATGCGGAGATCAGGCGACGGTGTAGCTGCCCCGGACCAGCAGCTTGGTGGTGCCGGCCGTGGCGCGGACGCCCCGGCCCTCAATGGTCATCATGTACAGGTGGTTCTGGACCAGCGCACTGCCGTTGTTCAGCGCTGTGGCTGCGGTCTCGTCAATGAGACCGGGGCTGGAGGGAGAAACGCACACAGCCGTTCCCACTCGCAGCATTACCTCACAGCCGATGTCCCCAGTGAGGACTTGTCCGCTGGTGAGGGTCACCACAGTGAAGTTGGACGCGGCACCGGCTCCGCTGCCTGCCGAAATGCCCAACTGGGCATTCCGGGCGGCGATCTTCTGGTCCACCCGCTCCATGATGGAGTCCATGAACGTCTCGTTCAGGTAGCTCAGGGTCACCAGCGGGTCGTCGGAGGATCCGGCCTCCGCCGCCGCGGTAATCGTCACGTTCAAGGCGCCGCAGAGCACCAGCAATGCCAGCAGCCGCAGATACCATCTGTTCTTTTTCATGCGCTTATGTACCTCCGTATTGATTGTCGGATCTGAAAAATCGGTACCCCTGAAAAGGGCGGAACGCCCTTTTCAGGAGGACCCTTCGATCAAACCACGCATTTCCGGGCGGCCAGGAGACGGCTTCCGCCGCAGCGCCCGGCCTGTGTATTGCCGAAGAAACGGATCTCTCAAACCATCTGGTCGTGGGGCAGTCCGAAGCTGACCGCGATGGCCAGATCGACCTTCTCCATCACATTCTCCTCCACATGGCCCATCTTTTCCCGCAGGCGCTTTTTGTCCAGGGTGCGCACCTGCTCCAGCAGGACCACCGAATCCCGGCTCAGGCCGCAGCTGTGGTCCACGGGAAGGTCGATATGTGTCGGCAGCTTGGCCTTCCCGGTCTGGGAAGTGATGGCCGCCGCGATCACAGTGGGACTGTACCGGTTGCCGGTGTCGTTCTGAATGATCAGAACCGGCCGGACACCACCCTGCTCACTGCCCACCACCGGGGAGAGATCGGCATAGTAAATATCGCCGCGCTTGACACTCGTATCCACAAAGTTCACACTCCGCCGAAAGAAGTACCCATCACCGAAGGCCCTTCGGTGAGGCCACTTTCATTCTCCCACGCAGGTACGGAATTTATACTTTGCCAATGCCGCAAAATTCCGGCGTCCTCGCCCCGCACTATCCTATGCCCGGAACAAGGCGTGTGTGTATGGATTTGTGTCCGCGCTTCCCTGCGCTCACAGCAGCCGCAGGCTCCGCTCCACGATTTTACCGCCTTCGATATATACCCGCGGCACCCGCTTGCTCACCGCACAGGTCAGGCCCCACCGCGCGTTGCGCGGCGGGGACCCCGATCTCATTTTGGTCGGCCAGGCAAAGCCCGCTCTCCCCAAGGTTTTGCCGCACGCGGCAAAACGCTTGGACGCCGCGCTGCGGCGGCTCGCTTCCCTGCGCTCACAGCAGCCGCAGGCTCCGCTCCACGATTTTACCGCCTTCGATATACACCCGCGGCACCCGCTTGCTCACCGCGCAGGTCAGCTCATAGGGGATGGTGTTCAGAATGGCCGCCAGGTCATCCACCCGCTGGCGGCGGCCGAAGATCTCCACCTCGTCCCCGACCTTGACGTCGGGCAGGTCTGTCAGATCGATCATGGACATGTCCATACAGATCCGGCCCCGCTGAGGGGCTGGGCCCTGGGCTGTCACCACCGACATCCGGTTGGAGAGGCCCCGGAAGAAACCGTCCGCATAGCCGATGGGCAACACCCCGATCCGGGTCCTTCCCTGGGTGCGGAACGTCCGACCGTAGCTGACGTCCGTGCCCGGGTCAAAGGTCTTGATGGTGGAGACGCTGGACTTCAGGCTCATCACCGGCCGCAGGTCCAGCCGCTGCGCATCGGCGCCCACGCCGTACAGGGCGATGCCCGGCCGCACCATGTCGAGATACATCTCCGGATAGCGGGCCAGAGCGCCGCTGTTGGCGCAGTGGCGGATGGCAAAGGTTCTGCCCCCTGCAGCCAATGCATCCAGCACACGGGTGAACACGTCGAACTGCGCTCTCGTATAGGCCTCACTGTCTCTGTCGTCCTCGTCGGAGACGGCGAAGTGGGTGAAGATGCCTTCCGCCTCCAGTCCCGGCAGGGCGCAGGCGGCGGCGATGGATTCCACGCCTGTGTCAAAGTGCCCCTCCCGCACCAGGAAACCCAGCCGGGACATGCCGGTGTCCACCTTGATGTGGACCTTCAGTGTGCCGCCGCTCTCCACGGCTGCGGCGCTGTACGCCTCCGCCTTGGCCAGGGCGGACACCGCCTGGGTGATGCCGTACTCGATCAGCTGGGGCACCATGGCCGGGGGCGTGTGGCCCAGGATCAGAATGGGCGCCTGAATGCCGGCCCGGCGGAGTTCTTTCGCCTCGTCCAAGCTGGACACCGCCAGATAGTCCGCCCCCAGCTGCTCCAGCTTGCGGGACACCTGAATGGCCCCGTGGCCGTAGGCGTCCGCCTTCACCACACCCAAATACTTCACGTTGGGCCCGATCTTTCTGCGGGCCTGCTGATAGTTGTGGGCCAGGGCGTCCAGGTCGATCTCCGCCCAGGTCCGTCTCAGAATCGGTTCCTCCATGTGTCGGTCACCTTCTCCGTCAGTCTATGGAAGCGGCGGGAGGAACCCTCCCGCCGAAGTCATTCCTGGTTTTCTATTGTATCATAAAAGGAAAAGCTCGTAAAGTCTGCCGTCAAAATGATTTCCCCATCCACGGCGATCTCCCCTCGGAGGGGCGTACCGTCCTCCTGCCGCAGCCAGAGGGTGGAGAGGATCTTCCCATTCTGCTCTCCGGTCTGGTCCACCGTCAGACGGAAGCAGGACGTCTCCTGCCAGTCCTCCTCGCTCTCCTCCAGCAGCCACCCGTCCCGCAGGGCGCTCATCAGCTGGGGCAGGCAGGCCATGGGGCTCACCTCCTGGCTGCTGAGGTTCCCGGCGTTCAGGCACTGGTCCTCGTACACCAGTTCCACTTCCCCGTCGGAGAGCACTGCCTTCACGCCCGCGATGGTCTCCGGTGCCAGGACCTCCACAGTGGTCTCCCCCTCCGGCACGTAGTCGCACTGGAGCGTGGCCTCCCAGGCCGCGCCGTCCTGCGTGCAGGAGACCTCCGCCTCCATGACGCAGCCCGCCATGTTCCGATAGGGCATCCGGGCATCCGCCGCATCCCCCGCCTCTCCGCCTGTGCCGCCGCAGGCCGTCAGCAGCAGGCACAGGGTCATCATTGGTATGCAAGCCCATCTGCGCACCGCAAAAACCTCCGTCTTTTATAGGATCTCCCCGATGGCCGCCGGCAGTGACGACACCACGTCCTCCGGCGTCATACCATAGGGCGTCAGGCGCTCCGCCGCCAAGTCCCCGGCCCGGCCGTGGAGCCACACGCCGACCGCCGCCGCCCGAACGGCAGTCGCCCCCTGGGCCAGCAGGGCGGCGACAATCCCCGTCAGCACGTCGCCGCTGCCGCCCTTGGCCAGGCCGGAATTTCCGGTGGTGTTCACCAGCACGTTCCCCGCCGGGGCGGCGGTGAGGGTCCGGTGGCCCTTCAGCACCAGGACACAGCCATGGGCCGCTCCAAAGGCCCGGGCGGCCCCCAGCCGGTTGCTGCCGGTGAGGTCGCCGCCGATGCGGGTGAACTCCCCGTCGTGGGGCGTCAGCACCGTGATCCGGTCTCGCCGGGCGTCCAGTACATCTATATGTCCCCCAGGGCGTTTATGCCGTCGGCGTCCAGCACCATCGGCTGCTGGATCTTCTGCAGCAGATCCAGCACCAGCTCCGTGACGCCATCTCCCCGGCCCAGTCCAGGGCCCAGAGCCACTGCGTCACAGCCGGCAGCCCGCTCCAGGATTTCCTCTTTCGCCTTGGGAGAGAGCCTCCCATGTTTGTCCGGCAGAGGGAATGGCATGGCAGAGACGCACTTGGCCGCCTCCACCGGCCAGATGGTCTCCGGCACCCCCAGGGACACCAGCCCGCACCCGGTCCGCACCGCCGCCGCGGCAGTGAGATAAGGCGCACCGGTATAGCCCACTGCGCCGCCGACGATCAGCACCTTGCCGAAGGTTCCCTTGTGGCCGTCCGCCCTCCGGGGCGGCAGGGCCGCACGGGCAAAGTCCCGCTCCACCGTCTGGGCCCGGCAGACAAGGCCCCGGACCAGATCCGCCGGGATGCCGATGTCCCGGACCTCCACGTTCCCGGAGAGGGCGGCCCCCTCCCCCACTGCCTGACCGATCTTGGGCAGTGTGAAGGTGACAGTGCGATCCGCCCGAACCGCACGGCCCAGCACGGCGCCGGTGTCCGCCGACACGCCGCTGGCAATGTCCGCCGCCACCACGGCGGCCCTGCTCTCATTCATCCAGTCCACCGCCGCGGCAAAGGGCGTGCCTGCCCCGATGGGCCGGGAGAGGCCCACGCCGAAGAGGGCGTCGATCACCACGTCGCACCCCAACACCCAGGCCCGCTGGCTTTCGTCCGCCGGGTCGAACCGCTCCAGCTCCACACCGCACTCGCTGAGACGGCGGGTCTCCTCCAGGGCGTCCGGCGTCAGCTTCTCATAGTCCCCTACCAGGAACGCCCGGACCTTCAGCCCCTTCAAAAACAGCAGCCGGGCTGCGGCGATTCCATCGCCGCAGTTGTTGCCCGCGCCGCACAAGGCCGCCCCCGACATTTCCCCGGCCGCTTGGGCAGCAGCGCCAGCGCCGCCTCTGCCACGCCTGCCGCCGCCCGCTCCATCAGGTCGATGGAGGGAATGCCCCGCTCTTCAATGGCCTGCCGGTCCAGCTCCTTCATCTGCTCCGCCGTCGTCAGCTTCATGGCCGTAACCTCCTGTGTTCCTCATGGTTTTCTGGTGCCTATTATAGGAATTCCCGCTCCGGATTGCAATCATTTGTAACCAGATCGTCATGAATTTTCCGGTGGAATGTGATATGATGCTTCAAAAAGGAACGAAAGGAGGCGCTGCCCATGAGGCGTTTTGGGGCGCTTCTTCTCCTGACCATCACGCTGCTCGCCGGCTGCGGCGGGCGGGAATCTCCGGTTTCGCCCGATGAGGCCCGGAGACCGCTCTGACGGAACAGGACGTTATCAATATGTATACCGCCGCGTCGGCGGTATACGACTGGTTTGATCTGACCACCCTGCCCCTGGACATGGAGGACGCCCGCACAGAGGGAGACCTGACCTACTACCGGGTGGATGCGGAGAATCTCTCCCTGCCCGTTTCTACCGTGGCAGAGCTCACGGACAGTGCGCTTCCCTGGCAGCCGCAGCCGGTCACGATCACGTCCCTGGCAGACCTGCGGGAGACGGCGGAGTCCTACTTCTCCCCGGAGATTGTGGACAACCTCTTCGCCCTGTCCCCGGATCACTACAAGGACTTCGACGGCGTTCTCTACGCCACCGACGGGGGCCGAGGGAGCAACCTGTACCTGCTGGACAAGACCGTGGCGGCGGAGCAGGTGGATGCGGACCACTGGACGGTGACGGTCACCTTCTACGCCGACAGCTGGGCCTTTGAGAAACCCAGTACCACCGTCGGCTACTCCCAGGCGGTGCTGGATCTGGAACACACGGCGGACGGCTGGAAATTCACTTCCTTTGTTCCCTCCGACGGGCTGGACCTGGAGGCGGAGACGGTGTTCCAGTTCACCTATGATATTGATACCTTCATGCGTGATGACGCCGGTAACCTCGACACCTGGTCCGACCTGAAGCTGGCCTGCTGGCTGCTCCACGCGGACGGAGCTTATTCCGAAGGTGCCACCGACTATTTAACCAGGCGGTTCCTGGAGGACCCGGACACCTGGTTCGATGCGTTGTCCGTCTTCCCGGACAGCCCCTGGGAGCACGCCGACATTGTGGTGGCCGCCCCGGTGAACGACACCTACGCCTGGTATGGTCAGGAGGAGCAGGACCGGCTGACAGAGATCCTGGACACCTACCAGCCGGAAAACGACGCCCAGCAGGCCCTGCTGGACGCCCTGAAGGAGGCCCGGCCCCAGGCCATCGAGCGGGCAACGGAAAACGCCACCGCCTCCTTCTGTCTGGTGACGGAGGGGCAGTTCCTCTCCCTGGGGCGCAAAGAGGGCGGATACCCCTGGGACTATGAGGGTCTCCCGGAGACGCCCCAGTCCGCCGGGACGGGGGACAACGGGGAATCGCTCTTCACGTTTTCCTTTGGAGGCGTGGATGTGGCGTATCTGGATGCGGATGGAACCGACAATATCTACCGCATGACCACCACGGTGCCGGGGCCGCGGACCCTGGGAGGCATCCAGGTGGGGGACTCGGAGGACGATGTAAAAGCCGTCTACACCGGTGCGGTGCAGATGGAGGCGGTGGGCGAGGACCAGTTCGGCGCCGACTACGCCCTGATCCACGAGCCCGGCGGCCTGTCCTACTGCAAGCACATCTCCTTTTTCATCACGGACGGCGAGGTGTCCGCCATCCAGGTGGAGGACCTGGTGGACGGCCGGCTCTTGAGCTGAAAATTTCCGCCCCGATCCGCTGAATTTCGGCGAATCGGGGCTTGCATTTGTCCCGTTTCTGTGCTATAAGTGTTAATTGTTATCAGCGATGAACGGGAAAATAACCGTGATACGCCGCCGAGAGAGGTCTGGCCACCGGCTGCAAGCCAGACTGCGGACGCCCGGTTTGGTTCGCCCGGGAGCCGCCGTGGAGACACGGCCGGTCCGCCCTCCGTTACCGGGGCCACGAGTGCGCGCCGCTTTTGGCGCGAATCCGGGTGGTACCGCGGAAGGATTCGCCTTTCGTCCCAGGGATGGGACGAGAGGCGTTTTTTGTTATCACAAAGATAGGAGATATGAGATAGAAGATAGGAGTTTTGGTATCCGGCAAAGCCGGATGATCCCAATAGAGCCGCACAGCGGCCGCCCCAGTTCCTATCTCCGATCTCCACGCTCCTAACTCAAAAAAGGAGTCTGACGTATGAAGGAACAACTGGAAGCCATTCGCGCCGGCGCGCTGGCAGCCATCGGCGCCGCCGGGAACACCGGAGAGCTGGAGGCCCTCCGGGTCCAGTACCTGGGCAAAAAGGGAGAACTGACCGCCGTTCTGAAGCAGATGGGCAAGCTCTCCGCCGAGGAGCGGCCCGTCATGGGCCAGCTGGCCAACGCCGTCCGGGCAGATGTGGAGTCCGCCATCGAGCAGCAGTCCGCCGTCCTGGCGGAAAAGGCCCTGGAGGAGCGGCTGGAGGCCGAGGCGCTGGACATCACCGTCCCCGGCAAGGCCCACAAGCTGGGCCACAAGCACCCCATGTACACCGCGCTGGATGAGATCAAGGAGATCTTCATCTCCATGGGCTTCACGGTCCTGGACGGCCCGGAGGTGGAGCTGGCCACCTATAACTTCGACAAGCTGAACGCCGGCGAGGGCCACCCCTCCCGGGACTGGAGCGACACCTTCTACTTTGACGAGGACAGCCGGGTGATGCTCCGCTCCCAGACCAGCCCCATGCAGGTCCGGGCCATGGAGACCATGGAGCTGCCCATCCGCATCATCGCCCCCGGCCGGGTGTACCGGAAAGATGAGGTGGACGCCACCCACTCCCCCATGTTCCATCAGGTGGAGGGCATGGTCATCGACAAGGGCGTCACCATGGCGGATCTGAAGGGCACCCTGAACACGGTGGTGGAGATGCTGTACGGCAAGGGCACCAAAACCCGGTTCCGCCCCCATCACTTCCCCTTCACGGAACCCTCCTGCGAGATGGATGTCCAGTGCCACAAGTGCGGCGGCGTGGGCTGCCCCACCTGTAAGGGCGAGGGCTGGATCGAGCTGCTGGGCGCCGGCATGATCCACCCCAAGGTGCTGAAGATGTCCGGCATCGACCCGGAGGTATACTCCGGCTGGGCCTTCGGCATCGGCCTGGAGCGCACCGCCATGCGGCGGTTCAAGATCGCCGACCTGCGGCTGATCTTTGAGAACGACGTGCGATTCCTGGAACAGTTCTAGTTCTTAAAGAGGGGATCCCGTCCCCCTTTAGATTCCCCCTCACCAGTGACATCGGTCACTGGTGAACGCCGCCCAAGGCGGCTGAGTCAGGGAATTTTCGGCAGGCACGTGTCCTTCCGAAAATGACTGGATATTTTTTCACGCCGGCGGCGTGAAACTCTGCGAGGCTTTTGCGGGGCACTCCCGCATTCCGATATAAAGGAGTTATAGAAGATATGTTACTGAGCAGAAAGTGGCTGGACGAGTTTGTGCACGTCGACGCCAACGATAAAGACTTTGCCGAGGCCATGACCCTCTCCGGCTCCAAGGTGGAGACCACCGAGGACCGGGGAGCCGAGATCTCCAATATCGTGGTGGGCACCATCCTCACCATGGAGCGCCACCCGGATTCCGACCACATGTGGATCTGCCAGCTGGATGTGGGCCAGAGCGCGCCCATCCAGATTGTCACCGGCGCCTGGAACATCCACCCCGGCGATATGGTACCCGTGGCCCTGGACCACTCCACCCTCCCCGGCGGCAAGAAGATCGAGAAGGGCAAGCTGCGGGGCGTGGAGTCCAACGGCATGATGTGCGGCCTCTATGAGCTGGGTCTGGATGAGCGGGACTTCCCCTACGCCGCTATCGTCCCCGCCGCCATCCTGAACGACTACCACCCCCTGGACAAGGACAAGCCCTCCATCCCCGCCGACATCCAGCCCGGTGACAAGGTGTTCGGGCCGGTGGTGTGCGCCAAGATCCTGGAGTGCGCCAGCCAGCCGGACTACACCTTCCACACCTGTCTGGACCTGGGCGGCTCCACCGCTGTGCCGGACACCATCTGCCCCAACCTCCACGAGGGGGACCTGGTGGCCTACAACACCAAGACAGGCGCCATCTGCACCCTGGAGGATCTCCACGCCGACCAGAAGGAGTTCCCCCACTGCATCCCCGACGGCATCTTCGTCCTCCACGAGGAAGGGATCCAGAACGGCGATGACATCAAGCCCATTATCGGCGCGGATGACCATGTGGTGGAGTTCGAGATCACCCCCAACCGCCCCGACTGCCTCAGCGTCATCGGTCTGGCCCGGGAGGTGGCCGCCACCTACCAGCAGCCCCTGACTCTCCACGAACCGGAGGTACAGGGCGGCGCCGACGGCGTGCTGACGGACCTGCTGGACATCGAGACCCCTGCCGCGGATCTGGTGCCCCGGTACACCGCCCGGATGGTGCGGAACGTGAAGATCGCCCCCTCCCCCAAGTGGATGCGGGAGCGGCTGCGGAGCATGGGCGTCCGTCCCATCAACAACATCGTGGACATCACCAACTATGTGATGCTGGAGTACGGCCAGCCCATGCACGCCTTTGACTACCGCTATGTGAAGGGCGGCCACATCATCGTCCGCCGGGCCGAGGAGGGCGAGGAACTGACCACCCTGGACGGCAACGTGCGCAAGCTCACCGCCAACCACCTGGTCATCGCCGACGAGCACCGGGCCGTGGGCCTGGCGGGCATCATGGGCGGATTGAACTCCGAGATCGTGGCGGACACCACCGACGTGGTGTTCGAGTCCGCCTGCTTCGACGGCACCTGCATCCGCAAGGGCGCTCTGTCCCTGGGGATGCGGACCGAGGCCTCCGCCAAGTTCGAGAAGGGTCTGGATCCCCTGAATACCCTGCCCGCCGTCCAGCGGGCCTGCGAGCTGGTGGAGCTGCTGGGCGCCGGAGAGGTAGTGGACGGCGTCATCGACATCCTCAACTACGTGCCCCAGCCCCACACCATCCGCATGGACCCGGAGCGGGTGAACGCGCTGCTGGGCACCGACATCCCCGCAGCGGAGCAGTACCGGTATCTGGCCCGGGTGGACATCCGCACAGCGGACGACAGCTGCCCCGGCGGCCCTGCCGACGTGACCATCCCCTCCTGGCGGGGCGACGTGGAGGGCATCGCCGATCTGGCGGAGGAAGTGGCCCGGTTCTACGGCTACAACAACATCCCCACCACCCTGATGCGGGGCCAGACCACCCTGGGCGGCTATGGCGCCGCCGAGATCCTGGAGCGCCGGGTGTCCAGCGTGTGCCGGGCCTTCGGGTACGATGAGATCATCACATACTCCTTCATCTCCCCGACCCAGTACGACAAGATCCGCTGGCCGGAAGATTACCAGCGGCGGAACTCCTTCAAGATCCTGAACCCCCTGGGGAGGATACCTCCATCATGCGGACCACCACCCTGCCCTCCATGCTGGAGATCCTGACCCGGAACTACAACTACCGCAATCAGGACGTGAAGCTCTATGAGGTGGGCCGGACGTACCTGCCCGGCGGCGAGGACGGCTTGGCCATCGAGTCCAAGACACTGACCCTGGGCGCCTACGGCGGCGACATGGACTTCTACGCTATGAAGGGCGCCATTGAGGCGATCCTCCAGGAACTGCGGGTGAAGGATGTGACCTTCCGCATCGGCAGCGGCCTGCCGGAGGAGCTCTCCTACCACCCCGGCCGCTTTGCCGAGGTGTGGAGCGGCAGCGACTGCCTGGGCTGGTTCGGCCAGATCCATCCCTGGTGGCCAAGAACTATGGCGTAGACGCGGAATTCTACTGCGCAGAGCTGGCCATGGACGAGCTGGAGAATGCCAAGGGGGCCGACCCGGAATATGTCCCCCTGCCCAAGTTCCCCGCCGTCACCCGGGACATCGCCGTGGTGTGCGACAGGGCCGTCACCGTGGGAGCGCTGGAGGACTGCATCCGCCGGGGCGCCAAGGGGCTGCTGAAGGATGTGTCCCTGTTCGACATCTACACCGGCTCCGGCATCCCGGAGGGCAAGAAGAGCGTGGCCTTCAACCTGACGCTCCGCTCCGACGACCGCAGCCTCACCGCTCAGGAGGCCGATGAGGATGTGAAGAGCATCCTGGAGACGCTGAAGGCAGAGCTGAACGCCGTCCTGCGGTAATATGCGGCCGCCTGCGGACTGCACAGCGGGCTTGTGTGCCGTCGCGTCCAGGTGCTATTGCGCAGACAGAAACCTTGAGCCGGGCGGATGCGTTCCGCCCGGCTCAAATCCAATCCCCCAGCAGCGCCGATGCAGACGCCGCTCCCGGAGGCGCTGTGAGGCGGGCCGAAGGCCGTTCTGCTGCACTGGACCCCCTGTTCTTTCGGTCCAGCGCCCTCCCAGCGATTACGGGGCGTATTTTTCAAATTTCATGCGGAAAACGCTTTACAGTTTTTCAAAAAACGAGTATACTAGTTTTGTATTATGAAGTGGTGCTCCCTTCGGGAAAGGTGGTGTCTGTATGGACGATTTTACCAGGAAATTCAATATTGCCACGGAGAAGGACGCAGAGATCCATCAGATTCTCTCGACCGTCTATCGGGCATTGGAGGAAAAGGGCTATAACCCCATCAACCAGATCGTGGGTTATATTCTCTCCGAGGACCCCACCTACATCACCAATCACAACAATGCCCGGACCCTGATCCGCAAGATCGACCGGGACGAGCTGCTGCAGGTGCTGGTCCGCAGATATTTGGGGCAGTAACCGTTTTCCTTCTGCATTCCCCCGCAGAGAGGGCATCCGTGCGAATGGCGCGGCGACCTTCCCTGCGGGATTTTTTGCGTCCAGGGCCGAAGGCAGGTCTCTTCCCAGGAATTGGCTGTAATTTCTTGTGACCAAACGTTGACAAAGCGGATAAAATCTGTTACAATTCGGTTACAACTTTTGAAGGAGTGTTTCCATGGCAGAGAGCAAGTCCAAGAAGGCAGAAGGTTTGACATACAAGGGCCATCCCCTTCGCCGGGTGGACAATCTGATCTACTACGGCACGATGGCTGAGAAATATATCATCATGATGCAGATCCTCAACACCAAGAAGGAGCAGGACATGGAGGTGGCCACCAAGGTCTCCATCCAGCTGCAGCTGACGGACCCGGAGCTGAAGTCCCGGGACCGTGTGGTCAAGAAGAGCGAGAAGGACAGCCTCTACGCGGCGATGGACATCGCCACCGTCTGGCTGGATCGTGCTCTTGCTGGCAAGCTGTAAGAAACAGGACCTTTTCCCCGCGCTACAAAAGACTGACGAAAGGAACGTACACCTATGACGCACTTCGCAGGCAGAGCAGGCAAGGTCCTGTTCCTCTCCGTTCTCACCGCAATGCTGCTGGCGGCCACCGCCCTGGCAGCGGACATCGCCACCGGCGCCGGCTGCACCACAGGTTCTTCCCTGCGGCTGCGGGCCGAGCCCTCTACCTCCGCCTCCGTGGTCACCACGCTGGACAAGAGTGTGGCGGTGGCGATCTTGGATGACTCCGTGGACGGCTGGTACAAGATCGCCTACAACGGCAGCACCGGCTATGTGTCTGCTGACTACCTGAACGTAGATCAGGACAATGTCTTCACTACATACGGCCGCGTCAATTCCGACGGCGTGAACGTCCGCTCCGACGCCTCTACCGACAGCTCTGTGCTGGCCACCATTGAGGAGGACGCCATCGTCACGGTCAACGGCTTGGTGGACGGCTGGTACGACGTCACCTGTGAGTACGGCACCGAGGGTTACATCCGCAGCGACTTCCTGGACCTGACGGAGTCTTCCTCCTCCAACAGCGACATCGCGGCCACCGCCAAGCAGTACCTGGGCACGGGTTATGTGTACGGCGGCGCCTCTCCCCGCGGCTTTGACTGCTCCGGCTTCACCATGTACGTGTACAGCCAGCACGGCTACTCCCTGCCCCACTCCGCCACCAGCCAGTGGCAGAGTGGCCTGGGCACCCGGGTATACTCTATCTCCGAGCTGCAGCCCGGCGATCTGGTGTTCTTCAACGATCCCAGCCGCAACGCCGGCAAGGCATGTTCCCATGCCGGTATCTACACGGGAGATGGGCAGTTCATCCACTCCTCCTCTTCCCGCAGCGGCGGTGTCATCGTCAGCAGCCTGACCAGCGGGTACTACAATACCTATTTTGTGGGCGGTATCCAGGTGTAAGTTTTAAGAGTAAATATCCAACCGGGCGGCACAGTTGTGTGCCGCCCGGTTTTTGTGTGGATTAGAATTTCTCCGCGGCCCGCTCCAGTGCCGTGAGGTCACCCCGGCGGAGCAGGGGCAGCAGCAGCTGGAGCTTCTCCCGTGGCCAGTCCCACCACCGGAGCCGCTCCAGACGGTGGATGGTCTCCGGTGTGAACCGCTTCCGGATGGGCTTCGCCGGTACGCCGCCTACGATGGTGTAGGGCTCCACGTCCCCAGCCACCACCGCCCGGGCGGCCACGATGGCGCCGTCACCGATCCGCACGCCGGAGAGGATGACGGCCTCATAGCCGATCCAGACATCGCTGCCGATGACAATGTCCCCCCGGTTGTCCCAGGTCTCCGTGATCTCCGAGACAGACGTGTCCCACGCCTCGTAGAAGATGGGAAAGGGATAGGTGGACAGGGACTTCAGCGTGTGGTTGGCGCTGGTGAACAGGAATTTCGCGCCGCAGGCGATGGAGCAGAATTTTCCGATCACCAGCCGGTCGCCGTTGATGGGGTAGTGATAGAGCACATTGTTGCGCACGAATTCCGTGGGGTCCCGGAGGAAATCGTTGTAGATCGTGTAATCCCCACAGAAATATTGGGGTCTGACACCACTGCATTCAGATAGACGGTCTCCCGGTCGCCTGTGCGGGGATAGATGGTATTCGCCGGAATCTGCATGAGGAAATTCTCCTTTCAAATTTGATTCATGCGATCCCGGCCACCACAATGCAGCGCCTCACCTGCCGCTCTCTCCTTTCCTGATTCAGTACTCTGTTTTCTCCCCGCCGCAGAGGGCGGCCAGCTCCCGGTCCAGATTCTCATAGAACCGGGCGATGTGGATGCCGTCCACCAAAGCATGGTTGGCCAGCAGCGTCATAGGCAGCAGAGTCCGGCCCTCCTGTCGGTGCCAGCGGCCCCAGGTGATGCGGGGATTGCTGTCCGCCGGCGTTGGGGTTGGCTGGGTCAGGGCCGTGTAGGACAGCCACGGGACACAGGAGACAAAGAACAGGCTCTCCCCGTCCTCTCCGTCCTCCAGGGTGGGCGCCGCCTTCACCCGCTCCTGCTCCGCCGCCGCGTAGGGCAGGAACTCCCGGAAGGGCCGGTCCACCTCCAGGCTGCAGTAGCAGTAGGTCCCGTCCGGCAGAGCCACCGTATGGGAGGAGGGGCAGCGGTCGTACTCCACCACCTGATCGCCCCGGATGCGCCGCCGCAGCTCCGGCACGCCGTTGGCCGCTCGGACCGCAGCGTACAGCACCGCCAGAAAGAAGCTCGTTCCTCTCTCCCGGCACCAGACTGCCAGCTCCGTCACATCCACCTGCACCGTCACCCCCACATAGGGGTTGGACAGGGTCTGAAAATACGCAAATTGGTCCCGCCGGGACTCCCGGGACATGTCCACCGTCCGCCAATTCATAGGTGCTCCTCCTCATTTTGATCTTTGGAGGTATGATAACACACTCCAAAGCATTTTGCACCATTTTCCGTTTTGAAAAATTTCCTCTTGCCAAGTTCTTCCGGTTGTGCTATGATTCACACTTGTGTGAAAAGTATGATTTCAAGGAGGTAGCTCCATGCCTGGAGGCAAACACATGCTGGGCATGTCCAAAAACCGGGTCTTTGGCACTGCCAAAGTGGGCGACCGGGGACAGATCGTCATCCCGCAGGAGGCCCGCCGGTTCTTTGGCATCTCTCCCGGAGACACCCTGCTGATTTTGGGCAATGAGGTCAGCGGCCTGGTGGTGACAAAGCCCCAGGTCCTCAGCGACCTGGCAGATGAAATTTTGGGAACAACGGAGGAAGACCATGGAAATTGTGACCATGTATGAACAGCTCGGCGTCAGCCGGGCGGTCTATGAATACGGCGAGGCGGTGCTCCGGGACTTGCGGCCCCGGTTCGACGTCATTGATCAGACGGCAGAGTACAACCAAGGCAAGGTCCTGGCCGCCATGCAGAAAAACCGGGTAAACGCCACCCACTTTGCCGCCACCACCGGCTACGGCTACAACGATGACGGCCGGGACAACCTGGAGCGAGTGTACGCCGATGTGTTCCACACGGAGGCGGCTCTGGTCCGTCCCCAGATCACCTGCGGCACCCATGCCCTGGCAGTGGCCCTCTCCGCCAACCTGCTGCCGGGGGACGAGTTGCTGTCCCCGGTGGGAGCCCCCTATGACACCCTGGAGGAGGTCATCGGCATCCGGGAGAGCAAATGCTCCCTGAAGGAGTATGGCGTCACCTATGCCCAGGCGGACCTGAAGCCCGACGGAACCTTCGACTACGACGCCATCCGGGAGAAGATCAACGGCCGCACCAAGCTCATCACCATCCAGCGGTCTAAGGGGTACGCCACCCGCCCCTCCTTCTCGGTCCGGCAGATCGGGGAACTGATCGCCTTCTGCAAGGGGATCAAGCCGGACGTGAAAATCATGGTGGACAACTGCTACGGCGAGTTCGTGGAGACCATCGAGCCCTCGGACCTGGGGGCCGACATGGTGGTAGGCAGCCTCATCAAGAACCCCGGCGGAGGACTTGCCCCCATCGGCGGCTACATCTGCGGCACCAAGGAGTGCGTGGACCGGTGTGCCTACCGGCTCTCCGCCCCGGGACTGGGTCAAGAGGTGGGTGCCAACCTGGGTCTGATGCCCGCCCTCTACCAGGGGCTGTTCCTGTCCCCCACGGTGGTGTCCGGCGCTTTGAAGGGCGCTGTCTTTGCCGCCAACATCTATGAGAAGCTGGGCTTCGCCTGCGTCCCCAACGCCACGGAGAGCCGCCATGACATCATCCAGGCGGTGACCCTGGGCAGTGCCGAGGCCATGGTGGCCTTCTGCAAGGGGATCCAGGCCGCCGCCCCGGTAGACAGCTACGTGACCCCGGAGCCCTGGGCCATGCCGGGCTATGACTCCGACGTCATCATGGCCGCCGGCGCTTTTGTCCAGGGCAGTTCCATCGAGCTCTCCGCCGACGGGCCCATCCGCCCCCTTACGCCGTCTACTTCCAGGGCGGCCTCACTTGGTACCACGCCAAGTTGGGAATCCTCATGTCCCTCCAGAAGCTGGTGGAGGCGGGTCTGGTAACTCTGCCGGAAAGTAAATAACGCTTTGAATACAGTGATTTAGGAGAAAAACGTAATATGTGGTTTTGGCTCTCTCTGATCGCGCTGCTCTGCTGGAGCGGCTCCGACCTCTTTTCCAAAATCGGCTGCCGCGATGCCCGGGACAAGTACAGCCACCTGAAAATGGTGATGGCCGTGGGCGTTGTCATGGGCCTTCACGCGGCCTACGAGGTCTTTGTGGGCGGTACGGTCATCAATCTGGACATCATCCTGACATACCTGCCCGTCTCGATCCTGTACATTCTCTCTATGGCCATGGGCTATGTGGGCCTGCGGTACATTGAGCTGTCCATCTCCTCCCCTATCTGCAACTCCTCCGGCGCCCTGGTAGCTGTGCTGGCTATCCTCTTTGACGGCATCGCCGGATACTCCCCCCTGGCCCTGTTCGCCGTGGCGCTGGTGTGTGTGGGCGCCGTGGGCCTGGGTGTGGTGGAGGCCCGGGAGGATGACGAACTGCGCATCGAGCGGCAGAAGGCAAGCAACTACAAGTACACCAAGAGCTTCATGGCCCTGGCCATGCCTGCGGCTTACTGCGTGCTGGACGCTGCCGGCACCTTTGCCGACAGCCGGGTGCTGGAGATCATCAGCCGCACCGTGGAGGACTACGAGGCCAGCGCCAACGTGGCCTATGAGCTGACGTTCCTGCTGGCCGCCGTGGTGTGCTTCGTCTATGTGGTGCTCATCAAGCGGGACCGGCTGGTGCCGAAGATGGAGGCCCCCAAGTATCTGGGCGCCGTCTGCGAGACCGCTGGACAGTTCGCCTACATCTACGCCATCGCGGACACGGAGCATCTGGCCATGTCCGCGCCCATCATCGCCTCCTACTGCGCGGCCTCCGTGCTGTGGAGCCGGATCTTCCTGAAGGAGAAGCTCTCCTGGAAGCACTACGCCATGATCGCGCTGATCGTGGCGGGCATTGCCATCATGGGCGTGTTCGATCTGTAATGAAAAAGTCCCCCTGTGCCGGAACACAGAGGGGACTTTTTTCATGTTTCAGGCCCTGCCGTTCTCCTGGATCCGCCGGTCCAGCCGGGCCATGAAGTAGGCCAGCAAAAAGCCGCCGATGCAGCAGACCGCCGACAGCACAATCTCCCACGCGCCCACATAACTGGTGGGGATGATAACCAATGTGGAGGCCAGCACGATGCCGAAGATCCCGTGGAAAGCGATGGAGTAGTGCTTCCGGAAGAACCAGCTCACCAGCCTTGCCAGCAGCAGGATTGTCAGCACCATCCCCGGCAGGCAGGCGGAGAGCACCAGGAAGTCCAGCCGGGCCAGCCCTTCCAGCATGGGCTGGTACAGCCCCAGGGCCATCATTACCGAGGAGGAGGTCAGCCCTGGAATCACCAGACTCATGCCCCAAAGGGCGCCGCAGAAGTTATACCACCAGAAATTGGGTTCCACGGTGACGCAAATCACTTTTCCTACGTAAAACAGACTGAAGAAGATGGCGCCGGCGCACACCGCCATGCTGACCCAAGAGCCGATGCTGCGTCCCTCCTTCCCCGCCTCCCGGAAGAGAGATGGGACCGTGCCCACGATCAGGCCGATGAACAGCCAGGTAGTGACGGTGCTGGACACGTCGATGGCCGCGGCGATGCCCTTGGCAAAGCCCAGAAAGCCGATGGCGCACCCCAGCCCGATGGGCAGAAACCACCGCCAGTATTTGGGGATGGCCTCCCGGGGATGGGTCAGCACCTCCATAAAGGGACGGTAGATGTCGAACACCACCGCCAGCACCCCGCCGGAAACCCCCGGCAGGATGGCGCCGGCCCCGATCAGGACGCCGCACAGCAGGTCCCGCAGCCAGCGTATGCCAAAATTCCGATCCCGCTTCCGCCTCAACGCCGTTCCTCCATCCTCCTGGGTCTTGTGGATTTTATGATAGCAGTTTTGCCCAGCAGTTGCAATCCGATACTGCCTCTTCTCTTGAAAAAATTCCCGGTTTCGACAGCGCCCGACGCCGCTTTGTGGAAACTCACAGAACCACATGTCTTTTGCCTGGATTTCTATGCAGGTTGCCCTGTTGACTTTTCCGGTGTTATCAGATAAACTATGAGACAGTTATTGAATAACCTGATAGCAAAAGACGATGAAGAGAAGAGTACCCAGGCAGATACAGCGCAGAGAGCCTCGTGTGGTGAGAAGAGGTCTGGAAGGGCTTGGAGAACATGGTCTCGGAGTTGCGTGGCCGACCGCCGTCCCGGCATAGGTCACGACGTGGGCGCACGTCACAGCGCAGGAGTGTGTTTGCACTCCCCAAGGCCGCTTTCGTGAGGAAGCGTGCGAATCAAGGTGGTACCACGGCGAATTCCGTCGTCCTTGAGACTTTTGTCTCAAGGACTTTTTTATTGCCAGAATTCACCGGAAAGGAGCGTTATCCCGTGTCTATCATTCAAATTCAGCACCTGTACAAGACCTTTGGAACGGGTGAAAACGCCGTCCATGCCCTGGAGGACATCAGCCTGGACATCCAGAAGGGGGAGATCTTCGGAATTATCGGTCTCTCCGGCGCCGGCAAGAGCACCCTGGTGCGGTGCATGAACCTGCTGGAGCGTCCCACCTCCGGCACCGTGATCGTGGACGGGAAGGATATGACGGCCCTTAGCGAAAAAGAGCTGCGGCTGGCCCGTCGGAACGTCACTATGATCTTCCAAAGCTTCAACCTGCTAATGCAGCGGACGGTGCTGAAAAACGTCTGCTTCCCCATGGAGCTCAGCGGTACCCCCGCTGCCCAGGCCAGAAAGCGGGCCCTGGAGCTGCTGGACCTGGTGGGCCTGCGGGAGAAAGCGGATGCCTATCCCTCCCAGCTCTCCGGCGGACAGAAGCAGCGGGTGGCCATCGCCAGGGCCCTGGCCACGGACCCCAAGGTCCTGCTGTGTGACGAAGCCACCTCCGCCTTGGATCCCACCACCACCGCCTCCATCCTGGCCTTGCTGAAGGACCTGAACGAGAAGCTTGGGGTCACCGTGGTGGTCATCACCCACCAGATGAGCGTCATCGAAGAGATCTGCTCCCGGGTGGCGATCCTGGACGGCGGTGTGGTGGCTGAACAGGGCAAGGTGGAGGACATCTTCTCCAATCCCCATACGGATGCGGCCCGGCGGCTGGTGTACCCCGGTGGCGTCAGCCTGGAACAGTATCCGGCAGGTACTCACGCCGTCCGCGTGGCCTTCAACGGCGGTACGGCGTATCAGCCCCTGATCGCGTCTCTCGCCATCGACCTGGGGGTGAAGGTCAATATTCTGGGTGCCGACACCCGCAACATCGAGGGCAGGGCCTTCGGCACCATGCTGCTTGGGCTGCCGGACAACCCCAATGAGGCCGCCAAAGCCCTCAGCTATATCCGGGCGCAGCCCAATGTCTCTGCGGAGGAGGTGGAATACCATGTTTGAGTCTATTGCAGCCTTCTGGGCCGAATACGGTAATGTGTTGACAGATGGTGTCTGGGATACCCTGGTAATGGTGGTGATCTCCACCGCATTCGCCTATCTGATCGGCCTCCCTCTGGGGGTGGCCCTGATCCTGACCCAGCCCCACGGCATCCGGCCCCACCGGGGCGTCTACCGGGTGCTGGACTGGATCGTCAACATCGGCCGGTCCGTCCCCTTCATCATTCTGATGGTGGCCATTATGCCCTTCACCCGGATGGTGGTGGGCACCACCATCGGCGTCAAAGGCGCCATCGTACCTCTGGTGGTGTCCGCCGCCCCCTTCATCGCCCGGATGGTGGAGACCTCCCTGAACGAGGTAGACGCCGGTGTGGTCGAGGCCGCCCAGTCCATGGGCGCCTCCACCCTCCAGATCGTCTGGAAGGTGTACCTGCCGGAGGCGAAGCCCTCTTTGATCCTGGGGGGCGCCATCTCCCTGGTGACGATTCTGGCCTATACCGCCATCGCTGGCACCGTGGGCGCCGGCGGCCTGGGCGACATCGCCGTCCGGTACGGCCATCAGCGGGGCATCACCTCCGTTATGTGGGTGACGGTGGTGTTCCTGATTATCCTGGTGCAGGTGGTCCAGCTGATTTTCAACTGGCTGTCCCGGCGCATCGATAAGCGGCTGGACCAGCCGTCCGGCGCCAAAAAATCCGGCCCCCTCGATCTCCTGCCCCGCTTTGCCCATACCAAGTGACCCCCGGCGTTTTCATCGTTTGTCTCTTGAAAATCCGGCAAGCGTTTGAAATACATCATAAACGATATTTTATTGGAGGAACGAAACATGAAAAAGAAGCTGCTGGCCCTGCTGCTGGGCCTGACCCTGTGCCTGTCCCTGGCCGCCTGCGGCAGCGATGCCGCTGAGACCGTCACCCTGACGGTGGCCGCCTCTCCCACCCCCACGCCGAGATTCTGAACCAGTGCGTGCCCATCCTGGCGGAGCAGGGCATCGAGCTGGTGGTCAACGAGTACAGCGACTACGTGGTGCCCAACACCGCCGTGGAGGACGGCGACGAGGACGCCAACTACTTCCAGCACCTGCCCTATCTGGAGGAGTTCAACGAGACCCGCGGCACCCATCTGGTGAGCGTGGCCGGCGTCCACATCGAGCCCATGGGCATCTATGCGGGCCGGGTCTCCTCCCTGGAGGATCTGCCCGACGGCGCCGTCATTGCCGTTCCCAACGATGCCACCAATGAGGGCCGCGCCCTCCTGCTGCTGGAGGCCCAGGGCCTGATTACCCTGGACGACAGCTCCAACCTGACCGCCACTCCCAACAACATTGTGGACAATCCCAAGAATCTGGAGTTCCAGGAGCTGGAGGCCGCCACCATCCCCAGCGTGCTTGCGGACGTGGATCTGGCCGTCATCAACTCCAACTACGCCCTGGGCGCCGGCCTGAACCCCACCACAGACGCTCTGGCCATCGAGTCCAGCGACTCCCCCTATGTCAACGTACTGGTGGTGAAGGAGGGCAATGAGAACAACGAGGCTATTCAGGCCCTGGTGGATGCTCTCCACTCCGACACCATCCGGGACTACATCACCGAGACCTTCGACGGCGCCGTAGTACCTGCCTTCTAAGATCATTTCCTTTCAATTCAGCTGTGCCGGAGAGGCTTTGTCTCTCCGGCACAGCTTTTTGAGAATTTCCAATGTTAAAATCGTGTAAAATTTTTCGTGGAAACCAGTAGCATTTCCAGACGCTCCGTGCTAGAATATGGCTTGCGTCATACAGCGCAAATTCTGGGACATATACGAGGTTTTCTGACATGGCAGGCAAGCAGCAGACTCATTATGAGATCGATATGTGCAACGGCCCTATTCTCTCCAAGATGCTGCGGTTCTCCATCCCGCTAATGTGCTCCAGCGTACTGCAGCTACTGTTCAACGCGGCGGATATCGTGGTGGTGGGCCGCTGGGCCGGGGACAACTCCCTGGCGGCAGTGGGGTCCAACACCGCGCTGATCGGCCTGCTGACCAACCTGTTTGTAGGTCTGGCCGTGGGTGCCAATACCCTGGCGGCCAAATACTACGGCGCCCGAGACAGAGACGCGCTCCACCGGGTAGTCCACACCTCCATCCTACTGAGCATCATCAGCGGCCTGGTGTTGACAGTGGTGGGCGTCTTCGGTGCCCGGACCATTCTGATCTGGATGCAGACCCCGGAGAACGTGTTGGATCTGGCCACGCTGTATCTGCGGATCTACTTCCTGGGCATGACGGCCACCATGGTCTACAACTTCGGCGCCGCCCTGCTGCGGGCGGAGGGCGATACCCAGCGGCCGCTGTACTTCCTCTCCCTGGCGGGAGTCGTCAACATCGTGCTGAATCTCTTCTTCGTCATCGTCTGCAAGCTGGACGTGGCAGGTGTGGCCATCGCCACCGTGATCTCCCAGTGCATCTCCGCCTCCCTGGTGCTCCGCTGCATGGTGAAGGATACCGGCCCGCTGCACCTGGATCTCAAGAAGATGCGGCTCCACCCCCAGGCCATGCGGCAGATCCTCCGCATCGGCCTGCCCGCCGGATTCCAGGGGATTCTCTTCTCCCTGTCCAACGTGGTGATCCAGTCCTCCGTCAATACCTTCGGTGAGGTCATCATGGCTGGCAACTCCGCTGCGGCCAACATTGAGCAGTTCGTATACGTGTCTATGAACGCCATGTATCAGGCCACCATTTCCTTCACCAGCCAGAACTACGGCGCCGGTAACTACCACCGCATCCGCAAGATCATGATCCGCGCCCAGGGCTGCGTGCTGGTGGTGGGGCTGGTGCTGGGCAACGCCGCCACGCTGGCAGGTCGGGTACTGCTGTCCATCTACACCACCAGTCCCCCGGTCATTGAGGCCGGATTGGTGCGGATGGGCATCGTCTGCACCACCTATGCCCTCTGCGGCATGATGGACGTGATGGTGGGCGGCCTGCGCGGCATCGGCTACTCCATCATGCCCATGCTGGTGTCCCTGGTGGGCGCCTGCGGCCTGCGGCTGCTGTGGATCGCCACCATTTTTCAGCTGCCCCAGTTCCACACCATCCAGACGATCTACTGGTCCTATCCCATCAGCTGGGCTATTACCTTCGGCGTCCACGTGATCTGTTTCCTGTGGGCCATGAAAAAGGTCAAGCGCCAGCTGCTGCCGGAGGGCGCGCCCGCGCCGGTGGAAGTCCCCCCACTTTGGAAGAGGAGACCGTTTCCGAATAAGAAAAAAGCGGCGGGAATCCGATGGATTCCCGCCGCTTTTCCTTTTACAGCCCTAGCCGCTGCTTGACGGCCAGCACCGCGCAGGCCACCAGGAAGATGGTCAGCGCCAGCTGTCCCCACAGCAGATTGTAGGAGATATTCTCCTTGTCCTTGCGCCGCCCCTCCAGCACGGAGAAGGAGTTGAAAATTCCCACCACGCCGAAGGCAACGGCCACCAAGTCCGCCGGCAGCTCCAGCCCCATCGCCAGCAGGGCCAGGTACAGCACGAATCCCAACCCCGTGGCGATAGCTCCGTTGTTCATCTGTTTCTTGGTCTGAAACAGCAGACCCTTTCTCTTGTCGTTCATCTTGCTCCCGCTTTCGTATCAATATCCGTTGACGATGACATCCAGAACCTTGGCGGCCACGCCGCCCGCCACAGAGGACCCGCCGCCGCCGTTCTCCACCAGCACCACAAAGGCGTAAGGCGTCTCCTCCCCCGGAGGAAGCCGGCGAACCAGGCGTGGGGCGTCTGGCCCTCCCCCACCTCAGCGGTGCCGGACTTGGCGCAGATGTCCATATTGGGAAAGCGGCTGGCGCCGTAAGTCTGGGTCACGTTGTTGGCCATCAGGTCCGCCAGCGCAGCCGCCGTATCGGCAGAAATCAGCGTGCCGGTCCTGGTGGTGAAGTGGGGCAGGGACGGCAGACCCAGGGCGCTCTCGGTCCGGAGGATCAGATACGGCTCCGCCGCCTTGCCGCCGTTTGCGATGGCGCCCATGTAGATCATCAGCGCCGCCGGGTTCACCTGGTCGTGGTACTGTCCCACGCCGGCCCAGCCCAGCTGACCGTCGGTGATGTTGTCAAAGTCAAAGGAGCCCTTTGCCGTAGGCAGGCCGCTGATGGAATAGCTGCCGGTCAGGCCCGCCTGCTCCGTGTACTTCTCCAGAGTGCCCGGCCCCAGCTCCTGGGCGATCTGGGCGAAGGCCACGTTGCAGCTGTTGGCGAAGGCGGAGGCGATGTCCTGCTCCCCGTGGGTGCCGGAGCAGATGATGGTCTCGTCCCCCATCTGGACGCTGCCGGAGCAGGTCCAGGTCCGATCCGCCAGGTCTGGGATATCCTCCAGAGCCGCCGCCAGGGTCACGGTCTTGTACACGGATCCCGGCGTGAAAGTAGAGGATAGGAAACGGTTCAGATAGGCGCCCTTGTACCGGTCGTTGGTGGTGATGTCCTCCGGCACGTTCAGGGGGTCGTAGCTGGGGGCTGAGACCATACACAGAATCTCTCCGGTTTCGTAGTTGTAGACCGCCACGGTGCCGGACTTGCCGCCAAGCGCCTCATAGGCGGTATAGTTATACCGGGCGTCAATGGTCAGATACAGGTCGTTCCCCCGCTGGGCGCCGAAGGCGCCGTTCAGCAGGCTGTACCCGGTCAGCTTGTCGGCAAAGGCATTCAGGGCCCCGGTGCCGATATTACCCTGTAGGTCCCCCACCGCATGGAGAGTGGCCTTGCGGACGGTGGCATTGTCGTAATAGGTGCGCTGTCCGTCCACCACCTCGGAGAGCACGTCCCCGTCCCGGTCCAGCACCGTGCCGCTGGCAAGCTGGCCGCTGCTATTGTACAGGTGGCGGTTGAAGGCGGAGGACGCCCAGCTGCCGCCGTCCAGGAAGTATTTCACCAGGAAGAATCCCAGGCCCGCCGCCAGCAGCAGCGCCAGCGCCAGACAGACAAAGGCCCGCCGCTCAATTTTCTTCATGGCGTTCCTCCTTTTCCGTGCCGAAGGGGTCCCCTATCGGCTCCACCCGCCGGCGGGCCGCCTGGGTCAGGCGCCGCTGGTGCTTGCGGGCGATGGCAAAGCTGGCGTTCTCCCGGGTATCTGTGGCCTTCAGATAGGCTAGGAGCCCCCACGCGGACATCATAGCGGAGCCGCCGTTGGAGACAAAGGGGAACGTGACGCCGGTGAGGGGCAGCAGGTCCACGGAACCGAACACGTTCAGGCAGGTCTGAAACACCAGCAGGGACGATGCCGCGCAGGCTGCGATGGTGTAAAAGCTGGACCTCCCCACCCGGCAGGCCCGTGCGGCGAAAAACGCCAACGTGATGATGGCGCCCACTGCCAGCACGGCGATCAGCAGCCCCCACTCCTCGCACAGCATACCGAACACCAGGTCTGTGTCCGCCGCCGCCACGTTATGGAGCCAGCCGTTGCCGGCCCCCATACCCAAAAGGCCCCCGGAGGCGGCGGCGGACATGGTGCGGGTCTGCTGGTAGCCGGTGGTGGAGGCGGCCTCCCAAGCGTGGCCCCAGGAGGCGAAGCGGCTGAGGATATAGGGCTTGAACTTCAAAATGATGCCCGCTCCAAACACAGCGCCGCCGCAGATCAAAGACAGTGTGGCGAAATCCCCGGACCGCATATAGGCGATCACCAGGAAGGTGACGAAGAAAATGGCCGCGGTGCCGAAGTCGCTCATCAGGCCCAGCAGGCCGATACACACGCCTGTCAACACGATGAAGAGGGTCAGGTTCCGCTTGTGGAACAGCCGCTCCAGTGTGGCGGCGCCGGCGAAGATATAGCAGATCTTGGCGATCTCCGACGGCTGGAAGGACATGCCGCCAATGGAGATCCAGTTGACGGCGCCGTATTTGGAGTTGCCGATCACCAGGGTGATGCCCAGCAGGCCGATGGCGGCGGCCGCCATGAGCCAGCGGTTCTTCTGCACCCGGCTGAGGTCCCGCAGGAACAGTCCCAGCACCAAAAACAGCGCCAGCCCCAGCAAAATAGCCAGGAACTGCTTGAACAGACTGCTCTGGGCACTGGAGGCAGTGATGGACAGTGACAGCGTGGAGAGGAAGAAGGCGATGGTCTCCATCTCAAAGCCCACGCAGCGAGTGGCCCGCAGGGCCGCGTAATAGAGCCACATCAGCACCGTCAGCCCCAGGAAGGCCAGGGGGATGGCGATGGTGGCCTCAGTCCCGGCGGCCACGAGCAGCTGCAGACAGGCCAGCACCTGAAACACCGTCAGCCACAGGAAAGACGGCCAGATGGCGGCGGGGCGCTCCGCCCGGCGCTTCGCCTCCTGCTCCTCCCGCTCCGCCACGGTCTGAGGCAGGAAGATCAACGGCACGCCCCCTAAAGTGATGGTATCCCCCAGCTTCACGGGAACGGAGGACGCCACCTTCTCCCCATTCACCGCCGTGCCGCCCTTGGACCCCAGGTCGTACAGCGTCCAGTTCTCATCTTCGCCCCGGCAGAGGGCGGCATGCTGCCGGGAGATGCTGGGATAGTTCAGATAGATGTCCGCCGTCTTGCTCCGGCCCAGGATGTTCTCCCAGTGGGTCAGGGGCAGGGACGTGCCGTTTGGCAGGCTCAGCTGGCCCCAGTTCTCCGGCGTGTGGGGAATCCGCAGCAGAGAGCGGACCGCCCGGTACAGGATCAGCACGGCCAGAGCCGGAAACAGAAAGCGCACAAAGGCCATATACCACTCCCCCGCCAGCGGATGTGCCGCCAGCAGGGCCGTCAGGTTGTCCAGCAGCCCCTGCAGAATCTCCATGGGTCCGCCTCCTCTCTTGAAACACAATTGCATAGTTTGTTATTATAGCATTTTCTCCGGGAAATGTACAGCCCTGCCTTCACCGGCATCTTTCCACTGGGGCGGCGCTGCAGGCGGGATTTGTGCAGGTTTTCCAGAAGTGTCAGCGTTTTTTCGGAGTTTCTCACGGGGAATTTCCCTTTTACTCTTGACCTCTGTTGAAAAATCCTTTAAAATATAACATTGTCTGCAAGACCTTCAACGCGGTTTTTGGAGACCATTTTTTCACGGATTTTCCATTTTACTCTGAAAGGCCGATCGATATGAAACATCCCTATAAGACGCGGGAGGGCGGCGCCACGGTGACGATCTTTGTCCCTTACGACTGCAAGAACCACTGCCCCTTCTGCATCAATAAAGGCGAGTATGCGGATATGACAGGTTTTTCCCTGGAGAAGATCTGCCGGAGCATCGAGCGGATGGACGCCATCACGCCCGACTGCGACTTCGTCTTCACCGGGGGTGAGCCCTTCGCCAACCTGGAGTCCCTCCAGGTGATGCTGGACAAAATCCCCACTACCCACAAGGTATATATCAACACCACCCTTCCCGTCTCCGAGCACCAGTCCGAGGCGGACATTCTGGCATTTGCGGAGCGGAACAGACACAAGATCACCTGCATCAACGTCTCCCGCCACATGCAGCACTATGTGGTGGAATCCAACGACGGCCTGCTTTCCAAGCTGCCGGTGCCCTTCCGGGTGAACTGCGTGCTGTACAAGAACTATCCCGCCGAGCAGCTGGTGCCCTATATGGAGCGGTTCCGCAAGCTCCCGGGCGCCTCCATTCAGTTCCGGTTCGACTACACCGCCACCACACCGGAGAACCTCTATGAGGAGGAGGGGGACAAAATCCTCCAGGATCTGAAGAAGGTGGCCCGGTACACGGGACTGGACGGCTGCCGGATGCGCTGCGGCTTCCATTTCGACTACAAGGGAATGGAGCTGACATACCACAAGACGCTGCCTTACTCCACCATCGTGGAGACGGACCCGGTGAGCGGCGTCACCTACGACATCCTCTACGACATCCTCATCAAGCAGAACGGCGACATCCACTCCGACTGGGACGGCACGCCCCTGGATGTGGACGCCTATGAAAAGGTCGTGTTTGAGCCCTACGATCTGCGGTGGCTGGCTCGGATCGCGTAAGCAACAGGGGCGGCGGAGCATTCCGCCGCCCTGTTTTGATGAACAGGAGGAATGATTGATGAAACCCATTCAAACAGCCGGCGTCATCGGCCTGGGTTCCCTTGGCGTCCTGTACGCCACGCTCTTCACACGGGCGCTCGGCAAGGAGCAGGTCCCCGTTCTGGCAGACGGCGCACGGATCGCCCGCTACCGGAAGCAGGGCTTTTGGTACAACGACGCACCCTGCGACTTCAATTACACCGATGCCGCCGCTCGCACAGAGCCGGTGGACCTACTGCTGTTCGCCGTCAAGTTCGGCGGTCTGCAGAACGCCATCGAGACCTGCCGCCACCTGGTGGGACCGGACACGCTCCTGATCTCGGTCCTCAATGGCATCTCCAGCGAGGAGATCCTGGGAGATGCCTTTGGTCCGGAGCATGTGGTCTGGTGCGTGGCGGAGCGGATGGCCGCCAAGAAGGAGGGCAACCGCGTCGTCTGCGACCCCATTGGGGAACTGGCAGTAGGCGTCCCCGCCGGGGAGGACACCAGCCGCCTCCAGCGGCTCACCGCGTTTTTTGACAGCATCGGCTTCCCCTATGTCGTACCGGCGGACATCCGCACCCACATGTGGAGCAAGCTGCTGTGCAACACCGGCTGCAACCAGGCCGCCCTGGTGTTCCAGTGCGATTACGGCCCGCTGCAGGTGCCCGGAAAGCCCCGGGACACCATGATCGGCGCCATGCGGGAGGTGGCCGCCGTGGCCAATGCAGAGGGTGTCCCGCTCTCTGAGAAGGACGTGGCCGCATGGGTGGACATCATTGACCACCTGCCCTCCAACGGTGAGACCTCTATGCGGCAGGACGGCAAAAACCACCGGAAGAGCGAAGTGGAGCTGTTTGCAGGCATCATTCGCCGGCTGGCCGCCAAACACGGCATTTCCGTCCCTGTCAACGACTGGCTGTACCAGCAGATCCAGGAGATGGAGCGGAACTACTGAGCCTGTCCAGCAAAGGGACAAGTGCAGGTCTTCTGTCCTGCACTCCAATGATTCCGTCCCGCTGCCTGCGGACAGGCACGCTGGAAAGCCCCGGCACGAAGGTGCCGGGGCATCTTTTATTTCCGTATCAGCCCCAGCCGGTTCAGCCGGTGGGAGCGCCGCAGGTACCAGATTCCGCACAGGAAAATCTGCACCACCGTGGAGGCAGGGGTGGCCAGCCCCAGATGGAACAGAGAGCTGTCCGCCGCCCGGCTCACCAGCAGCGCCACCGGCAGCCGGACCCCCAGGGCCCCGACCATTCCTTGCGCCATGACGAACAGCGTCTGCCCGCAGCCGTTGAAAAAGCCCACAAAGCAGAACAGGAAGCTGGTAAGCAGGCAGTCAATGGCGTAGGCCTTGAGATACTCCCAGGCGGCGGCGATCACCGCCGGGTCATCCGCGAAAATACCCGCCAGCACATCTCCGTGAAAGAATGCCGCCCAGCCCATGAGGAGGCCCGCCATCAGGGAGGACAGCACGCCGTACAGCAGCGCCCGCCGGGCCCTGGTCTCCAGCCCGGCGCCGATGTTCTGCGCCACGAAGGCGGACATGGACTGCATATAGGCAGAGGGCACCAGCATGACGAAGGCGCACAGCTTCTCCGCCACGCCCACCCCGGCGGAGGGAATGGTGCCCATAGAATTGGCGATGGCGATGATCACCAGGAAGGTGATATTCACCAGCAGGTCCTGAAGCGCCACCGGGCTGCCCAATTTCAGAATCCGTCCAATGATGGCACCGTCGAACCGGATGTCCTGCCGCCGGAGTATGAAGGCCAAGTGCTTTCCACGGATCAGCAGCAGGGACAGCGCCACGCTCATTGCCTGGGCAAAGACTGTGGCGATGGCTGCGCCAGCCACATTCAGGCCGAAGCCCCCCACCAACAGCAGGTCGCCGCCGATATTCAGAATACAGGCAATCAGCACAGTGATCAGCGATACCCGGGAGTCTCCGATCCCCCGGAAGATACTGCCCAAAAGGTTGTAGGCCACAATGAACACCGCGCCGCCGGAGCAGATCCGCACATATTCCACCGTGCCGTCAAAGGCATCCGCCGGGGCGTGCATGAGCATTGCCAGCTGAGGTGCCGCCAGCTCCAGCGCCACTGTGGCAGCCACTGCCACCACCAGAAACAGGCAGATGCCGCTGCCCACAGCCGCCCCCGCCTCCTCCGGCCTGTCCTCACCGATCTTCTGTCCCAGCAGGACCGTGATGCCCATAGCCAGACCTGTGATGACGATGGTCACGGTCTGCATGATCTGGCTGCCGGTGGAGACGGCCGAGATGTCCGCCGCAGTGCCGAATTTGCCCACCACCTGCAGGTCCACTGCGCCGTACATGGCCTGCAGCAGCAAAGCCAGCAGCACCGGCAGGGCGAATTTCAGCAGGGTCGACAGGATCGGCCCCCGTGTAAAGGTCTGTTCTGTTTCCATGATGTCCCTCCTCAACTCCGGAAAGGCGCGAAAAAAAAGCCGGACAAGAAACCGGGCGCCCCCCAGCATCTTATCCGGCTTTGTGACTGCGGCCACAAGCCCTCCGATGAACAGCCAATACTTTACCATGCCACCGCGGGGGTTGTCAAGCCCCGTTTTTCCGCCTGCGCAGAGGTTTTACCCCCGCTTTACCATTTCAAGGTGGCAGGCCGTTGGGAAAAAGACTACACTGACAGCAGAGTCCTGCCCCGGCCGTGTCCGGGCGGAGAATATCCGAGATCGGAGGAATGTCCCATGCTGCCCTGCCAAACCGGCTGTCCGTCCTACCGGGAGGGCTGCCACAAGACCTGCCCTCAGTGGCGGCTGTTTCAGGAGAAGCAGCGCGCCCAGCGCCAGGCCAAGAAACAGTATCTCCAATTTTACAACGCTCTCTGTGCCCAAGTGGTCCGCCAGTGCAGGGCCATCGAGTACCGCCGCATAGCCTGGTGAGGGCCAGCCCGCGCCCGGTGTCTCAGTCCTTTCCGTGCATCCTGCCGGGGACGGCGACTGGGCAAGGCTCACTGCGCCTCTTCACGGCCTCATAATAATCCACACAGTCCTCCGCGTCCCTGTACTCGATCATGTTGCACTCCAGCGCCGGAAGCGGCGGGATCAGCAGCGACAGCCAGGCCGTACGCCGCCCGCTCTGATCCGTACAGAGAATCAGCTGTTCGCGCATCTCCGTGTGAAAATACCTGACGAGAACTCTGCCCGGCTCCGCTTTCTGCTTCCCTGCCTTTTCCGCGGCGTCCCGCCGGATGGCCTCCAGCAGCTTCAGGGTCTCCCCGACCTCCTCGGAGATGGAGTCCGCCCCTCTGCCCTCGATCTCAGCCGCATCTTTCATATAGGCGGTTCCGGGCTGCGCCAGCAGGTATTCCACTGTCCCGCCCCTGGCCACGCAGTCGGTCAGGATGCGTCTGTATGCATGGGTGAACCCATAGCCGGACAATGCCAGAAGCTGGATCGCCCGTGCCTCTGCCAGCTGCTTTTTCAGTGTTCGGCTGTGCTCTCCCGGGGCATAGACCCGCTTGATCCCGTTATTCCGGTGGTCGATCCGGATCTGCAGCCGTGTCACAAGCGCGGACAGGAAGCCCACGGTGATCACGCTGGAGATCACCGCCGACAGGATCGTTCCCGCCAGCCACTGCATCCCATCATCCATCTGCCTCTCTCCTCTCTGTCTCTTCGGAGCTGTTGTCCTGCTGTCCTCACGCCATGCTGCAGTCCACCGCCACCTTGATGACACCGTCCCGCCGGTGCTCGAACAGGTCATAGGCCGCCGCGATATCCCGCAGAGGGACAGTGTGGGTGATGAGGGGCGTGGTGTCCAGCTTTCCCGCCGCGATCAGGTCCAGAATCTCCTGGCTGTCACAGCCGTCCACGCCGCCGGTTTTGAAGGTGAGATTCTTCCCGTACATCTCCGGCAGGGGCAGGAGCTGGGGCCTATCGTAAAGCGCCACCACCGTCACCACCGCATTGGGGCGGGCGCACTGCCAGGCCAGGCGGAAGGTCTCCTCCGCCCCGGCTACCTCCAGCACCCGGTCCGCGCCGCCGTGGTCGCTGTGGGCCTGTGTGAAGGCCAGCACCTCCTCCGGCCCCACCGTCAGCACCTGGGGATAGTGCTCCCGGACAAACCGGAGACGCGCCGGGTCCTTTTCGCAGACGATGACCTGCTTAGGCGCTTTCAGCAGCACGCACAACAGAGTGCAGATGCCTGTGGGGCCCGCTCCTAGGATCAGCACCGTGTCCTCCGGCCCGATCTCCGTGATGCGGGCCGCCCAGAAGCCGGTGGCCAGGATGTCGCCGGCAAACAGTGCCTGCCGGTCCGTAACGCTCTCCGGGATTTTCGTCAGACCCTGGTCCGCGTAGGGCACCCGGACGTATTCCGCCTGTCCCCCGTCGATCCGGCAGCCTAGGGCCCAGCCGCCGCTGGGATCCGTACAGTTGTTGACATACCCGTGGCGGCAGAAGAAGCACTCGCCGCAGAACGTCTCCACATTCACGCTCACCCGGTCGCCGGGGCGGACCGTCTGGACGCCGGGACCCACCGATTCCACCACACCTACCATCTCATGGCCCACGGTGATACCGGGCACCGCCCGGGGCACGGAGCCGTGCTTGATGTGCAGGTCGCTGGTGCAGATGCTGGACAGCGTCACCCGGACCAGCGCGTCTCCAGGTTCCCGCAGCACAGGCTTCGGCTTGTCCGTCAGCCGGAAGGTTCCTTTTTCCAAATAGGTATAAGCCAGCATACCATCTCTCCTCTCTGACTCCTATGATACGGCGGAAGCACGCCCCTGTCAAAGGCTTCTCCGCCGTTTCCCATAAAAAAGCCGGGGCTGCGACATCCGCTGCAGCCCCGGCGCTCTTCTTTTCAGATCACAGATTCTCCCGCAGCGTCTCCAGATTCTGCTCCATCAGGGACACGTAAGTGGCCCCCGCCTCCAGTTCGTCCGTGGATACATTGTGGCAGGTGTGGAACAGGGCCGTCTTGACGCCCGCGGCCTCCGCAATGCTGTCCGCCACCAGATGATTGGAGAACTCAATGTACCAGACCGTGGGGATCCCCTCTTCCCGCACCTTGTCCGTCAGGAAGGCGATGGTGGCTGCCGAGGGCTCTGTCTGGGTGCTGCACCCGGGGAAGGCAGCGTAGTAGTCGATGTCGAATTCCTCCGCGAAGTACCGCAGGGGAAATCGGTCCCCGAACACCATGGTCCGGTCCTCCACTCCGGCGAAGAAGTCCGCGAATTCCCGGTCCAGGGCCTCGATCCGGGTGGCGTAGCCCTCCGTGTTGGCGGCGTAAGTCCCGGCATTGGCCGGGTCCAGCTCCGCCAGCCTGTCCCCCACCGCCCGGGTGATGGCGGCGGCATTTTTCGGGGATGTCCACACGTGCTCATCGTAGCCCACCACTTCTCCCAGGCCGGGCCCCTCCGCATGGTCGTGGTCATGGCCCTCGTGGTCTTCCATGCCCTCCACTGTCTCCTCCTCCAGCAGGTCCACACAGTCCACCATCCGCAGGGCCTCGCCCTGCATGTCCACGGACTCCAGAATCGTCTCCACCCAGGCGTCGGATTCGCCGCCCAGATAGAGGAACAGATCGCACTCCTGCACTGCCAGAATGTCCGCCGGGGTGGGCTCGTAGGAATGGCTCTCTGCTCCCGGCGGCAGCAGAAGCCGCACCTCTGCCAGCTCTCCCCCGGCGGCCCGGGCGAAATCATAGGCGGGGAATACCGTAGCCACCACTGTCAGCCGCTCTTCCCTCTCATGCTCCGCCGGAGCCTGTCCGCAGGCGGTCAACAGAAGCACCATCGCCAGCGCGGCACACAACCGAATACGTTTTTCCACAGTCTGATCTCCTTTGAAAATGAGAATTGTTTTCAGATTATGCAGTATAGCACACCTCGTCCTCAAATGCAAGGTCCGGTTTGCGAGTCCCATGCAGCGGATTAGTCTTGGCAAACTTGCAAAACTCTGGTAAAGTTAAGAAAACGCTAAGATTTCAGAGGAGGCGCACCATGAGAAAGGCACTGGAGTTTCCCCGAATCGACGAAGGCAAGCTGGACGCGGTGGAGGCCCTGATTGCAGCCATTGCAGACAAAGAACCCGGTACCGCCGGCGCGGAGCTGGAGGACCTGGCCGCTCTCACGGGCAAAGTCCACACTGATGTGGAATTTGCGGAATACTGGAGCTGGACGGACCTGGACACATTGGCACGGCTCACACTGACGCCGGAACCGCCCTGTATCCCCGACCTGTCCCGGGAGGAACTGGTAGAGCTTGTGGAAATCATCCAGCACTGCTCTGTCACCGGCCGGGAATGGGCGATGCGCTACTACACGGCGCTGCTGCGCCGCTCCCTCTCCCTGCCCAATGTCATGGACTTTGTGGCCTCCGGTGAAGATGTAGAGGTCATTGCAGAAAAGCTGCTCCAGGCGGCCCGGTAAGCGGCTTTCAAATACATCCCGCGGCTCCCGGCGCCCACGACGGTGCCGGGAGCCGCTTTTCACCTGTGCTGCGGCTGCCCAGCCTGTCAGCCATACTGGAGTATGCTACTTCCAGCGAGCAAAGCGCCGAAAAAAAGGACTCTTTTTTGTGCAAAAAGGCAGGAATACAGAACAGAGTCCCCAGCTATTTGCGCACTTATAACAAAAAGAAGCCGCTGGCATTCACAGATTTCTATACTGTCTAATTTGTTATAGAATTGACATTCCTCGCAGAAAAGGACTATACTATACATGCTGACAAGCACTCAAAACGGCAAATTTCGAGACGGCCCCCGCTTGGGGGCCAAACCGAACGAGGAGGATCAAGCATGAAAGACATTGTAGAGATCCGATGGCACGGCCGGGGCGGCCAGGGCGCCAAAACGGCGTCGCTGCTGCTGGCGGACGCGGCGTTCAACACGGGCAAGTATGTCCAGGGCTTCCCGGAGTACGGTCCCGAGCGCATGGGCGCGCCCATCACCGCCTACAACCGGATCAGCTCCGAGCGGAGCACCGTCCATTCCAACATCTACTTCCCGGACTATGTGGTGGTCGTGGATGAGACCCTGCTGTCCGCCGTGGACGTGACCGCCGGATTGAAGAAGGAAGGCGCCATCGTCATCAACTCCAGCAAGTCCCCCGCGGAGCTGCGGCCCCTGCTGAAGGGCTACGAGGGCCGGGTCTGCACCATCGACGCCGGTAAGATCAGCGAGGAGGAGCTGGGCAAGAACTTCCCCAACACCCCCATGCTGGCCGCCATCGTGAGGGTGTCCGGCGTCATCGGGGAGGAGGAGTTCATCAAGGATATGGAGGGCTCCTTCAAGCACAAGTTCGCCAGCAAGCCCCAGGTCATCGAGGGCAATATGCGGGCGCTGAAGAGATCTCTGGAGGAGGTGCAGGTAGGATGAGCCATCTGGCGAAGGATATGACCCCGGACGTGACCTGGAAGGACATCACCCCGGGCTGCAACATTTATGAGGGCGGCACGTCCAGCGTGGTGGAGACCGGCGACTGGCGGACCATGAAGCCCGTGATCGACTGGGACAAGTGCCGGCAGTGCCTGCTGTGCGCGCCGGTGTGCCCGGATATGTCCATCCCGGTGAACGGCGAGGGCAAGCGGGAGGACTTCGACTACTTCTTCTGCAAGGGCTGCGGCATCTGCGCCAACACCTGCCCCTTCGGGCCATCACTATGGTCAAGGACGAGAAATAAGGAGGGGAAGGAACAATGGGAATCAGAGAAAGACTTTCCGGCAATGAGGCGGTCGCCTATGCCATGAAGCAGATCAACCCGGATGTGATGGGCGCGTATCCCATCACGCCGTCCACGGAGATCCCCCAGTACTTCTCTACATACGTGGACAACGGGGAAGTGGACACGCTGTTCATCGCGGTGGAGAGCGAGCACAGCGCCATGTCTACCTGCATCGGCGCGGAGGCTGCTGGCTGCCGTGCCATTTCCGCCACCTCCTCCTGCGGCCTGTGCTACATGACGGAGATGCTGTACGTGGCGGCCTCCGACCGGCTGCCCATCACGCTGGCCGTCTCCTGCCGCGCCCTGTCCGGCCCCATCAACATCAACAACGACCACTCCGACGCCATGGGCGTGCGGGATGCCGGCTGGCTGATGCTGTTTGCGGAGACGAACCAGGAGGCCTACGACAACTACCTGCAGGCCATGCGGATCGCGGAGGCGGTGAGCCTGCCCATCATGGTGTGCCAGGACGGCTTCATCACCTCCCACGCCATCGAGAACATCGAGCTGGTGGAGACAGAGAAGGTCAAGGAGTTCGTGGGTGAGTACAAGCCCGCCCACGCGCTGCTGAAGCCCGGCGAGCCCATGGCCGTGGGCGCCTACGCCACGCCCGTGTACTACATGGAGGCCAAGCGGCAGCAGGCCCAGGCCATGATGGACGCCAAGGACGTGATCCGCAAGGTGGGCAAGGAATTCGGCGAGATGACCGGCCGGACCTACGGCCTGATCGAGACCTATATGATGGACGACGCTGAGGAGGCCATCGTCATCATCGGCTCCTCCGCCGGCACCGCCAAGGAGGCCATCAACGAGCTGCGGGCCCAGGGCAAGAAGGTGGGCCAGATCAAGGTCCGCTCCTTCCGTCCCTTCCCCAGTGAGGATATCTGCGAAGCCCTGAAGAACGTGAAGGCCTTCGCCGTGATGGACAAGGACGACAGCTTCAACGCCCACTGCGGCCCCATGTTCGCGGAGGTCACGGCCAGCCTGTACGCGGCGGGCATCAGCGGCCCCAAGGGCATCAACTACATCTACGGCCTGGGCGGCCGCGACGTGCGGGTGGAGAGCATTCAGCACGTGTTCGCGGAGCTGGAGAAGATCGCGGCCACCGGCGAGGTGGGCGAGACCTATCGCTACCTGGACGTCCGGGAATAAGGAGGGAAAACAGTCATGGCATATAGTCTGAAAGAAAACCTGATGAAAGAGGACCGCCTGTCCGGCGGCCACAGAATGTGCGCGGGCTGCGGCTCTCCCATCGCGGTGCGGACGGTGCTGCGTGCCCTGAACCCGGAGGACAAGGCGGTGGTGTGCTCCGCCACCAGCTGCCTGGAGGTCTCCACCTTCATGTACCCCTACACGGCGTGGAAGGACAGCTTCATCCACAACGCCTTTGAAAATGCGGCGGCCACGATCTCCGGCGTGGAGACGGCATACCGGGCGATGAAGAAGCGGGGCAAGCTGGATGATACGTACAAGTTCATCGCCTTCGGCGGCGACGGCGGCACCTACGACATCGGCTTCCAGAGCCTGTCCGGCGCCATGGAGCGCGGCCACGACATGGTGTATGTCTGCTACGACAACGAGGCGTACATGAACACCGGCATCCAGCGTTCCTCCTCCACCCCCCACTTTGCCGACACCACCACCACGCCTCAGGGCACGGTGATCCCCGGCAAGATGCAGCAGAAGAAGAACCTGACGAAGATCATGGTGGCCCACGGCATCCCCTATGTGGCCCAGACCACGTTCATCGGAAACTTCAAGGACATCACGGAGAAGGCCCACAAGGCCATCTACACCCCCGGCGCGGCGTTCTTGAACGTGATGGCGCCCTGCCCCCGCGGCTGGCGGTATCCCAGCGAGAAGCTGATGGAGGTCACCAAGATGGCGGTGGAGACCTGCGTGTGGCCGCTGTACGAGGTGGTTGAGGGCAAATACATCCTCAGCTACAAGCCCAAGAACAAGCTGCCGGTGGAGGAGTACCTGAAGATGCAGGGCCGCTTTGCCCACATGTTCAAGCCCGGCAACGAGTGGATGATCGAAGAGGTCCAGAAGGAAGTGGACAAAAACTGGGAGGAGCTCCTCAAGCTCTGCGAGCTGTAAGCAGTCCTTCCGCACTCTCCATATCAGTACGAAGGGGTTGGCCTTTGGGCCAACCCTTTTGCTGTTTTTGGCATGATTTTTGGAGGGTTTTGCCCGCTACTCCGGAATTGACAGGCATCCTCCGGGGGGTATAATAGAATCAATGATTTTCAGGAGGATCGGATGCTATGGAAAATACTGTTTTAGAAAAATTTCACCAGGGCCGCCAGAGCCTGGGAACCTTCTCCGCCATCGGCAGCCCCCTGGCGGTGGAGAGCCTGCGTTATACCGGACTGGACTATGTGATCGTGGACACGGAGCACTCCCCCGCCGGGATCGAATCCGCTGCGGCCCAGATCGCCGCCGCCCAGGGCGCAGGCCTGACGGCCCTGGCCCGGGCCAATGAGATCTCCCGCACGGCAGTGCTGCGGCTGCTGGACGTGGGTGCCCAGGGTGTGGTGGTCCCCTGCGTGGAGACCGTGGAGGAAGTCCGGGAGCTGGTCCGGTATGCCAAGTTCGCGCCTCTGGGGAACCGGGGCTTCTGCCCCACCCGGGACGGCGGCTGGGGCCACGCCGCCCATGCGGTCTCCATTTCCGGCTATATGGAGACCAGCAACCGGGAGACGCTGCTGCTGCCCCAGTGCGAAACTGTGGGCTGCCTGGAGCACATTGAGGAGATCACCGCTATGGACGGTGTAGACGGCATCTTTGTGGGGCCCTTTGACCTGTCCATTGCCCTGGGCCACCCCGGCGAGTTCAACGCACCGGTGGTCCATGACGCCATCCTGCGGGTCCAGGCGGCCTGCAAGCGCAGCGGCAAGCTCTCCATCATCTTTACCGGCAGTGCGGCAGCCAGCCGCCAGCGGTTTGCCGAGGGCTTTGACAGCGTTACCTTGGGCATGGACTCCCTGTTCTATGTAGAGATGTACAAAAATCTGGTAGCGGACGTTTGGGGCAAGTAAGTCCCCGACGCAAAGAAACCCGGCGCGGATTTCCGCGCCGGGTCCCTTTTTATTCCGTCTCTTCCGGCTTCTGTTCCGCTGCGAACTCTCCCAGGCCAAAGTCCTTTTCCACACTGGCAGTATCCCGCTCCAGCATGGTCTCCATTACCCGGATGTCGCTGTCCACATCCATGGCGTCGGCCTTGTACAGCTCGTCCAGCTGGTGCTCAAAGCCCTTGATAATCAGGTCCATGGTGGACTCGATCCGGGCTTTGGCCTGGCGGAGGTTCTCCCCCTCCACCCCGGCAGCCTCAAACTCCGCGTAGGAGTCCAACAGCTTCTGGGTAGTAGGCAGGTAGTAGTTCAGGAAGGTATCGATCCGGTCTCGCTTCTTCGGGTCCTCCTCCACCGCCCGGAAGATCTTGGCGGTGATGGTCTCCAGCCGGTCGATCTTGGCAGAGAGTCCCGGGTCCGCGATGGCGTCGTTGGCCCGGCGGATCCTCCGCAGGATTCCGGAGCAGCCCTCCTCCGTCTCCTTGGGGGGCGGCGCCGCGGCCGCCTCCTCCTGCCGGCGCTTCTGTTTCAGGTCCGCGTCCGCCTGGCCGCTGCGGAAGAGATACCCCAGCTCCATGTTCAGATACGCCTCATCCCCGAAGTAGCCTTTATCGATCATCTTCTGCAGGTCCTTCTCCACCCGGTCCCTGGAATAGCCCAGGGTGCGGCACAGCTGTTCCACTGCCATAGCCTCGTAATTCCCAACCACGGCCAGATACTTGTTGTACCGCTTCAGACTGCGGCCGATGGAGACCCCGCTGCAGAACATAGCCCCACCGGCAGCAGCAATGGCTAAGGCCCACAGCAGCTCTTCGATATACCAAGGCTCCACGCCGCCCAGCCAAATCATCATCTCGATGGTGGACCAGCAGGCCGCCAGGCCGCAGACCGCCAGCACCGCGCCAATGATCTTCAGCCACTTGGCGTTAGACTTCTTCACCGCCGGGGACTTCATGGCGCTGCGCACGGCCTTTTTGGTCCTGCCGGCAGTCCCGGCGGATGCGGCGGCCGCCGGCTCCGGCGCCGCCGTCTGCAGCGGGGGCGGGGCCTGCCTCCGCTTCTGCCCGTCGTTTCCGAAGAGTTTGACCAGCAGCATCACCAGGGCGATGGGCCACAGGCCGACGGCGAAGAGGATTACGATGGCTATCCAAGCGCCAACGCCTTCCTGCTTCTGTTTCTTTCCGGCCACGGCACTCAGTCCTCCTTCTGCTTCAGTTTCCGCTTGTTGCCCTGGTCATCCACCACATAGGTGTGGTCCAGCTGGCTCTTCAGGTTCCCCAGCACGGAGTCGATGTACTCCCGCCGCAATGCCGCCTGCTCCATCCGCTCCCACTCCGTCAGGCCCTCCGGTGTCTTGGCCTTCCGGGCCAGCTCGTTGATGCGGTCGATCTGCTTTTGCTCCATGTTTCGCTCCTCCTGTCAGGTCTCAGGCCGCTGGCGCTCGAATACCAGGTCGATGCTCTCGATAAAGCCGTAAGGCCGGCGCTGGCTTTTGGGGATGCATCCCACATATCGCCAGCCATCCGCCGCCCGGCGGACGATGACCTCCCGATGAGCAGCGGTCTCCCGCAAGTAAAACCCGTAGACCTCGCCGCAGGATACCTCTTCAAACTCGTATTCCAGCACGCTGCACCCTCCTCTCTCAAATATATCGCTTCACCACAATGGCGGTGCGGCCCTTTTTCGTGACGCCGCCCACCGCCGCCAACTGAAATTTTCCAAATCCCCGGGCGGAGACCGTGTCCCCCTCTGTAAGCAGCTTGTCCGCCTTCGTACAGGGCCGCCAGTTCACCTGGACGTGGCCGGAAGAGATCATATCCACCGCCTTCCCTCTCGCCATCCGAAAACCGGTGGAACACACCGCATCCAGCCGCAGGGAACTGACCGTGTCCCGCACCTCCTCGCACCGCACCTCCGGGATGTGGAGGTGGGCGGCGGGGATCTCCGTCACCGTCAGCTTCGCCCGGCCGGCGCTGTTCCAGCTGGAGAGCAGGAAATCCGCCACCGTGTCCAGCACGATCAGGTCCGCACTCTCCGGGGACACCAGAATGTCCCCTACCTTCTCCCGGACGATGCCCATACCCATGAGGCTGCCCAGGATGTCCCGGTGGTTCAGCCGGTCGTCCGGCCGGAAGGCCCCCCGCAGACATCGGAGCGGGGGCTCCGCCGTCTCCGGCTCCATCCAGTCCGGCAGGAAAAGCAGGATGTTCCGCTCCGCTCCCTGGTAGCCTCCCTGACGGAGCCAAGCGGTCTCCGGGATGCCCGCAAGACGCAGCAGGTCCCCGGCCATCATCTGCTGCTGTGGGGAGAGAAAGTCCGTACAGGCGGGAATATTGCGCTCCTCCGCCTGGGCAGCCCGGTCCAGGACCTTGGCCAGCAGCAGCCGGTCCTCCCCCTCGGCCCCGCAGCGGTCCAGCAACTTACTCTTTTCCATGGCCGATCAGCTCCTGCGTCCGCACCAGCTCCGCATAAGCGCCATTTTTCGCCATCAGCTGGTCGTGGCTGCCCAGCTCCGTGATGCGGCCGTCCTCAATGACGGCGATCCGGTCCGCATTGCGGACGGTGGAAAGCCGGTGGGCAATGATGATGGTGGTGCGGCCGTGGGCCAGCTTCTCAAAGGTCTCCTGGAGCTTGGCCTCCGTCACGCTGTCCAGGGCGGAGGTGGCCTCGTCCAGAATCAGCACCGGCGGGTCCTTCAGGAAGATCCGGGCGATGGAGATGCGCTGCTTCTGTCCGCCGGAGAGCAGGGTGCCCCGTTCCCCCACATAGGTGTTGAACCCCTCCGGCAGGGCCACGATGTCATCATAGATCTCCGCCAGCTTCGCCGCCCGGGCCACCTCCTCCTCCGAGGCGCCGGGCTTGCCGTAGCGGATGTTCTCCAGAATGCTGGCGGCGAAGAGGAATACATCCTGCTGCACCACGCCCACATTCTGCCGCAGGGACTCCTGGGTCACCTGCCGGACGTCGTGGCCGTCGATGCGGACCGCGCCGTCCGTCACATCGTAGAACCGGGGGATCAGCTGGCACAGAGTAGATTTACCACCGCCGGAGGGCCCCACCACGGCGATGGTCTCGCCGGGGCGAATGTGGAGGTCCACGTCGTGGAGCACCGCCATGTCATCCTGATAGGCGAAGGACACATGGTCCACGTCGATGCGCCCCTCCACCCGGGAAAGAGTGGTGGCATCGGGGGCATCCTGCATGGCAGGCTCCTCCCGCATCAGCTCCACAAACCGGGCAAAGCCGGCGGTGCCGTTGGCAAACAGCTCCGCAAAGGTGGAGAGCTTGCGCACCGGGTTCACGAAGGTCGTGATATACAGGCTGAAGGTGATGAGGTCCACCGTGTCCATCCGGCCCTGCATGATGAGGAAGCCGCCCACGGAGATCACCGCCACGGAGAGGATGCACAGGAAGAACTCCATCACCGCGTTGAACCGGCCCATGGCCCGGTGGAACGCCCGCTTGGAGGTCTTGAAGCTGTCGTTGGACACGTCGAACTTCTCCAGCTCCGCCTCCTCATTGGCAAAGGCCTTGGCGGTCTTGATGCCCGAGAGGCCCGACTCGATGTCGGCGTTGATGGTGGCCGTCCGCTGCTTCACCTTGATCGAGGCGTCCTGCATGGACTTGCGGCACTTCCACACCACCAGGAAGAACACAGGGATGATGCAGGCGATCACCAGAGCCAGCTGCCACTGGATGGTGAACATGATGGCCAGCGCGCCCACAATGGTAACGCCGGAGATGAAGATGTCCTCCGGTCCGTGGTGGGCCAGCTCCGTGATGTCGAACAGGTCCGCCGTCAGGCGGCTCATCAGCTGTCCGGTGCGGTTGCGGTCGTAGTAGTCGAAGCTCAGCTCCTGCATGTGGCGGAACAGGTCCCGGCGGATGTCCGCCTCCACCAGGATGCCGAAGGTGTGGCCGTAATAGCAGATGATATAGGTGAACACGGACCGCAGGATGTATGCGCAGAACACCACCGCCATCACGGCGAAGAAGGTCCGGTAGGCGCTCTCAGGCAGCAGCTGGTACATGCACCACCGGGAGACGTAGGGAAACGCCAGATCGATCACGGCGATCATCAGGGCGCAGCACATATCCAGGAAAAACAGCTTCCGGTGGGGCTTGAAGTAGGACAGGAAGATCCGCAGGGCGGAGCTCTCCTGAAACTGTCGGGTCGTCATGGTACTCTCCTTTTTCTTTATCAATTCATATCTAAAAAATGATAGCACACTTTTCCCCCGCGCGCAATGAAATATCCCCGAATGTCATCCAACATCCGGGGATATCGCCATGTTGTTTTTTCAGGAATTGGACAAATACTCGCCCATCATATAGCCGGTGGTGGTTACGCCGCCGGAGGCCACAAAGCTGATCTGATACCAGCCGTTCCCGGCGCTCTGCACCACCCGGACGGAGTCGCCGTTGGAGAGGGTCGCCAGAATCTCACTGCTGGTGTTGGCCTGCGCGCGGACCCGCACGCCGTTCCCGGCGTTGACCACCACCGCGGTCCCCGCTGTCAGCGTGCTGCCGGACGCGGTGCTGCCGCCGCTGGCAGACGTAGATGTGCCGGTGCTGCCGCCCCGGACCCGCACCAGGCAGGTGCCCTTGCCGGAGCCGTCCGTCACCGTCAGGGTGGCCTGTCCGGAGGAGATGGCCGTCACCCGGCCGGTGGAATCCACGGAGGCAATGCCGTCATCGCTGCTGCTCCAGGTATAAGTGCCGCTGCCGCCGGAGACAGTCAGGGGAATGGGCTCATCTCCCACGGACATGGTGAACTCCGTCCGGGGGAACCCAGGTAGGCGATGGTCAGTGTCTCCGGCAGGGTGGAGGGATCCGTCTGGGCGGGTGTGGTGGTGCCGCCGTCATTCGGGTCTTCCATCTCGCCGGTGCCGCCGCTCTCCGGCATGGTCACGCCGTCTCCCCCCTCCGGGTCCGCCGTATCAGGGTCCGGCGGCTGGGGCGTCACATCCTCTGTGGAAGTGTCCTGGGTCTCCTCTCCGCCGGAGAGGCGCTGGGCGATCCGGTCGCCGAAGAGCAGGTAGACCAGCAGCGCCGCCATAATGACGATCAGCACAATCAGAATGGGACTCAGCAGATTGGGCTGGCGGCCGCGGGCGGCCGTCCGTTTGCCGCCCCGTCCGGGGGCGGTCCTGCGGATCTGTGCACCGCTCTGCAGCGCCTCTTCCTCCTCGCAGAAGGGGCAGCTCTTGTATGTATCGGAATACTTTTCCCCGCAGATGGGGCAGCGTTTCATGGCCATGGGTCATCCTCCCGCGTAACAGCTTTTCATAATTTACATAATATCGGCTTTTCCCAGTGCCGTCAAGACCGGAAGCGTCGATTCCCTGGGAAATTTACGCTTTTTCCGCGGTTCCGCTTGCTTTTGGGGAGCGCCTCTTCTATAATGGACGCAAAAGAACGCGGTTTTGTTTCACAGAACTGGGAGATTTTAGGGGGAATCGGGAACATGAACACCATCCTGATCGGGATTGCGGGAGGCACCGGCTCCGGAAAGACCACTCTGACCCGGCATTTGAAGGAACACTTCGGCAAAGACGTGACCGTCATCGGCCATGACAGCTATTACAAGCGCCAGGTGGGCAGGACCTATGAGGAGCGGGCCAAGGTGAACTATGACCACCCCAACGCCTTTGACACGGACCTGCTGATCCGCCACCTGCAGGAGCTGAAGGCCGGACGCTCCATCCAGTGCCCCGTCTACTCCTTTGTGGAGCACAACCGCACCGACCAAACCGTGGAGATCCAGCCCGCCAAGGTCATCATTGTGGAGGGCATTCTGATCTTCCAGAACCCCACTCTGCGGGATATGTTCGACATCAAGATCTTTGTGGAGACGGACGCGGACGAGCGGATCCTCCGCCGGGCCCTGCGGGATGTGGAGGAGCGGGGCCGGACGCTCCAGTCCGTGGTCTCCCAGTATCTCACCACTGTGAAGCCCATGCATGAGCAGTATGTGGAGCCCTCCCGGAAGTACGCGGACATCGTGGTGCTGGAGGGCGGCCACAACCTGGTGGCCCTGGACATGATCATGCAGCGGATCCAGCACCACATCGATGGGAAGTGACGGCCCGCTGCCAGATGGGCACAAGCCGCCCGCCGGGATTCTCCGGCGGGCGGCTTGTGCGTATTACAGCGGACACCAGATCACCGGTACACCATGGTCCTCCAGCAGCGCGGCCAGATCGTCCAGATTCAAAAACGTGGTAGCGGTGTTCTCCAGCGGATGGACGCCCACGGTCCGGCCCCGCAAAGACGCATCCAACACCACGGTGACCGTGCCGGCAGGCGCCCGGAGGGCCCCCAGCGGCGTCACCTGTCCCGGCAGCAGGCCCAGAAGCCGCTCCAGGTCTGCGGCGTCCGCAAATCTCAGAGGACGGCTGTCCAGTGTCCGGCGCAGGGCCTTCAGGTCTGCCGTCCGGCCGCCGTCTATGGCCACCAGATAGTACCGCCGCTTCTTGTCGTCCTGCAGGAAGAGGTTTTTCAAGATCCGCTCCTCCCCCGGCAGACAGAGTGCGTGGAGCTCCTCCATGCTCCATACCGCCGGGTGCGCCGTCTCCTCATAGGGGATATTCCGCGCCCGCAACAGGGCATACAGGTCCTGGCGGTCTATCCTCATACCCCCGCGAAGCGGAACACCACGCCCACCACGGCAGAGGCGGCGATGAACACGATGGGATGGAGATTCTTCGTGGGTTTCACCCAATTGGTCAGTGCCAGCAGCACCGCCGCCAGGATCAGGCCCGGCCAGCTGATGAGGCCCGCCAGGCCGCCGTCCCCCAGCTGGAACTGGTTGAACAGCCCCGTCTCCGGCGACGCCACCACGATGTTGGTGAGCACCTCAAGTACCACGGACACGCAGGCCGCGCCGATCAGGCCCGTAGAGGCAGGCCGCAGTCCGTAGAAGGCCCGGTCCACATATCGGTTCTCCCGGAAGTTCCGCAGCAGGGCGGCAATAATCAGGATCACGATGATGGAGGGCGTCACCTCTCCCAATGTGGCGATCACCGCGCCGGGGACACCGGCAACGGTGAAGCCCACATAGGTGGCCATGTTGATGCCGATGGGGCCGGGGGTGGACTCGGACACCGCCAGCATGTTCATGAGCTGGGCCTGGGTGAACCAGCCGGTGGCCTCCCCGATGTCGTGGAGGAAGGGCAGCGTGGCCATACCGCCGCCGATGGCAAAGAGTCCGGTCTTGAAAAACTCCCAGAACAGGCGCAGATAGATCATGCCCCCTTCACCTCCCAGTTCTTCAGCAGGATACCCAGCACTGCGGCCGCGAGGATGAACCACACCGGGGACACATCCATCACCGCGCTGCCCACCAGCACTGCCAGGAAAATCGCTGCCGTGGGCTTATCCACCACGGACTTCTTCAGCAGCTTCACCGTGGCGTTGAAAATCAGGACGCACACGCACACCTGAATGCCCGCAAAGGCGTTCTGGACCCAGGCCAGGTCCGCGAAGTTGTTGATGAGCCCCGCCAGGATGGAGATAATGACCAGAGACGGGAACACCACCCCCAGGGTGGCCACAATGCCCCCGGCGATGCCCTTGTATTTCTGGCCGATGAACGTGGCCGTGTTGACAGCGATGATCCCCGGCGTGCACTGCCCGATGGCATAGTAGTCCGTCAGTTCCTCCTCTGTGGCCCAGTGCTTGTTCTCCACCACTTCCCGCTGGAGAATCGGCAGCATCGCCATGCCGCCGCCGAAGGTCATGACCCCCATCTTCGCGAAGGTCCAAAACAATGTCCAAAGCTCTTTCAACCCTATCTCCCCCTGTCTCTCACTCTGTATATCCGTACAGGCCCCGGACGGACACCTCGCCGGACCGCACGGTCTTCACCGCGCCGTCCGGCCTCCGCACCACCAGGCCGAATTCCTCATCGATGTCCAATGCCTCCGCCGTCTCGCCGCCTCCGTCCGGGCGCAGCAGCCGCACGGTCCGGCCCAGATTCACGCACCGCCGCCGGTACTCGGCCAGATAAGGACCAGTCTCTCCTGCCGCCAGGGCTGCGCAGAGGCGGTCCACCTCCCGGATGATCTCCGCCGCCAGGGCGGGCCTGGACACAGCGTGGCCCAGGGCCTGGACCAGGGAGGTGGCGATCTCCCGCACCTCGGGCGTGAAATCCTCCGGCCGCTGGGAGACATTGATTCCGATGCCCAGCACCAGCTCCTGCACGCGGGCCGTCTCCCCCTCCAGGGAGAGCTCGGTCAAAATACCGCAGAGCTTTTTCCCATCCAGCACCGGATCGTTGGGCCATTTCAGGCCGGGGCTGACGCCGCACAGCCGCTCTACGGCCCGACACACCGCTACTCCAGCCATGGCCGTCACCGGCGACAGCCGCTCCGGCGGCAGATCCGGCCGCAGCAGGGCCGTCAGGTAGATCCCCTGGCCGCCGGGGGACTGAAAGCTCCGGCCCAGTCGGCCCCGGCCAGCCGTCTGGCGGTCCGCCACCACCACAGTGCCGTCCGCTGCGCCCTCCGCTGCCAGCTGTCTGGCCCGGAGATTGGTGGAGTCCACCTCTGCCAGACACACCAAGGTCCGGCCCACCCGGGCCGTCTCCCCCAGAAAGCGGCGGATCTCCGGCTCCGTCAGCACGTCCGGCGCATCCAGCAGACGGTAGCCCCGGCCGGTGCGGGCCTCCACAGTGTAGCCCTCCCTCCGCAGCGCATCCACCGCCTTCCAGATGGCCGCGCGGCTCAGTCCCAGCCGGTGGCTGATCTCCTCGCCGGAGACGAACGCCCCCTCCTGTTCCCGCAGCAGGGCCAGGACATCCTGTCGGCTCATGTTTCTCTCTCCTCTCCCATATTCATGGCTTCGAGTCTACCACGTTTTCCCCTGGTTGTAAACCGTGCCGGGGAGGAAAAGAACGGCGCCGCCCCGTTCTCCGGGCGCTGCGCCGTCCGTGGCTGTCTGGCCTGTTCAGATGGGGTCCGCCAACTCCGCCACCCGGGACTCTCCGTACACCGGAATGCCCTGGGCGCGCAGCAGCTCCGCCGTGACACCCTCTCCCGCCGTCAGCACGCCGGTAAAGGTGCCGTCGTAGACCATCCCGCTGCCGCAGGAGGGACTCCGCTCTTTCAGCAGCGCCGCCTCGCATCCCAGCAGGCGGCAGAGACGCAAGGCCTCTTCCGCGCCCCGGCGGTATTGGGCGGTGACATCGCCACCGTCCCGGGTCATCACCCGGTCTCCCCGCCGCTCCGCCGGCGGACGGGGTGTGGGCAGACCCCCCAGCTGCTCCGGACAGACGGGGACCAGGATGTGCCGCTCCGCCAGATCAGAGATCCAGGGCTGGAGCTTGGAGACCCCGTCGTACCGACAGCGGGCCCCCAGCAGACAGGCAGAGATTAGGATCCGCATCTTCTCACCGCCCGTTCATGGCCTGGTGCTCCCGCAGCAGCTCCTGATAGAGCTTCACAGCGGTCCAGGTCCGGTTGTGGGGCGTCAGCACCGCCTTCAGGCAGTCCCGCCCGATCCCCGCCTGACGCAGCGCCGGCAGAAGGCAGTCCACCTGGTCCTCCAGGCCGCACAGCACCACCATCCGCCCACCCAGAGGGCCGCCGTTGAACGGCAGTACCGTGCCGGGGTCATCATCCAGCCCCGCCAGCACCGCCAGGGGCTTGTTGTAGTCCTGCCGGGCCACCGGCACCACCTCCGCCCCGAAGGGCCCGGCGGCGGCCGCGGCAGCCAGAATGGTGGGCAGTTCCTCAAAGCCGAACAGCAGCAGTTTTCTGCTCATGAACATTCCTCATTTCTTCATGTTGCACGGGGCCGTCCCGGTCAGACGGTCTCCGCCGGACCAGCCCAGCGGCGGGCGTAGTCCCAGATATCCAGCATCCGCCCCTCCCGGCAGAAAGCCCTGTGGTGGACGGCGGTGCGGACAAAGCCCAGCCGCTCCAGAATTCGGACGCTGGCGGTATTCTCTGCCACCGTGTCTGCCAGCACCAGGGCCGGTGCCAGCCGTTCCAGGCGCCGCAGTGCCTCCGCCGCAGCCGCAAGTCCCAAGCCCCGGCCCCAGCAGGCGGGCAGCAGCTGGTAGAACAGCCCATAGATCCCGGCGGCCGTATCCACCGGCGGGCAGCCGGCCAGTCCCCGGAATGCCGTCCCCTCCCGGAGGGCAAAGACCGTGGAGAACGGCAACCCCCGCTGGCAGTCCAGCAGGTGTTCCAGCCGGTCTGCCGCCCCCGCCTCCGTGCAGGGGGCAGCAATATTGGTCCATCGGATCACCGCCGGGTCGGCCCACAGAACCGCCGCCTCTGGGAGATCGTCCCAGGACAGCGGCTCCAGTGTCAGAGCGGGTATCATACAATCCGCCTCCCATTCAGCACCGCCCTGTCCAGCCGGTCTCCCTGGTATTGGAGCTTCAGGGAGAAGAAGGGGACGTTCTCCTCCAGCAGGCGGAGGAAAATTTTGTCCCCCTCCCACATGGGAAGGCCCCGCAGCTCCGCTTTTTTAATCCAGGCCAGCTCTCCCTCATCGCAGGGGTGGGGCGTGCCGGTCCAGCCAGTGGCGGTGAAGAGGTGCATATACTCGGTGGGTGCCTCATCGGACACAAAGGTCACCAGGCCCCGGTAGCGGTAGTCCGTCAGCGTCAGGCCCGTCTCCTCCCAGGTCTCCCGGAGGATGCAGTCCTCGGGGCTCTCCCCATCTTCGAATTTGCCGCCCACGCCGATCCATTTGTCATGGTTCAGATCGCCCTTCTTTTTCACCCGGTGGAGCATCAGGTAAGCGTCGCCCCGCTCCAGATAGCAGAGGGTGGAATTGATCATCTGCCATCCCCCCTTCCGTGATCCTTGAAATGGTGTTATCCTATTATAGTTCATTGCCATGGAAAAAGAAAGCCTGGTTTTTTTCGTGAACCCCCTTGACCTTGCCGCAGCGTCAACTGTTATACTGCCAATCGACAGGAGGGATCTCTATGGAATACACCGTCAAGGCGCTGGCCGATCTGGCCGGCGTCACGCCCAGGACTCTGCGCTGGTATGATCGGATTGGACTGCTGAAACCTCTGCGGACCACGGAGGCCGGATACCGCCTCTACGGCCCAGCGCAACTGGATCGCCTGCAGGACATCCTGTTCTACCGGGAGCTGGGACTGGACCTGGCCTCGATCCGGACCATTCTGGACGACCCGGCCTTTGACCGCCAGGCGGCGCTGCAGAGCCACCTGGCAGAGCTGGAGGCCCGTCGGGCCCGACTGGACGATCTGATCCTGACTGTCCAGCGAACGATTAACGACATCAAGGGAGGAACGAAGATGACCGATCAGGAGAAATTTGAAGCCTTCAAGCGCCGCACGGTAGAGGCCAATGAGACCGCCTTCGGGCAGGAGATCCGGGAGAAATACGGAGATGAGGAGATGGACCGGGCCAACGCCTGCGTCCTGGCGCTGACCCAGGAGGAGTATGCCCAGTGGAAGTCCCTGGGGGGTGAGATCCACACCGCTCTCGTCACAGCCGTGAAAGCAGGGGCGGACCCCGCCGGGCCGGAGGGCCAGCGGATTGCGGCGCTCCATCGGCGGTGGCTGTCCTACTCCTGGGAGTCCTACACGCCCCAGGCCCATGTGGGCCTTGCAGAGCTGTATGTGTCCGATCCCCGGTTCACCGCCTACTATGACCGGGAAGTCCCCGGCTGCGCCGCCTTTCTGCGGGATGCCGTCCGGACCTACACCGGCGCGTAAGGAAACAGGGCCGCCCCATAAGGGGCGGCCCTGCCGCTTTGATTTGGAGTGGATTTACTTCTTGCCCATGCTGCGGATGGCTTTTAAGACCTGAATGACCACCATGGAGCCGAAGGCCAGCCCCACAATGCAGCCCACCAGTCCGATAGACAGCTCCGCCACCTGGAACAGAGGCTCCAGCGGTGGGATCAGCAGCACGGCCGCCAGCAGCAGCGCGCCGACGGCGAAGGCGCCCAGCAGGAACTTGTTGTTCCAGAAGGCCCGGGTGAAGAGCACCGGATGGCCGGACTTGCAGTTGACGCCGTGGAACAGGCGGCTCAGGCATAGGGTGGCAAAGGCCATGGTGCTGGCCACGGCAGCGCCGCCGCTGGCCAGGCCGATGTGGAAGGCAATGATGGTGGCCAGGGCGATCACCAGGCCCTCCGTGCCCACGCTCAACAGGAAGGGCTTTGTCAGGATACCCTCGCTGCGGGGACGGGGCTTTTCCTGCATCACCGCGTCACTGTGGGGCTCCAGGCCCAGGGCGATGGCGGGCAGGGAGTCCGTCAGGAGATTGATGAACAGCAGGTGTACCGCTGCAAAGGGCACCGGCAGCCCCGCGAGAGAGGCATACAGTACCGTCAGAATGCCTGCTGTGTTGCCGGAGAGCAGGAACTGGATGGCCTTCTTGATGTTGGTATAAACATTCCGGCCGTTCTTGACGGCCTGGACGATGGTGGCGAAGTTGTCATCCGTCAGCACCATACCGGCAGCGTCCTTGGCCACCTCGGTGCCGGTGATGCCCATGGCCACGCCGATGTCCGCCTGCTTCAGGGCCGGGGCGTCGTTGACGCCGTCGCCGGTCATGGCCACCAGATTGCCCCGCTCCTGCCAGGCCCGGACGATGCGGATCTTGTGCTCCGGGGACACCCGGGCATACACGCTGACCCTGGGTACGAACTCCCGCAGTTCCTCATCGCTCATGGACTCAATAACGGCACCCTCCACGGCCTCGGTGCCGGGGGTGAGGATGCCGATCTCCTTGGCGATGGCGGAGGCGGTGACCTTGTGGTCGCCGGTAATCATGATGGGCCGGATACCGGCGGCGATGCACTCACCGACGGCCGCCTTGGACTCCTCCCGGGGCGGGTCCATCATGGCGATGAGGCCCAGGAACTGGAGGTCGTTCTCATCCTCCAGGCCGATGGCGGGGGCGGTCAGCATCCGCTTGCCGAAGGCCAGCACCCGCAGGCCCTGCTGGGACAGCTCCTCGTTCATCCGCTCGATCTCCGCCTTCTCCTCCGGAGAGAGGCGAGTGCGGCCCAGCATCACGTCCACGGCCCCCTTGGTCAGCATGGTCAGGCCGTCCGGCAACTGGTGGACTGTGCTCATCAGCTTCCGGTCGGAGTCAAAGGGCAGCTCCGCCAGACGGGGATACTTGCCCCGCGCCTCCGCCTCGTCGAAGCCGTAGCTCTCGCCCAGGCGCACCAGGGCGGTCTCTGTGGGGTCTCCCACCTCTCCGGATTCGTTCACCGTGGCGTCGCTGCATAACAGGGCGGCACGCAGCAGCTCCCGCTGTTCCGGGCGAGAGAAGTCCGCCCCGTCCGCCGGGATGATCTGGCCCCCGGTGCAGAGCTTCTTCACAGTCATCTTGTTCTGAGTCAGGGTACCGGTCTTGTCGGAGCAGATGACGGACACGCTGCCCAGGCCCTCCACCGCCTGGAGCTTGCGGATGATGGCGTGCTCCCTGGCCATCTTCTGGGTGCCGAAGGACAGTACGATGGTGACGATGGAGCTGAGGGCCTCCGGAATGGCGGCCACTGCCAGGGCCACGGCAAAGAGGAAGGCGTTCATCACATTCTCGCCCCGCAGGAACACACTGACGGCAAAGAGGAGGGCGCAGATGACCAAAATGCCGATGGAGAGCTTGCGGCCGAACTGGTCCAGGCTCACCTGAAGAGGGGTCTTTTTCTCCTCCGTGCTCTTCAGCAGGGCGGCGATCCTGCCCATCTCTGTGTGCATACCGGTGGATGTCACCAGGAACCGGGCCCGGCCGTAGGTGACGAAGCAGCCGGAGAACACCATGTTCTTGCGGTCTCCCAGCGGCACGTCGCCGTCGATGTCCGCCAAGTCCTTCTCTACCGGCAGGCTTTCGCCGGTGAGGGCGCTCTCCGCGCACTTCAGGCTGGCGCACTCCAGCAACCGGCCGTCGGCGCAGATGGAGTCGCCGGCCTCCAGCACCACCACGTCGCCCACGGTGACCTCCCGGCCGGGGAGCTGGACCACCTGACCGTCCCGCACCACCTTGGCGGTGGGGGCGGACATCTGCTTCAAGCTGTCCAGGGACGCGGTGGCCTTCACCGTCTGCACCGTGCCCAATATGGCGTTCATGGTGATGACCGCCAGGATGACCGCCATGCTCTCCACATCCCCCAGGATGGCGGAGACGACGGCGGCTAAGATCAGAATGATTACCAGAAAGTCCGCGAACTGCTCCAGAAAAATCCGCAGGACGCTCTTCCTCCCGCCCTCCTGCAGCTCATTGGGGCCATAATGCTCCAGGCGGCGGGCGGCCTCCGCGCCAGTCAGGCCCTCCGGGGTGCTGCTCAACTCCTGAAACAGCTCTTCCCGGCTCTTCTGCCAGATAGTCTTTTCCGTTTTCATAAAACTCCTTCTTTCCGGCAAGACGCAAAAAAGACGAGACTTTTGCGTCAATGCCTCTGCATTGATACAAAAGTCTCGCCGTTTCAACCCGAAGCGGGGCCGAAGCCCGTACTGACGCCGTTGGGTACACAATCAAATGTGCCAGCTACTCCCTTTTGGTACTGAAGGCACTATACTCCATTTTCCCCACATTGTCAATCCCTAATCTTCCACTATTTTCATTTTTTCCGCCGGTCAAACAGCCAGCCGATGCCCATGACCGCGGCGTACACCACCAGATAGTACAGCACGGTCACTCCATACCCGGCAAAGGCGGCATACACCATAAAAGCACAGGCGCACAGGGCCAGAGCCGGCATGACGAACCGCCGGAAAGGGTTCAGGTCCGTGCTCTTCCGCATGAATTGAATGAACATGGGCACATACATGCCGTACAGGGTGATGATCGGCAGCTCCGAGGAGTCGAAGCTGAAGGCGCCGAACCAGGGTCCGCCCACATTGGCGCCATAGAAGTACACCAACCACAGTGCGGAGAGGCCCAGGCTAACCAGGGCGGAGTTGCCCGCCATATTGGTCACCGGGTCCACCTGGCGGAACAGCTCCGGCATCGGTCCTTCGTTCCGGACCGCCAGAGCGTACATCCCCCGACAGCAGGAGAGCGTTAAGCCGTTCAGGGTCCCCAGGCAGGAGATGACGATCAGCACGAACACCACTGTGCCCGCCGTCTCCCCGAACACCCGCTGGAAGGCCATCTTGGCCGCTGCCTCGCCGCTGGCCATCAGCTCCTCCGTCGTCACTGCGCCGGTGAGACCGATGTAGTAGAGAATATAGGTGAGCACCACGATAAAAGAGCCCACCACCAGGGCTCGGGGCAGGGTCCGCTTGGCATCCCGCAGCTCCGCGTTGATGGAGGTAGCCAAGATCCACCCCTCATAGGCGAAAGCTACCGCCACGGTAGAGGCCATCAGCCCCTCGCCGGTGGAGATGGCGCCGGTACTCATGGTGGCGAAGTTCTCCGCCATGCGGCCGTTCATCATGCCCACCGCCGCGCCGCAGGCGGCCATCAGCGCCAGGGGGATCATCTTGATAACAGTGGTGGACACCTGGAACCTGCCTGCCTGCCTGGGTGCCAGGGCGTTGAGCACGTGGTCCAGGCACAGCATCGCCCCGGCGATGGTCATGCAGGCGCCGCCGGTGATGTCCCAGCCCAGCAGTACACAGAAGTACCGGGCGGAGATCCAGGCCAGGGCGGACACCAGGCAGGGCGTGTACAGCACTGCCATGAACCAGCCCACGTAGTAGGCGTACCGCCGCCCCACGGTGGCCTCGGCGTAGTCCACCAGGCCGCTGACCTTTTCATACCGGGTGGCCATGGTGGCGAACACATAGGAGCAAATAATCATGATGGCGCCCACGATTCCCCACGCCAGGATCCCCAGAGGCATGTTGCCCTTGGTGGCCTGGAGCACCTTTTCCGCCTTGAAAAACACACCGGAGCCAATGACGATTCCCACTACCATGCAGATGGCCGTGGGCAGGCCGTACCGCTTTTCCATGGCTCTCCCCTTTCTCTATTTAAAGCTTTCCTGTGGCATCCCTTTAAAGGGCAGTAGAAGAAGGATACCACAACTCTGCACAAATTGCAATCTATTTTCTGCGCTTTTCGACAGCAGTATGCAAAAAAAACGCCCCCATTCCGGGGCGTGTTTCTTTGGTCATGCTGTGATCTTTTTTGTAAGCGCCGAGCTGCTTGCTCTCCCATTACTTGGAACACAATGTCCCGCATCCGGTCCCGGGTGTCGCATCCCCCAGCCGCTTGGCGCGGCCGGGGGCCCTGCATCTCACTGGTGCGGGCAGGCAGAGCCCGCCCGCGCCAAGGTCCCTGCTCCGCCGGAACGCTTGAATGCCGGACGCTCGGCACCCACGCTGCACTCACTCTCCCATCACTTGGAACACAATGTCCCGCACCCGGTCCCGGGTGTCGCACTCGATGAGGGTCAGGTTCTGCCAGGGCCCTACGGTGATTTTGCCGTTCACAAAAGGCACCGTGATGAAGGGGGACAGCAGCGCCGCCTTGATGTGGGAGGATCCATTGTCGTCATGCCAGGTCTCATGATGCCAGTAAGGCACCACCCGCCCCTTCTCATCCAGATAGGGGGAGAACACATCCAGCGCCGCCTTCAGGTCGTGGTTCACAATGCCCGGCTCGAACTCCAGGGTCGTCAGGCCCGCCACGCCGCCGGTGGTGAAGCCGGTGACCGTCCCGGCAGAGATGCCGTGCTGCCGGCATGCCTCCTCCACTGCGTGCTGAAAGTCCTCCGTCACGTCGATCATGCCCATGTGGGCCTTGGTGTGGTATGTCTTTTTCTCCGTGTAAACTGCCATCTTCCATGCCTCCTCTGTTTTTTGCATTGTAACACAGTTCCGCCCATGTTACAATGGGAGAAGAGCATTCCCCGCCCTCCGGCGGGAGAGAGGAGGCAGCCGCCCATGGAGTGCGGAATCGTCACCGTGGACCTCCACGGCAGGAACACCTATCAGGCCAAGGTCACGGTGGATGCCCTGCTCCGCCGGGCCGGGGCCGGGACGTACCGGCTCCGCCTGATCCATGGCTGTCATCAGGGCACGGCCCTGCGGGACTTTCTCCAGGTGGAATACGGGCACCACCCGCAGGTGAAGCGCCTGCTCCGCTCCCCCGACGGGGGCGCCACAGATCTGGTGCTGCGGGAAATGACGGAATGATTGAGGAGGTGCGCCTATGCGCATTGCGCTGATCCAGATGCCGGTGCTTCCAGACAAAGTGAAAAATATCCAGACCGCCTGCGGCAAAATCCGGGAGGCGGCCAAGAATGGAGCGGACTTCGCCGTGCTGCCGGAGATGTTCTGCTGCCCCTACGACAACAGCTGCTTCGGCGCCTACGGCGAACCGGAGGGCGGCGAGGCCCAGACGGCCCTGTCCCACCTGGCAGCGGAGCTGGGGCTCTACCTCGTGGGCGGGACTGTGCCGGAGCTGTCGGAGGGCCGGATCTACAACACCAGCTACGTCTACGGCCCCGACGGCCGCCAGCTGGCCAAGCACCGGAAGGCCCACCTGTTTGATATCGACGTCCAGGGGGGACAGCGGTTCCGGGAGTCGGACACCCTCTCCCCGGGAAATGCCATCACCACCTTCGAGACGGCCTTCGGCACCATGGGGCTGTGCGTCTGCTTCGACCTGCGGTTCGAGGAGCTGGCCCGGTGCATGTGCCTGCGGGGGGCAAAGGTGATCTTCGTGCCGGCGGCCTTCAACATGACTACCGGCCCCGCCCACTGGGAACTTCTCTTCCGCCAGCGGGCAGTGGACAACCAGTGCTTCACCGTGGGGGTCTCCCCCGCCCGGGACGAACAGGGCTCCTACGTGGCCTACGGCAACTCCATCGCCGTGGATCCCTGGGGCGCCGTGCTCTGCCGGGCCGGGGCGGAGGAGACAACCCTGTACGCGGACCTGGACGTGGAACGGCTGGAGGCGGTACGGGCCCAGCTGCCCATCCTCTCCGCCCGGCGGACGGATCTGTATGAGGTGCGGGAGAAGTGAGCGGCACAGTCTTCGGCGCATTCTATGACGTGGTCCGGCGGATCCCCGCCGGAAGTGTGTCCACCTACGGCCAGGTGGCGCGGCTGGCCGGGATGCCACGGAGCGCCCGGCTGGTGGGATATGCCATGGCGTCCTGTCAGGACCCAACCGTGCCCTGCCACCGGGTGGTGGACCGCTTCGGCGGCACCAAGGCGGCCTTCGACACCTTTGCCCCCGGCACCCAGCGGGCCCTGCTGGAGGCGGAGGGTGTGGCCTTTCGCCTGGACGGCACGGTGGATCTGGAACAGTGCCTCTGGACACCGGAATCATAAAAACATGAGGAGAGCGGCTTTTGCCGCTCTCCTCTGCTCGTTTCTCACAGCTTCCGGCTGTTGTATGCCTCAATGCCGTGGGCCAGGACCTCCATGGCCCGCCGCAGATCCGCCTGCTTCAGGATATAAGCCAGCCGGACCTCGTCCCGGCCCTTGCCGGGGGTGCCGTAGAAGCCCTCGCCGGGTGCGAACATGACGGTCTCCCCGTTGTCCTGGAACTCCTCCAGCAGCCAGGTCTGGAACTTGTCGGTGTCATCCACCGGCAGCTTGGCCATGAGGTAGAAAGCGCCCTTGGGGCACTCGCACACCACGCCGGGGATCTGAGATAGGCCCTCCATGCAGGTATCCCGCCGCCTGTGGTACTCCTCCCGCACGGCGGAGAAGTAGTCGGAGCCTACGCCGTACAGGGCGGCAGCGCCCAGCTGGTCCAGCGTGGCCGCGCACAGGCGTCCCTGGCAGATCTTCAGGGCCTGGGCCATCAGTTCCCGGTTCCGGGACACCAGGATGCCCACCCGGGCGCCGCAGGCGGAGAACCGCTTGGAGATGGAGTCCACCACCACCACGTTCTCGGCCGCATCGTCAAACTGGGCCATGGAGGCCAGAGGCTCGCCGCCGTAGACGAACTCCCGGTACACCTCGTCGCTGATAAGGAACAGGCCGTGCTCTTTGGCGATGTCCGCCATCAGGCGCATCTCCTCCGGGGAGAGGACCACGCCGGTGGGGTTGCCGGGGTTGGTCACCAGGATGGCCCGTGTGTGCTCGTTGATCAGGGGCTCGATTCGCGCCCGGTCGGCGTAGCGGTAGCCCTCCTCCGGAGTTGTGGGGATAGGCCGGATCACGCCGCCGGTGACACTGACAAAGGTGTTGTAATTGGGATAGAAGGGCTCCGGGATCAGGATCTCGTCTCCCTCGTCCAGAATGCAGGTCAGGGCCATCTGCAGCGCCTCGCTGCCGCCGGCAGTGGCGTAGATGTCCGATTGCTCCAGGTGGATGCCCAGGTTGGCGTAGTAGCCCTGCACCGCCGTCAGAAACTCAGACACGCCGGGGGCCGCCGCATAGGCCAGCACTGGGTCCTGGAAATTCTTCACCGCGTCAAAGAAGGCCTTGGGCGTCTCAATGTCCGGCTGGCCGATATTCAGATGATAGATCTTGCGGCCCTTGGCCTCTGCCGCCAGCTCATAGGGCAGAAACTTCCGCATGGGAGAGAGCTCACACCGCTGAATCTTGCTGGAAAATTTCATAAAAAAGACCTCCTTGGTCGGATTTTGTAATCTCATTTACGGCGGCCGGCAATAAAAAACGCCCCTGACATCTCTGTCAGGGGCGAACATTCCATTCCGCGGTACCACCCTGATCTGCCTCCGAATGGGAGGCATCTCATGTCATCCGGTAACGGGGATGGGCCGTTCCGCTCCTCGCGGACTGCTCCAGAGTGGCTGCCGTGCGGCGTGGGCTGGGGGCTTGCACCGTCTCCCCCTCGCTTCTAAGCCGGTTTCGCAGGGCTGGCTCTGTCATCGCGTTTATGATAGTCCCATTATACGTCTTTGCGGGGATTTGTCAAGCAGAGGTTTTCAGAAATCTCCGCTGAAGGCCTGCATCCGTCAGGTCTCCTCTTCCGTCGGGAAGGGAGGCTCGTCCGCCTCCGGGGCGGGCGCGCCGCCCATCTGCATCTCCTGCCACTGGGCACGGGTGATCAGCAGCTGCCTGGGCTTGGAGCCCTCGAAGGGCCCCACGATGCCCCGTTCCTCCATCTGGTCCACCAGGCGGGCGGCCCGGGAGTAGCCCAGCTTCAGCCGGCGCTGGAGCATGGAGACAGAGGCCTGCCCGGTCTCCAGCACCACCTCCACGGCGGCGGGGAGCAGCTCGTCCCCCTCGTCCTCTCCGGCCTCCGGCGCCGCGGCCGCGGCGCCCTTGCCGCCTTTCTCCTTCTCCTGCATGGACTCCTCGATCTTGGCCATGACCTCATCGGAGTAATGCGCCTCACCGGACTGCTTCACGAACTCCACCACCCGTTCGATCTCCTCCGGGGAGATGAAGCAGCCCTGGACGCGGGTGGGCTTGCCCTGGCCCAGGGGAGCGTAGAGCATATCGCCCTTGCCCACCAGCTTCTCCGCGCCGGTGTTGTCCAGGATGATTCTGGACTCCAGAGAGGATGCCACAGCAAAGGCGATGCGGCTGGGAATGTTGGCCTTCATGAGGCCGGTGATCACATCTGCGGAGGGCCGCTGGGTGGCGATCACCAGATGGACGCCGGCGGCGCGGCCCATCTGGGCCACCCGGCAGATGGACTCCTCCACCTCCTTAGCAGCTACCAACATCAGGTCGGCCAACTCATCAATGACCACCACCACGCTGGGCAGCGTCTCCAGGTCCTCACTGGCCCGGGCCAGGCGGTTGAACTCCTCCAGCTTCTTCACACCATGCTCAGAGAAGGTCTTGTACCGCTTCATCATCTCGAACACCGCCCATTGGAGGGCACCAGCGGCCTTTTTGGGATCCGTCACCACCGGGATCAGCAGGTGGGGAATGCCGTTGTAGGGGGCCAGCTCCACCATCTTGGGATCCACCATGATAAAGCGGACCTCATCCGGGGTGGACTTGTACAGCAGCGACACAATCAGGGAGTTGGTGCACACGGACTTGCCGGATCCGGTGGTGCCGGCGATCAGCACGTGGGGCAGACGCTCGATATCCCCCACGATGTTCCGGCCGCCGATATCCCTTCCCAGGGCGAAAGCCACTTTGGACTTGTGCTCTGTGAACTCCCGGGACTCGATCACGTCCCGGATCAGCACCGGCGTCACCTGCTTGTTGGGCACCTCGATGCCCACCACGGAGATCTTGTCCGGAATGGGGGCGATCCGCACGCCGGAGGCCCCCAGGGCCAGGGCGATATCATCCGACAGGTTGGTGATCTTGCTGAGCTTCACGCCCTGGTCCAGCACGAACTCATACCGGGTGACGGAGGGGCCGTGGACCACGTCTCCGGCAGTAGCGTCCACACCGAAGCTGGTGAGGGTCTCCGCCAGGCGGCGGGAGTTGTTCCGCAGCTCTGCGCCGGTCTCGGCATAGTTTTCCTCCCGGCTCTCCTGCAGCAGGGTAATGGGGGGGAACTGATAGGTGTCCGCATCCTCCGTCAGCTTCTGCTCAATCTCCGCGGTCACCGCTGCCGTAGCAGCGGCTACCTCCTGGGCCACGGCCTTCTTCCCCGCCGCCGGGGCAGGCGGGGCGGCAGGCGCCGCGGGGGCGGGCTCCGGAACGGATACCTCTTCCGCCACGGGCGCCGGGGTGGGAGCGGCCTTGGCGCGGGCCGGAGACGGCGCAGGTTCCAGCGCCGCCTGCTCCGCCTCCTTGTCGGAGAGCACCTGGTCCGGCGTCTTCATCTTGTCGGACTTATGCCGGAAGAAGCCGGTAAACCGGCCGGACTCTTCCTCCGGCTGTGCGGACGGCTCCTCGCCGTCCAGGGGAATGTCGATGGCGGGCCTGCTCTGGCGCTCTCCCCGCCGCTGGGGCGGCTCCGCAGGAGCGATGTGGACGGCGGGCGTAGGCTCCGGCTCCTCCTCGTACTCCGGCCGGTTCCGTACCATCTCCAGAACGGCGGAAGGCGTCACATGCAGGGCCGCCAGCAGCAGAACCGCCAGCAGCAAGCCGAAGAGGAAGAGAGACACCACCTTGGAGACCGCCAGCACCGCCGCCTCCGCCAGCAGGCCGGAAACGGCGCCGCCCGCCTTCAGGGCAAGGCCCGCCGTCCAGAGATTCTTCAAAACGCCCCAGCCGTTCAGCGCATAGTCTCCCCCTGCGAAAATGGTGTGGAACAGCGCTCCTGCCAGCAGCGGCAGCAGCAGGGCGCAGGTGGCCCGCAGGGTGACCGGGCGGCCCCGGTGCAGCAGCAGGATCCCTCCTGCCAGCAGCATGGCAGGGCCGGCCAGCCAGTAGCCGTAGCCGAACAGTCCCTTCAGGAGCTTGGCCAGCAGGTCGATGAGGATCGCCTGCACGCCGCAGTAGCTCACCAGCACACACAGCGCCAGCACCAGCAGTATCACGCCCCCCACCTCCCGGCGGATGGGACGCTTCTGAGGCTGCTTACCCTTGGCCGTGCGTGAGCCGGAGCGGCTGCCGCTCTTTTTCGTTGTCGTCTTCTTCTGCGTTGAGGATGCCATGCTTCTCTCCTTCGAGGTTCCAATCTCCTTTGTTTACCGTCAATGCAGCGCAACGGAGATGCGCCGCAAAATCTTCGGTTTTCCAGAGGCCCTTTCCTGAGCGGCCTGGCCGAACCTGCCCGTTCCAGGGTCTGGCTCCGCCGGACGCCTGATGCCGCTTCCGCCGCGGACGTGCTCTGCGCACCAAAGGCAAGTTACTTCAGCACAAGTGTCAGCGCCAGCACGATCAGGCCCACTGCCCAGCAGTAATACGCGAACCAGCCGAACTTGCCTTTATCGGCGATCATCTTCAGCAGGCGGATACAGATATAGCCCACCACGGCGGCCACCGCCACTCCCACCAGATACACGGGAATATCCGATACGATGATGGAATTCTCCTGAATGGCGTCCTTCAAGGTCAGGATGTTGGCCCCCAGGACGGCAGGGATGGACAGCAGGAAGGAAAAGCGCACCGCAAACTTCCGGTCAAAGCCCACAAAGCAGCCGGCGGTGATAGTGGTGCCGGAGCGGGAGATGCCGGGGCAGGTGGCGATGGCCTGGGCAATGCCCACCAGCAGCACATCCAGCAGCTTGGCGCTCCGCTCCGTCTTGCGTCCTTTTTTTACCCGGTCGCTGGCGAACAGCAGAAAGCCCGTCACGATCAGAGCCCCCGCCACGAAATAGATATTGCCGGACAGGCCCTCCACCAGATCCTTCACCGGCAGCACCACAAACAGGGGCAGCGTGCCCACGATAATCAGCAGGATCATCCGCCGTGCCGGCGGGATGGGGTTGGGTGTGGTGCCGCGAACCAGATCGCGGACGCCGTCGATCAGCTCCACGATCATGTCCCGGATATCCTGCCAGTAGGCCGCGAACACTGCCACCAGGGTTCCCAGGTGCAGCAGCACGTCAAAAAAGTCCGGCGTCGCCGGAACGCCCGCCTGGCCCAGGAAGTGCTCCGCAATGGCCAGATGGCCGGAGCTGGAGATGGGCAGGAACTCCGCCAGGCCCTGGATCAGGCCCAGCAGGATGGATGACAGCAAAGACAATGGATTCAATCCCCCAGTCATTTAAAATCGCACATACATGCTTGAGTATATCACGGCCAGGCTGAAAATTCCAGTCATATTTCCGCATAGCCCGGAGAAAAGCAAAAAACAGACCGGCCGTTCAGGACCGGTCTGCTCATTTGTATGCAGCGGCCGAAGGCGGTTCACGTCTCCTCCAGCGTCTCCAGCGCGGCCTTGGCCGCCGCCTGTTCGGCCTCTTTCTTGCTGTGGCCGGAACCGGCGCCGATGGGCAGTCCGTTGAGCTGCACCTCCGCCTGGAAGGTCTTGTCGTGGTCCGGCCCCGCCTCGCCGGTCATGTGGTAGGTGAGCACCTGATCCGCCTGGCGCTGGACCAGTTCCTGCAGAGCCGTCTTGTAGTCCCGGCGGCGCTCCTCCACTACCTCTTCCTTCTCTGCGTCCAGCAGGCAGCGGTGGATCAGGGCGGAGGCCGCCTCGATCCCCCCGTCCAGGTACACAGCGGCAAACACCGCCTCCGTGGCGTCTGCCAGGATGGAGATCCGCTCCCGGCCGCCGCCAGCCTCCTCGCCCCGGCCCAGCTTCAGATACTGGCCCAGGCCCAGCTTCTGCGCCACTTCATACAGGCTCTGCTCACACACCAGGGCCGCCCGGATGCGGGTCAGGTCCCCCTCCGGAAGGTCCGGGTGCTGGCAGAAGAGAAACTCCGCTGTCACAAAGCCCAGCACGGAGTCCCCCAGGAACTCCAGCCGCTCATTGCTGCGCAGCCCACCGGCCCGGTGCTCGTTGGCGTAGGAGCTGTGGTTCAGCGCCTCCTCGAGAAGAGCCTGGTTGCGGAAGGTGTAATTCAGTTTTTTCTCCAGATCCCGCATATCGTCCACTCCCAAAAGGAAGCCCCGCTCTGCGCGGGGCGTTCCTGCAAGTTATCCGTTCAGCTTGCCTGCCACGTAATTCACCGCGTCGCCCACGGTCTTGATGGCCTTGACCTCGTCCTCCGCCGTCTGTCCCAGCTCGAACTCCTCCTCCATGGCCATCACCAACTCCACCAGGTCCACAGAGTCGGCGCCCAGGTCGTCTTCAAAGGAGGTCTCCAGCGTCACCTCGTCCAGCTCCATACCAAACTGCTCGGACACCAAATCCTTCATGGTCTGAAAAATTTCCTCATTCGACATGTCGTTCACCCCTCAAGGAAAAATGGTTCTGTGCCTTGCTGGGGTAATCATACGGCAATCTCTACGGCGGTGTCAATAGGAAATCAATTTTTTTCCATGCCGGGCTGGACCCGCATGTGTTCGATGTTGGCCTGAATGTCCGCGATGAAACCGCTTTCCGCATACTCCTTGGCCCGCAGCACCGCATTTTCGATGGCCCTGGCGTTGGAACCGCCATGGGCCTTGATCACCGGCTTTTGGATCCCCAGGAAGGGTGTGCCGCCCACCTCGCTGGGATCCAGCAGCTTTTTCATCTGCCCCAGATCCCCTTTCACCAGACCGGCGGCCAGCTTGGTCTTGGTGCTGGAGAGGAACATCTCCTTCAGGGACTTGAGCAGGAACTTGCCTACGCCCTCCATGGTTTTCAGCATCACATTGCCGGTGAAGCCGTCGGTAACGATCACATCGGCGGTGCCCATCATGGCCTCGTTGGCCTCCACATTGCCGATGAAGTGGATGCGGCCGGCCTCCCCAGCCTCTTTCAGCAGGGCGTAGGTCTCATGGCGCAGGGTGTCGCCCTTCTCCTCCTCCGCACCGATGTTCAGAAGGCCCACCCGGGGCTTTTCGATGCCCATGACCCGCTGGGCGTAGTAGCTGCCCAGGTACGCAAACTGGAGCAGGTACTCCGGCGTGCACTCGGCGTTGGCGCCGCAGTCGCAGAGGACCGCCCGTCCCCCGGCGGTGGGAATCTGGGGCCCCATGGCGGCCCGGCGGATGCCCCGAATGCGCTTGACCACCAGCGTGGCCCCGGAGAGCAGCGCCCCGGTGGACCCGGCGGAGACAAAGGCGTCTCCCGCGCCGTCCTTCAGCAGGTTCAATCCCACGGTCAGGGAGGAGTCTGGCTTCTGCTTGAAGGCCATGGCGGGGTCATCCGCGATCTCCACCACCTCTTTGGCGTCCTTGATCTCCACCCCTGCGGGCAGGCTCTTCTGGCCGCAGGCCTCCACGGCCTTCAGCACCTCCGCCGTCCGGCCCACCAGAATGATCTCCACCCCATGGTTCCGGTTGGCGTCCAGCGCGCCCCGGACGATTTCCAGCGGCGCGTTGTCTCCGCCCATTGCGTCTACAATGATCTTCATGCTTCCCGCACCTCCTGCTTGATTTGGTCGATGATGGCCAGTGAACGGGCCGACAGCTCCGCGTTCTTATTCCGCTTCCCCTTCACCCGATGGTCCAGGGGCGGCATGATGCCGAAGTTGATATTCATGGGCTGGAACATCGTGACGGAGGGATTGGACACATACAGCCCCAGAGCGCCGATGGCGGTCTCCCGGGGGAAATCGACGGGCGGCCTGCCGGTCAGGCGCCGAGCGGTCTCCACCCCCACCAGAAAGCCGGAGGCGGCGGACTCCACATATCCCTCCACGCCGGTCATCTGGCCGGCAAAGGAGAGCCGGGGCTCCGCTTTCAGCCGGTAGTACCGGTCCAGCAGCCGGGGAGAGTTCAAAAAGGTATTCCGGTGCATGACGCCGTAGCGCAAAAACTCTGCGTCGTGGAGGGCGGGGATCATGGAGAACACCCGCCGCTGCTCCGGGAATTTCAGGTGGGTCTGGAAGCCCACCAGGTTGTACACCGTGCCGTCGGCGTTGTCTCGCCGCAGCTGCACCACGGCGTAGGGCTCCTTTCCCGTGCGGGGATCCTTCAGCCCCGGGGCTTCAGGGGGCCGTAGCAGAGGGTATCGTGGCCCCGGCGGGCCATGACCTCCACGGGCATACAGCCCTCAAATACCATCTTGTCCTCAAAGCCGTGGACCGGGGCCTCCTGGGCCGTGGTCAGCTCCTTCCAGAAGGCGTCGTACTCCTCCTCGGTCATGGGGCAGTTGACATAGTCCGCCGTTCCCCGGTCATACCGGGAGCCGAACCAGGCCTTGTCCATGTCCACGCTCTCGGCGGTGACCAGGGGGGCCGCCGCGTCGTAGAAGTGGAGGGCGGTGTCCGCCCCCAACAGGGACTGGAGCCGCTCCGCCAGGGCGTCGGAGGTCAGGGGGCCGGAGGCGATGACCACCTCCCCTCCGGGATCTCGGTCACCTCGCCGGGCACCACGGTGATATGGGGGTGGCTGCGGATCTGCTCCGTCACCATGCGGGCGAAGCCGTGGCGGTCCACCGCCAATGCGCCGCCGGCCTCCACCCGGGTGGCGTCGGCGCACTGGAGGATCAGGGAGCCCAGCCGCCGCAGCTCCTCTTTCAAAAGGCCCACAGCGTTTTCCAGCTGGTCGCTCCGCAGGGAGTTGGAGCAGCACAGCTCCGCGAAGTATTCCGTCTCATGGGCGGGGGTCTTTTTTTCCGGCTTCATCTCCCGGAGGGTGACGTCGATACCCCGCTGGGCCAGCTGCCAGGCAGCCTCCGAGCCGGCCAGGCCGGCGCCGATAACTGTTACATTCATAGTTTGGATCCTTTATCTATCGTTGGTTGATGGTGCGTCCCATGGGACGGGGAATCTGGCTCCCGCCAGGGGCCGTTTCCACGGGGGATGCGCCCCCCATTCTCTTTTTGTTCTTGACAAAAAGAGAATGCGCCGCGCCCGGTGGAAGAGAAAAAATCGCTTTTGGTCGCAACTTTGCACGTGCGTGCAAAGTTGCTGTACGGGGGTCGGCGTAAGATGGTGCCTGCGGGGTTGCGAGGGCTTCCCGACGGGCGCGGCGGAGTACGGTGCAGACTTGAACACTGACTCCCGCGGCGCGGTTCCGACAAAAATCGGGGTGCAAGGACGCATTTGACCAGATTCTCTTTCCGCGCGTTCCGCTTCGCTACGCGCTGCCCCGGCGGTCGTGGGAGCTTGCACCAGCTCCCGTCAACCGCCAAGCCAGCGGCAGCGAAAAGAGAAGCACCTCAATGCGATGACCACCCCGACGATCTCCGCACCATCCGCCACGGGACGGCAGTTACAAACTTGCAGAAGGGAAAAGCGTGCCCGAAGGCAGGCCAAAATCGGCGCTTGCACCGATCCGCCGACCCCCGTCGCGCGGAGGCGCGAACGCGCCGGAGCGCGTCTAAGCGGTCTTTTCTTTTGGACCGTGCACGGCCCGTTTTCTTTTCCACAAGAGGGAAAAGAAAATGGGGGTGCATCCCGCTGGACCAGCCCCCTGCGGGAGCAGAAGTCCCCGTGGCCGCCGGACGGCGGCCCGTATCACCTTAGCTCCTCTGGTCGCTGCGTCCCAGCAGATAGTCGGTAGTAACGCCGAAGTAGTCCGCCATTTTCATCAATCCCGGCACATCCGGATAATGCCCGCCGCCCTCATAATTTTGGTATTGGCGAGCACTGATTTCAAAAACAGCAGCCATCTGTGTCTGTGTCTTGCCAGACTCCTTGCGCAGTTGTCTGACCCGTTGTGCAAAATTTTCCATGCCCCACCCCTTGACTTGCAGTTTAATTTCGTGTATATTGTAAACACGAAATTAAACTACGATTTTGGAGATGATTCATCATGACTGACCCTCTGGACATTCTCTTCGAGAACCTCCTGGAGCACCTGGACGAAAACCTCCCCGGCACCTGCTGGCCGCTCTACCAGCGGGAGAGCCGCCTGGAGAATGCTCTGCTGGCCTCCCTGACCCCGGAGCAGATCGAACTGCTGGAGTCCTATCAGGCCGCCGCCTGGCGCTGCACGGAGCAGGAGGAGCGCTTCCTCTTCCGCTCCGGCTTCCGCCTGGCCCGGGAGCTGTCACTCCTTCCCGGCGGGCTTCTTCGCCTTTGACGCGACCGTCTTTTTGGCCGCGGTCTTTCTGCTGGATGTGGTCTTGGCCGCCGCTTTGGAGGCCGTCTCCTTCTTGGCCGCAGGCTTCTTTGCGGCAGTCTTGGCGGCTGCCGGTTTCTTGGCGGCGCTCTTTTTCGCGGCGGTCTTAGCGGTGTCCGCCTTCTTCGCTGCGGCTGTCCGCCTGGCGGGCTTCTTCTCCGCTGTCTCCTCCGCCGCAGCGGCAGACTCCGCGCCCTCGGCGCTGTCCGCGGCCTTCTTCCTGGGATAGCCCCGCTTCTCCTCCGGCAGGAAGTTGCTGCATTCCGGATTGATGCAGAAGGGCTTCTTGAATCCCCGGCCCGCCTTCTTGAACATGGTGTGGCCGCAGACCGGGCAGTCGTCCTTCACCGGCACGTCCCAGGTCATGAAGTCGCACTTCGCCGTCTCGTCCTTGCTGTTCACATGCTCACAGCAGTAGTAGGTATACTGCTTACCGGTCTTCTTGCTGTTGCCGGTGCGCTTCATCAGCCGCCCGCCGCACTTGGGGCAGCGGCCCGGCATCTCCACCACCAGCGGCATGGTGAACGTGCACTCGGGGTAGCCGGGACAGGCCAGGAAGCGGCCGAACCGGCCGGACTTTACCACCAGATTCCGCCCGCACTCCGGGCAGATCTCCTCGCTGACCTCGTCGGGCACCTTGATGCGGGCGCCGTCCAGAGCCTTTTCGGCGTTCTCCAGGTCCTGCTCAAAGTCCCCGTAGAACTCCCGCAGCACGTCCTTCCAGGCGGTCTTTCCCTCCTCCACGGAGTCCAGCCGCTGTTCCATATTGGCGGTGAATTTCAGATCCGCGATGTCGGAGAACCGCTCTTTCATCAGGGCGGTCACCACACGGCCCAGGTTGGTGATGCGGAGGTACTTGCCCTCCTTCACCACGTACTCCCGGTCCAGGATGGTGGACACAGTGGGAGCGTAAGTGGAGGGGCGGCCGATGCCCTGCTCCTCCATGGCCCGGATCAGCGTGGCGTCTGTATAGTGGGCCGGGGGCTGGGTGAAGTGCTGCTCCCGGTCAAAGTCCTTCAGGGTCAGAGGTTCGCCCTCCCGCAGGGCGGGCAAGGGGGATTCCTTCTCCTCTTTCTCCTCGTCCTTGCCCTCCTCATACACGGCGGTGTAGCCGGAGAATTTCAGGCTGGAGGAGCTGGCCCGGAAGCTGTGTCCCGCCGCCTCGACCTCCACGGCCACGCTGTCGTACACGGCGTTGGCCATCTGGCTGGCCACGAACCGGCTCCACACCAAGCGGTAGAGGCGGTACTGCTCGCCGGTCAGGTCCTTTTTCAGCTGCTCCGGCGTCCAGTTGACGTTGCTGGGGCGGATGGCCTCGTGGGCGTCCTGGGCGCCCGCCTTGGCCTTGTAGCGGTGGGTCTGGGCGTAATGTTCGCCGTAGCGGCCCGTAATGAAGGTCTTGGCGGAGGCCAGGGCCTCCTCACTGATCCGCAGGGAGTCGGTACGCATATAGGTGATGAGGCCCACGGTGCCCTCGCCCTCGATATCCACGCCCTCGTACAGCTGCTGGGCGATGGCCATGGTCCGCCGGGGCGTCATGGAGAGCTTGCGGGACGCCTCCTGCTGCATGGTGGAGGTGGTGAAGGGCGGAGAGGGGCTGCGCTGCTTGTCTGTGCGCTTCACGGTCTTGACGGTGAAGGGGGCGTGCTCCGTCTCATGGACCACAGCATCCACGTCCTCCGCCGACTTCAGCTCCGCCTTCTTGCCGTCCTTCCCGTGGTAGCGGGCGGCGAAGGGGAGCTTTTTCGCGTCGTCGCCGAACAGGTTGGCATCCAAGGTCCAGTACTCCTCAGGTTTGAACTCCTCGATCTCCCGGTCCCGGTCGTCCACCATGCGGGTGGCCACGGACTGGACCCGCCCGGCGGAGAGGCCCCGGCGGATCTTCTTCCACAGCAGGGGGCTCAGCTCATAGCCCACGATCCGGTCCAGGATGCGGCGGGCCTGCTGGGCGTCCACCAGCTTCTGGTCGATGTCCCGGGGCTCCCGGATGCTCTCCTGCACCACGTTCTTGGTAATCTCATTAAAGGTGACCCGCCGGGTCTTCTCGTCCGGCAGGTTCAGCAGCTGCTTCAGGTGCCAGGAGATGGCCTCTCCCTCCCGGTCCGGGTCGGTGGCAAGGTAGACCATCTCCGCACTCTTGGCGGACTTCTTCAGGTCGGCGATGATGTCCTCCTTGCCCTTGATGGGCTTGTAGACCGGCTCAAAGTCGTGCTCCAGGTCCACGCCCAGGGTGCTCTTGGGCAGGTCCCGCAGATGGCCCATGCAGGCCTTCACCTCAAACTCCTTGCCCAGGTATTTTCCGATGGTTTTGGCCTTCGCGGGAGACTCCACGATGACCAGGCTGTGTTTTGCCATAGTTACCTCCAAGCGCCCAGGATCGGGCGCGTGTTTATTCCGTCAAATTCACCGCGCGGGCGTACCGCTTCCCGCTGTGCTGTGTCACCAGATGCTCGATCTCCAGCACGGTCAGGGCCGACAGCACCCGCCGAGTGGGGATGCCCGTCAGCTCGATCAGGTCGTCTGCCAGCATGGGCTCCTCCGTCAGCGTCCGGAGCAGGCAGATCTGGTCGTCGGTCAGACTCAGATTATTGTGGGACAGGCTCACCGACGGAGCCACCGGCTTGGGCTCCGTCTTCTGTCGGGCCTGATAGCCCAGCACAGGGGGCGCGTCCTGCGTCCCCTCCCGGCGCAGCTTGTCCGGGAACCGGGCCTCGTATTCCCGCAGGATGTCCCAGGCGTCGGACGCCAGCCCGGCGCCGTCGCGGATCAGGCGGTTGCAGCCCACGCTGGCCGGAGCATCAATGGGTCCGGGGACAGCGAACACGTCCCGCCCCTGCTCCAGGGCGGTGCCCGCCGTGATGAGCGCACCGCTGCGCTCCGGCGCCTCCACCACCAGGGCTGCCAGAGAGAGGCCGGATAGGATGCGGTTGCGCACCGGGAAATGCCGTCCATCCGGCGGCGTGCCCGGCGGGTACTCGCTGACCAGCGCGCCAGCCGCCGCAACATCCTCATATAGGTATTGATTTTCCGGTGGGTAAATCACATCCGTGCCGTTGCCCAGCACCGCCGCCACCGTGCCGCCGGCCCGCAGGGCGCCCCGCAGCGCCGCGGAGTCGATGCCTCGGGCCAAGCCGCTGACCACCACGGCTCCGCCGGCGGCCAAGCCATGGCCCAGCTTCTCCGCACAGGAGACGCCGTAGGGCGTGCAGTCCCTGGTGCCCACCACAGCCACCGCCGCCTCATCGTCAAAAGCCGGCAGGCGGCCCCGGACATACAGCAGACAGGGCGGGTCGTAAATATTCCGCAGCCGGTTGGGATACCCCGCGTCCTGGAGGGTGAGGATGTTCACATTCAGCCGCTGGCAGTCCGCCAAAATCCGGTCCGCAGCGGCGCAGTCCTTGTTCTCCAGCAGGATCGCCTGCTCCCGGGTGATGCCCTCGGTCAGCAGCACCTCCTCCGCCTCCGCGTAGTACACGTCCTCCGGCGTGGGGAAATGCTGCAGCAGCGCCAGCCGGGTCTGGTTCGTCAGCCCCGGCAGCTCCGTCAGCCACAGCCAGTATTTCAGCGCGGACATGGACTTCCCTCCTCAGTCGTCTCTCGCCGCCTCCCACAGCAGCACGGCCGCCGCAGCAGCAGCGTTCAGGGACTCGCAGTGACCGCTCATCGGGATCCTCACCGTCAGGTCACAAGCCGCCAGCGCGTCCGCCGAGAGGCCCTTCCCCTCGCTGCCAACGGCCACGGCGCAGTGAGAGAAGTCCGCCCGCCGCACGTCCACCGTATCGCTCCGAAGGGCCGCGCCATACAAGGGCAGGCCGCTCTTCGTCAGCAGCGCCCGCAGCTCTTCCAGCCCGCAGGTCCACACCGGGCAGCGGAACACCGCACCCATGGAGGCCCGAACGGTCTTGGGATTGTATAGGTCCGCGCAGGCGTTCACCAAAAACAATCCGTCGGCGTGAAAGGCGTCCGCCGTCCGGAGGATCGTTCCCACATTCCCCGGATCCTGAACCCCGTCCAGGACCACGTACCGGCGGCCGGTCAACTGTTCCGGAAGCGTCCGGCCCGGCAGGCCGCACACGGAGAGGACGCCCTGGGGCGTCTGTGCGGGAGAGATGGATTTCATCAAATCCCCGGGTACCTGGACGCGGCGGACAGTATCGGGCAGGGCAGGCAGGGCGGCGGGGTCCGTGCAGACCACTGTCCGCAGGCCCGCTCTCCACAGCAAAGCCTCCTCCAGCAACTTGGGGCTGTCGCAAAGGAACTCCCCGCAGTCCCGGCGATAAGAAACGGAGGACGCCAGCTTGCGGAGATGGGTGCACAGCGGATTGGTCCGGCTGGTGATGATCTCCATAGGGCGCGCCTCCTTTTCCGGTCATTCTGCTCCCCGTGCGTCCATCCGTTCCAGGTGCTGTCCGGAGACGGGGATGCGCTCTATGCCCGGTGGGACATAGAGCGCGAAAGGTCCCATTCGGCAGCCCTTGGCCGCCGCAGTCCATGGAATTTCATGGAAACCGCTGTGGGGATTTATACAAAAGCAAGTATAGCATAAGCTCTTCTGTGATTCAAGTCAACGATTTTTTTCACAGCACCCTGGAATTTCATACCTTATAAATAAAAAAACACCGGCCGCTGCAGCCCGGCCGTTACAGATTCAACAGCCCGGAGCCCAGGTGGGAGCTCCGGATCCGGCCTTCTCCGGAAGGGTGCCGCCTTCGTGCTCTCCCATTTATCGCCTCCGGAATCTCTCTCCTCCCCCTGCGGCGCAGGTGCCTCTGCTTCTCAAGTCCACTGTTCGACCGCCCCGGTGCCGTACACATTCCGCTCTAAATCCAGAGCCGGTGCGCATATCCGGAGAGGATTCCGTTTTTCTGCCGGCGGTTTTTGCCTTGACAGCAGACGGAGGAGTACGCCGGCCAGCGGCGTACTCCCCCTCTTTCCGCCGGGGCAAAGGCCCCGCCGGGTCAACTTCTCCATTTGCAGCTCTCCGCAAATCCGGCCTTAGCCGGACGTTTGCCAGCACAGGCTCTCCGGCCGGATGCGCTCATTCCAGCGGCTTCATCGTGGGGAAGAGAATGACTTCCCGAATGGTGTCGGAGTTGGTCAGCAGCATGACGCAGCGGTCGATGCCGATTCCAAGGCCGCCGGTGGGGGGCAGGCCGTACTCCAGGGCGTTGATATAGTCCTCGTCCATCATGCCAGCCTCGCTGTCGCCCTTGGCCCGCAGCTCCACCTGCTTCTGGAACCGCTGCTTCTGGTCGATAGGGTCATTCAGCTCGGAGAAGGCGTTGCCCATCTCGCTGCGGCAGATGAACAGCTCGAACCGCTCCGTCAGCCGGGGATCCTGCGGGGAACGCTTGGCCAGAGGGCTCACATCCACTGGGTGCATAGTGATGAAGGTGGGCTGTACCAGCTTCTCCTCCACCTTCTGATCGAAGGTCTCATACAGGGCATTGCCCCAGGTGGGGTCCGCCGTCTCCGGCAGCTCCACGCCGATGGCCTTGGCAGCGGCCACCGCCTCCTCATCAGATGAGATAGCCATGAAGTCGATGCCGGTGTACTGTTTCACGGCCTCATGCATGGTCAGCCGGGGCCAGCCGGGGGTCAGGTCGATCTGCTCGCCCTGCCACTCCACCTGATAGGTGCCCAGGATCTTCTGGGCGGCAGAGGACAGCAGGTCCTCAAACAGATCCATCATGCCGTTGAAGTCCGTGTAGGCCTGATACAGCTCCACAGTGGTAAACTCCGGGTTGTGCTTGGGGTCCATACCCTCGTTGCGGAAGATGCGGCCGATCTCATACACCCGGTCCAGGCCGCCCACAATCAGCCGCTTCAGGGGCAGCTCTGTGGCGATACGCATATACATATCGATGTCCAGAGTGTTGTGGTGGGTGATGAAGGGCCGGGCAGTGGCGCCGCCGGAAATGGTGTTCAGCACCGGCGTCTCTACCTCCATATAGCCCCGTTCATCCAGGAAGTCCCGGACGTGCTTGATGAACTTGGACCGGATGACGAAGTTTCGCTTCACCTCCGGGTTCACGATCAAATCCACATACCGCTGGCGGTACCGGAGCTCCAGATCTGTCAGGCCGTGGAACTTCTCCGGCAGGGGCAGCAGCGCCTTGCTCAACAGCGTGATGTTCTTGGCCCGGACACTCATCTCGCCCCGCTGGGTGCGGAACACCTCACCCTCGACGCCCACGATGTCACCGATGTCGAACTTCTTGAACTTCTTATAGACCGCCTCATCCATCTCGTCCTGGCGGGCGTACAGCTGGATGCGGCCGTCCCGGTCCTGCAGGTCACAGAAGCTGACCTTGCCCATGCCCCGCTTGCTCATCAGGCGGCCGGCCACCTTCACGGCCCTGCCCTCCATCTGGTCAAAGTGCTCCTTGATCTGTGCAGAGGTGGCGTCCCAGTCGAACCGGGTCTGCTGGAAGGGATCCTCGCCTGCGGCCTGAAGGGCCGCCAGCTTCTCCCGCCGGACGCGGCGCTGCTCACTCAGCTCCTGCTCCGGCTGCTGGGTTGTCTTCTGTTCAGACATGTCCGCTCTCCTTTACCGCTCGATCTTCTGCACCGTGTAGACGATGGCGCCGCTGGGGGCCTCCACCGTAACGGTGTCCCCCTCCTTGGCTCCGACCAGGGCCTTGCCGAAGGGAGACTCCTCGGAAATGATGCCGTTCATGGGGTCGGACTCCTGAGAGCCCACGATGCGGTAGGCGGGCATGGTGTTGCCGTTCTTGTCCGCCACCGTCACCTTGCAGCCGATGGTCACCACGTTGGTGGGGGCGTTGCTCTCGTCCACGATCACCACGTGCTGCAGGATCTCCTCCAGCTCTGCGATGCGGGAATACAGCTTGCCCTGCTCGTTCTTTGCCTCGTCGTACTCGCTGTTCTCGCTCAAATCGCCGAAGCCCCGGGCCACCTTGATCTGCTCCGCCACCTCGTCAGACCGGGTGGTCTTCAAATAGTTCAGCTCTTCCTGCAGTTCCTGGGCGCGGGCCGCGCTCATCTTGTACTCTCTTTCCATGTGGACCGTATCTCTCCTATCCTTTGGCAGGGCGGCCGATGCGGCCGCCCCTGCACATAATGATGCTATATTATCATAGAGTAGTATTATAGTGTGTGGATTTGAGAATGTCAAGCGATGCCGCCTGCGGTTTTGCAAAATTCTCTGCGGTGTCAGCTCTCCGCCGTGCCCACGGTGATCTGCCCCGGCCGCAGGACGCCGCTCTCCACCAGTACGGCCAGCAGCTGAGGGCGGCAGAGGCCCGGGGGCATCTGGCCCTCCAGCACCGGCGGCAGCAGCAGCGGCGGCAGAGGCGCCGCCTCATCATACAGCCGCAGCACTGCCGGGTCCCGCCGTCGCAGGTCCGTCCGGGCCGCGAACAGCACCAGCACATCCGCCTCTTCCATCTGCTGCCGGGTGGGGGACAGCAGCAGGGAAACGCCGTACTCCCGCCGCAGCTGATTGGCCAGGGTGTCGCCGCCGTAGGGCACATCCAGCAGCACGTAACGGTTTCCCAGCGCCAGCTCCGTCACGGTCCGCACCAGCTCGCCGGAGAGCTGGTCTCCCGCCACCGCCAGCCGTGCGCTGCCGCCGGAGAGGTTCCGCCCTGCCATGACCGCCCGTGCCAGATCCGCCGCCAGCGCCCGCCGCAGAGGCAGCGTGGACACCGGCGCCACACCGACCTTCTCCAGCTGTTCCCCATAGGCAAACGCCTCCGGCACCACCAGACGGGTGACACCGGCCTTCCGCAGCCGCTTGGCGGCCGTCAGCACCCGCCGCCGCACCAGGGCCTCCGGTGTCCGGGGGCCCCTGGCCACCGACGCCCAGGCCACCCGCAGGTGGAGCAGGGCCCGCGTCTCCAGAACCACGCTCTTTTGCCGGACGCCGCCCGCAGGGGGCGTCCAAGTCATCATACCGATCATAAAATCACTCCCGCCCCATCCTACGGGGCGGGAGCGGTGTTTATGCACTTTTTGAAAGGGTATAGCCGGTGAGATATCCCATCTTGGGCTCTGCGCCGTCGTTCAGTGGATTCACCCGGACGCCGTTCTCCGTCACCTCAAAGTGCAGGTGCGGTCCGGTGGAGTTGCCGGTGGAGCCGGTGATGCCGATCACGTCTCCCTGGTTCACATACTGGCCCACAGACACCTTCCGGCTGGACATGTGGGCATACAGTGTGGTATTGCCGCTGCCGTGGGAGATGACCACATAGTTGCCGTAGGAGCTGCTGTACTGGGACACGATGACCGTGCCGGACTTGGCTGCGTAGATGGAGCTGGTGTAACCCACCCGGCCGATGTCCGTACCCTTGTGGTTGGTGGAGCCGATACCGCCGGGAGAGTTCCGTCCGCCCATGGTGGAGGTGATGTACCGGCTGTTCACCGGCCAGATGTAGCCGCCTGGATTGGACTCTGTGGACTGGCCGTTGGCGGCCTGCTGGGCCACCAGCTGGTCGCTGAGGCGCTGGGCCTCCGCCCACAGGGCGTCCTGCTCCGCCTCCAGATCTGCCAGTGCGGCCTCCGTCTCGTTCTCGTTGGCGGACAGCTGCTGGATGACGGCGTTGGCCTGGCTGCGCTGGGTGTTCAGCTCATTCTCCTTGCTGACCAGCTCCGCCTTGGCAGCCTCGGTCTCAGCCTTGCTGCTCTCCAGCGTGGCCTTCTTCTCCTCGATCTCCGCCTGAAGGGCCTTGAGGTCGTCGATGACGCCCTGGTCGTACTTCATGATCTCGTTGATGGCGTCCAGCCGGCCCAACAGGTCGGTAAAGCTGCTGGCCCGGAACAGCACCGCCCAGTAGCTGACCTCGTCCTGCTTCTCCATCTCTCGGACCCGGCTGCAGAACAGCTCGTACTGGGCCGCCTCTTTTTCCTCAGCCTCTACCAGCTCCGCCTCCGTCTGGGTGATGAGGGCGGCATACCGGTCGATCTGGGCCTGCGTATTGGCGATCTGTGCCTCCGTATTGGCGATCTGCTGGTCCAGCAGCTCTTTCCGGGCCACAGCCTGGCTCTTGTCGTCCGCCAGGGCATCCAGCTTGGCCTGGAGCTCCTTTTTCTCCGCGTCCAGGCCGTTGGCCTCATCCTTCAATTCATTCACGTCCGCCCAGGTGACGGCCGCCGCCGGAGCCAGATTGGCGCCGGTGATAGCCAAGGCCAGCGCCGCTACGAACACGGCGCGGAAGATGCGGTGGAATCGCCTGCCAGCTTTCTTCATGCCCGTCACCTCACACCTGCAAAAATTTCCGGATAGCGGAGAGGCTGCCTCCCACGCCGATCACAATGCCCGCTAGAGCGAACACCGCCGCCACTGGCGCCCAGAGCTCCGAGAAGGGCATCACCTGGATCAGCTGCAGCGTGTCGTTGCTATCCACACCCCGGGCCACTGCCGCATACAGCGCCCACTGGAGGAAGAAGGCGATCACCGCGCCCAGCAGGCCCAGCATGAAGCCCTCATACACAAAGGGCCAGCGGATGAAGCCGTTGGTGGCGCCCACCATCCGCATGATGGCGATCTCCTCCCGCCGGTCAAAGGTGGTGAGCTTGATGGTGTTGGAGATGATGAACACCGACACTACGAACAAGATGGCGATCAGTGCCACGCATACCACCGTGGCTACGTTCCGCACAGTGACAAAACCACCGGCGATCTCCTCGTAGTGGCTGACATCGGAGATGCCGGTGAGGGCCTGCACCGCCTCCACGGTCTCGCTCTGCGCCTCCAGATCCACCAGCTTGATGGCGTAGCGGTCCTCCAGAATCTCCGGGTCCAGGTCCTGGAACAGCTCCTCATCCGGGTACTGGGCCTTGAAGTCCTCCATGGCCTCATCCCTGGAAATGAAGGTGACGGAGGCCACATTGGGAATGGCCTCCAGCCGGGACTTGAGGGCCCGGGCCTGGGTCTCGGTGTAGCTGTCATCCACATAGGCCAGGATCTCATTCTCCTGTTCCAGGGTGGTCAGCAGCTCATTGGCGTTTACCGCCACCAGGGTAAAGGTACCCATAATCAGCAGGCAGGCCACCGTGATGCCGATGGCGGCAAAGGACATGAAGCCGTGGCTGAACATATTGCTCAGTCCCTCGTGGAAAAAATAGCTGAAATCGTGACGTTTAGCCATGGATATGCCCCCCACATAGCCGCCCACGCTGTCGTTGACGACATGGCCGGAATCGATGGTGACCACCCGCTTGCCGAAGCGGTCCACCAGGTCCTTCTCGTGGGTCACCACCACCACGGTGGTGCCCAGCTCGTTGATCTTCACCAGCAGGCTCATCAGCTCCAGGGACCGCTCCGGGTCCAGGTTTCCGGTGGGCTCGTCGGCGATGATGGTGTTGGGGTTGTTCACCAGGGCCCGGGCAATGGCTACCCGCTGCTGCTCGCCGCCGGAGAGCTCCGTGGGATAGCTGTCCGCCTTTTTCCCCAGGCCCACCAGCTCCAGCACATAGGGGATGCGCTTGCGGATCTCCTTGGGGCTGGCGCCCACTGCCCGCATGACAAAGGCCAGGTTGTCATAGACAGTCTTCTTCTCGATCAGCCGGAAATCCTGAAAAATCACTCCCAGAGTGCGGCGCATCAGGGGGATCTGCTTTTCTGAGATGTTGCTGACGGAAAAACCGTTGATCATAATGCGTCCGGCGCAGGGTTCCACCTCGCCGGTCAGCAGCTTGATGATGGTGGACTTGCCGGACCCCGAAGGGCCCACCAGAAACACGAATTCCCCGTCCTCGATCGTCAGGGTAATGCCCTTGATGGCCCGGGTGCCGTTGTCGTACTCCATCTCCACGTCTTTTAATCGAATCATGTCTGTACCTCGTGTTCCCTATTTTATACACGCCGGGCGCGGCCGAAAGGTTCCCCGCCAGTCGACATAATGTAAGAGCTTTTTTCATTATATCTGGTTTTCCGCCGCAATGCAACCGCCTTTTTCAAATCTTCCGATTCCGTTTTCCTCCCCGGCGGTCCGTCTCCGCCGGGCGCGAAAAACCCCGGCCGGAATTCCGGCCGGGGCGCTTGTGTGATCCATCCAGGCTCAGGAGTCGATGCCCCGGGAGGTCAGATATTTCTTGACCATCAGAGCCACCTTGAAGGTAATGGCGTCGTCGAACTCCCGCAGGTCCAGGCCCGTCAGCTTCTTGATCTTCTCCAGCCGGTACACCAGAGTGTTCCGGTGGACGAACAGCTTCCGGGCGGTCTCGGACACGTTCAGGTTGTTCTCAAAGAACTTGTGGATGGTGAAGAGCGTCTCCTTGTCCAGTGCGTCGATGGGGTTCTTTTTGAACACCTCCTGGAGGAACATCTCGCACAGGGTGGTGGGCAGCTGATAGATCAACCGGCCGATGCCCAAATTCTCATAGTTGATGACGTACTTCTCCGTGTCAAAGACCTTGCCCACCTCAATGGCGATCTGTGCCTCCTTATAGCTCTTGGCCAAGTCCCGCAGGTGGGTGGCCACGGTGCCGATGCCCACCACCACCGTGGGCTCCCCGCCGGCGCGGAGGGCCTCCTCAATAGAGGAGGCGATCTTGTTCAGCTCCTTGATGCCGGAGCCCTCCGGCATCTGGCGGATGAGGACCACGTCGCCCTCGCCGATGCTGAGGACGAAATCGTTTTGCCGGTCCGGGAACAGGGACTGGATCACGTCCGTGGGGACAGACTCCCCTTCTTCAGGGTGCGGACCACGAATACGCCCCGGGGCACGTCCGCTGTGACCCGCAGCTCCTTGGCCCGCACATAGATATCCCCCAGCATGATGTTATCGGAGATGATGTCCTTGATGAAGGACCCCCGGTCATGTTTCTCCTCGTAGTAGGATTTGGCTGCATTCAGCGCCACCGTGGCCATGGCGCAAACGGTCTTGCTGATCTCGTTGTCGCCAAAGGCGAAGGCTGCATAGTCAAACTGGGTTCCCCAGCCGTTCAGGGCCTTGAATGTCTTTCCCTCCGACGTGACGATGGCGCCGCCGGCAGCATTGATGGCAGGCACATGCTCCGCCCACCGCTGGCCGATCATCGCCAGTTCGCTGCAGGCGATGACGATGCCCTCACCGTCAATGACGCCAACCGTCCGGTCCGTATTTTCCTTCAGCTGCAGCACCACATTTTGAAAAATTCTTCCAGACATGGTCGTCCTCCTCCTCTAAAATCACACGTGGGGGCGTTGTGCAAATTGTCAATGGATATATTATATCGTTGAATTTGTCAAAATGCAAGATATATTTTCTTTTTTCAACAAAAAAACGGCTTCTTTTTTGGGCAAGATTTGAATTTTCTGATGTGGCCGTTAGAAATTTCGCAGGCTCTCTACCTCATCCTCCGTCAAATATCGGTATGTGCCGGGTTCCAGGGCCGGATCTAGTGGCAAATTGCCCATGCGGACCCGCTTCAGATAGAGGACCGGCTTTCCCCGAGCCGCCAGCATCCGCTTCACCTGATGGAACTTCCCCTCCCGCAGGGTGACCAGCCCCTCGCTGCCCTCCGGCCCGGCGGAGAGGATCTCCAGCCCCGCCGGCAGGCATTCCAGGCCGCCTCCCAGGGTCATGCCTGCCGCAAACGCCCTGCAGTCCTCCTCCGTCAGACAGCCGGCAGTGCGGGCATAGTAGACCTTGTCCACATGATGCTTGGGAGAGAGGATGTCGTGGGCCAGTCCTCCTTCGTTGGTCAGCAGCAGCAATCCCTCCGTATCCTTGTCCAGCCGCCCCACCGGAAACAGTCCCCGCCGCCGGAGCTCCGGCGGCAGCAAGTCCAGCACTGTGGCCCCCCGGCCGTCCTCCGTGGCGGAGAGGACCCCCGCAGGCTTATGAAGCATGATCCAGGTGTAGCGGCGGCAGTGCAGCACGGTCCCGTCCACCATAATCTCCACTGCCTCCGGCACCACCTTGTCCTCCGGAGACCGGGCAGGCACACCGTTCACCAGCACCCGGCCCTGGCGGACCAGGAGCCTCACTTCCCGCCGGGAGTATGTCCCCTCCCCGGCGATGATCTTGTCCAGACGCGCTTTCTCCATGCCGGCCTCCTCCTTGCTGACCTCTGCCTCTTTTTACCGCTTCTCTTCCCCCGGGACGAACACGGCAGACTCTCTTCCGACGGCTTGTTCTGCTTCATCTTATCATAAATCCGGAAAAAAATGAATAGGAAGATGCAGGAGGGATCGATATGCTGATTTGGACCGCGCGGGTTTCCAAGAAGACAAAGGCCGTTGTGGCTGTGATCCTGGCCGGCATCCTGGCGGCCGCCGTCCTGCTGCTGGTGGGCCGCTCCGGTGGCGGTCAGGACGCGGCAGCTTGGCAGCTGACCGGCAATGCCGACCGCATCGCCTATCTGGAGTCCATGGGCTGGCAGGTGGAGGAGGAACCGGTGGAGACGCTGCAGTTTCTGCTGCCGGAGAAACTGGAGGAGCCCTACCTCACCTACAACGAGCTGCAGGATTCCCAGGGCTTCGACCTTTCTGCGTGCTGCGGCAAGCAAGTGGCCCGGTACACCTACACCGTCACCAACTATCCCGGACGGCCGGAGGGTGTCCAGGCCAACCTCTACGTCTGCGAGGGGCAGCCGGTGGCCGGGGATATCCTCTGCGCCGGGGCAGACGGATTCCAGGACACACTGGTCTATCCGGAGCAGGACTGAGCCCGTTCGGAATGGCCTGCGGGCAAAAAAAGAACTGCCGCATTGCGGCAGTTCTTTTTCTTGGCTGAAAAATCAGGCCTCGGTGATCTCGGTAACAGCGCCGGAACCCACAGTGCGGCCACCCTCACGGATAGCGAAACGCAGGCCCTTCTCAATGGCGATGGGGGTAATCAGCTCCACGCTCATCTCGACGTTATCGCCGGGCATGCACATCTCAGTGCCCTCGGGCAGGGTGATGACGCCGGTCACGTCGGTGGTGCGGAAGTAGAACTGAGGACGATAGTTGTTGAAGAAGGGGGTGTGACGGCCGCCCTCGTCCTTGGTCAGGACGTAAACCTGGCCCTTGAACTTGGTGTGGGGATGAATGGAACCGGGCTTCGCCAGAACCTGGCCGCGCTCGATGCCGTTGCGGTCCACGCCACGCAGCAGGGCGCCGATGTTGTCGCCGGCCTCAGCGTAGTCCAGCAGCTTGTGGAACATCTCGATGCCGGTGACGACGGTCTTCTTCTTCTCGTCGGTCAGGCCAACAATCTCGACTTCCTCGCTCAGCTTCAGGACACCACGCTCCACACGGCCGGTAGCCACGGTGCCGCGGCCGGAGATGGTGAACACGTCCTCGACGGGCATCAGGAAAGGCATATCCTCCTTGCGGTCGGGGGTGGGGATATAGTCGTCAACAGCATCCATCAGCTCCTTGATGCAGGCATACTCGGGAGCGGCGGGATCGCTGGACTCGGAAATCAGAGCGTTCAGAGCGGAACCCTTGATGATGGGGATGTCGTCGCCGGGGAACTCATACTTGGAGAGCAGCTCACGGACCTCCATCTCCACCAGCTCCAGCAGCTCGGGGTCGTCGACCTGATCGCACTTGTTCAGGAACACGACGATGGCGGGCACGCCCACCTGACGGGCCAGCAGGATGTGCTCACGAGTCTGAGCCATGGGGCCGTCGGAAGCGGCGATAACCAGGATAGCACCGTCCATCTGGGCAGCGCCGGTAATCATGTTCTTGATATAGTCGGCGTGGCCCGGGCAGTCCACGTGGGCATAGTGACGCTTCTCGGTCTCATACTCCACGTGAGCGGTGTTGATGGTAATGCCGCGCTCCTTCTCCTCGGGGGCCTTGTCGATGGAGTCATAAGCCTCGAACTGAGCCTTGCCCTGCAGAGACAGCCACTTGGTAATGGCGGCAGTCAGCGTGGTCTTGCCATGGTCGACGTGACCAATGGTGCCGATGTTAACATGGGGCTTGGTTCTTTCAAATTTCTGCTTAGCCATTTGAAAATCCTCCTGTCAATTTTCAAAATCTGTTGGGTGCAATGCGGTTTTTCTCAGCATTGCTTATTTTACCGTATAATGGAGGGAAAATCAATCCCTTTTTCCTTACGCCTGGGGCTTATTGCGGGTCTCCACGATCTTATCCCGGATATTCTTCGGGATCTCCACGTAGTGGCTGGGCTCCATGGTGTACTGGCCGCGGCCCTGGGTGCGGGAGCGCAGATCGGTGGCATAGCCGAACATCTCGGCCAGGGGCACGTAGGCGTCGATCTGCTGGGCGCCGGGACGGGCCTCCAGCTGGATGATCTGGCCGCGGCGGCTGTTCAGGTCGCCGATGACATCGCCCATATACTCATCGGGCACGATGACACTGACCTTCATGATGGGCTCCAGCAGCGTGGGATCGGCCTTGCGGCAGGCCTCCTTGAAGGCCATGGAGCCAGCGATCTTGAACGCCATTTCAGAGGAGTCCACCTCATGATAGGAGCCGTCGTACAGGGTGACCTTCACATCCACCACGGGGAAGCCGGCCACCACGCCGGCGTTCATGGCGCCCTGGATACCGGCGTCGACAGCCGGGATATACTCCTTGGGAACGGCGCCGCCCACGATGGCGTTGACAAACTCGTAGCCCTTGCCGGACTCGTTGGGCTCCACGTGGATCTTGACATGGCCGTACTGGCCCTTGCCGCCGGACTGACGGGCATACTTGGTGTCCTGGTCCACGGCCTTCTTGATGGTCTCCTTGTAGGCGACCTGAGGTGCGCCCACGTTGGCCTCCACCTTGAACTCGCGCAGCAGGCGGTCCACGATGATCTCCAGGTGCAGCTCGCCCATGCCGGCGATGATGGTCTGGCCGGTCTCCTCATCCGTGTAGGTCTTGAAGGTGGGATCCTCCTCGGCCAGCTTGATGAGGCCCATGGTCATCTTCTCCTGGCCGGCCTTGGTCTTGGGCTCGATGGCCACGCGGATGACGGGCTCGGGGAACTCCATGGACTCCAGGATGATGGGTGCCTTTTCATCGCACAGGGTGTCGCCGGTGGTGGTGTTCTTCAGACCCACGGCAGCCTCGATATCGCCGGAGAAGACCTCCTCGATATCCTCCCGGTGGTTGGCGTGCATCTGCAGAATCCGGCCGATACGCTCCTTGACGTTCTTGGTGCTGTTCAGCACGGAGGAACCGGTGGTCAGATGGCCGGAATAGACGCGGAAGAAGCTCAGGCGGCCCACATAGGGGTCGGTCATGATCTTGAACGCCAGGGCGGAGAAGGGGGCGTTGTCGTCCGCAGGACGCTCGTCCTCCTCATCAGTCTTGGGGTTCACGCCCTTGATGGGCGGAATGTCCAGGGGAGAGGGCATATAGTCCACGATGGCATCCAGCAGCTTCTGCACGCCCTTGTTGCGGTAAGACGTGCCGCAGGTGACGGGCACCATCTCATTGGCGATCGTGGCCTTGCGGATGGCCGCACGGATCTTGGCCGTGGGAACTTCCTCGCCAGCCAGATATGCCTCCATGATAGACTCGTCCACCATGGACACGGCGTCCATCAGCTTCTCCCGGTACTCGTTTGCCAGGTCCACCATGTCCGCGGGGATGGGCTCCACGCGCATATCCTTGCCCAGATCGTCATAGTAGATGTCCGCGTCCATCTCGATCAGGTCGATGATGCCTTTAAAGGTATCCTCGCTGCCGATGGGGAGCTGGATGGGCACGGCGTTGCACTTCAGGCGCTCCTCAATCATGCGGAGCACGTTGTAGAAGTCGGCGCCCATGATGTCCATCTTGTTGACATAGATCATCCGGGGACCTTGTAGTTATCGGCCTGGCGCCACACAGTCTCAGACTGGGGCTCCACGCCGCCCTTGGCGCACAGCACGGTGACAGAGCCGTCCAGCACGCGCAGGGAGCGCTCCACCTCCACGGTGAAGTCCACGTGGCCCGGAGTGTCGATGATGTTAATCCGGGTGGGCTTGAACTGGTTCTTGGAACCGGACCAGTAGCAGGTGGTGGCGGCGGACGTGATGGTGATGCCGCGCTCCTGCTCCTGGGCCATCCAGTCCATGGTGGCGGTGCCATCATGGGTCTCACCGATCTTATAGTTCACGCCGGTGTAGAACAGGATACGCTCGGTAGTCGTCGTCTTGCCTGCATCGATGTGAGCCATAATGCCGATATTACGGGTATTTTCAAGAGGTGTTTTTCTCGGCATACTGTTTCTCCTAACTTACCAGCGGAAATGGGCGAACGCCTTGTTGGCCTCGGCTGCCTTGTGGACTTCCTCGCGCTTCTTCACGGCGCTGCCGGTGTTGTTGGCGGCGTCCATGAGTTCGCCGGCCAGGCGCTCAGCCATGGTACGCTCGCTGCGGGAACGGGCGTAGGCCGTCAGCCAGCGCAGACCCAGGGTCGTGCGGCGGGCGGGACGGACCTCCATGGGGACCTGATAGGTGGCGCCGCCCACACGGCGGGCCTTGACTTCCAGGCTGGGCATGATATTCTCCATGGCCTGGTTGAACACTTCGATGGGGTCTTTCTCGGTCTTCTCCTTGATCTGGTCGAAGGCACCGTAGACCACCTTCTGGGCCACGCCCTTCTTGCCATCCAGCATGACACTATTGATCAGCCGGGTGACCAGGACGGAGCCGTAAACGGGATCCGGCAGGATCTCTCTCTTGGGAACATTACCTCTTCTGGGCACTATGCTTCCCTCCTTCATAATAATTCTATGATCTCATAGGTACTCAAAAGGCGTATTGCAGCCTTCCGTGGATGCCTGCCAAAGAGGTCGTCCCGGCGGCCCGGAGGCCGCCATCTATATAAACCTATTCGGCAAAGCTCTCAGTTCGCAGACTTACTTCTGCTTGGGCCGCTTGGCACCGTATTTGGAACGAGCCTGCATACGGCCGGAGACGCCCTGGGTATCCAGCGTACCGCGGATGATGTGGTAACGGACACCGGGGAGATCCTTGACACGGCCACCGCGGATCATCACGACGGAGTGCTCCTGCAGGGAGTGGCCCACGCCGGGAATGTAAGCGGTGACTTCGTAGCCGTTGGTCAGACGCACACGGGCGATCTTACGCAGGGCGGAGTTGGGCTTCTTGGGGGTCGCGGTTCTCACGGCGGTGCACACGCCTCTCTTCTGGGGAGAAGGCAGATCGGTGGTCTTGTTCTTCAGGGTGTTCAGACCAAACTGCAGAGCGGGAGAAGTGGACTTGTAGGTAGCCTGTTCTCTTCCTTTACGGACCAGCTGGTTAAAAGTAGGCATTCGGTGTATTTCTCCTTTCTTTCATAATTTCGCTGCCGTGTAACCACGACAGCCCTTATTTTTTACGGAACGCGGTGAAGCTATTCCGAAAAAAACCATTTCTTTATGCGGAGAGGACGGCCACCACGGACGCGCCCACGCTGATCCGGCACGCCTGGCCCAGCTGGGACAGTGTGTAGTCCGTCTCTACGGGGATGCCGGCCTCCGCACAGCTGGCGGCCACCGGCTCGGTGATGGCGGGATCGGCGTCACAGGCGAGATAGACCCGCTTGGCCCGGCCTTCCCGGATCGCCTTGCGGGACTGCTTCACGCCGATGACCTTCTCCTGGGAAGCAAGCTCCGAGATCACGGGAAATTCCTCCTGAAACGCATGGCAAAATCCGCAGAATCCTAATATCCGCGCATTTTTGGATTATACCATGGGGAAACATATCCGTCAAGACATTTTTCGGTAAAAATTTTCCATGATCCGCAGACTTTTGGACGTTTTCCCCATCTCCCGGGCGTGCCGGATACCTGGAGACATCTTAGGAGAACTTCTCCCTGTTTCCGGGCCGTTTCTGGCCGCCGTCCGGATACGGCGCAGTGCGCCTGGGAACAAGGGAGCTTTGATATTTTAAATAAAGGGGGGCGTTGGTCATCCGCTTCTCAGCAGAACCGTTTCAGCCCCGGGCTGCGGGGCGTCTCCTTCACCCCGCCTCCCGATGCCCGGCATCTGAAAAGAGAGCCTGACCGCAAGCGGTCAGGCTCTCTCCCGGTCTTGTGTCTGCGGGATGTCCGGCGAATCACAGCTCTGCGGGAATGGGCTCCGGGGCGGCCTCAACAGGCGCCGGGCCGGGAACCAACTCCTCAGCAAAGGTGTGGTAGGCCGTCAGGCCCGTGCCGGCAGGGATCAGCTTGCCGATGATGACATTCTCCTTCAGGCCCACCAGATGGTCGGCCTTGCCCTTGATGGCGGCCTCCGTCAGGACCTTGGTGGTCTCCTGGAAGGAGGCGGCGGACAGGAAGGAGTCCGTGGCGAGAGATGCCTTCGTGATGCCCATCAGCAGCTGGGTGCCTACGGCGTGGCGCAGAGGCTCGCCGTTCTCCTGCCGCTCACCGGCGGCGTTGCGGCGGTCGATCTCCTCGTTGGCGTCGTCCAGCTCCAGGACGTCCACCATAGAGCCGTCCAGCAGCTTGGTGTCGCCGGCGTCCTCCAGACGGACCTTGCGCATCATCTGGCGGACGATGATCTCGATATGCTTATCGTTGATATCCACTCCCTGCTGGCGGTACACCCGCAGGACCTCTTGGATCAGGTAGTTGTACACGGCGTCAGCGCCGCGGATGCGCAGCACCTCGTGGGGATTCAACGCACCGTAGGTCAGCTGGTGGCCGGCCTCGATCACGTCGCCGTCCTTCACCAGCAGGCCGGTGTGAGGCACCGCGTAGGTGCGGGTGTCCCCGTCAGGTGCGGTGATGACGATGTTCACCAGGCTGCCCTTGCTGGTCTCTTCGAACTTGACCGTGCCGCCGATCTCTGCCAGAGTAGCCATCCGCTTGGGCTTACGGGCCTCAAACAGTTCCTCGACACGGGGAAGACCCTGGGTGATGTCGCCGCCGGCCAGACCGCCGGTGTGGAAGGTACGCATGGTCAGCTGGGTGCCGGGTTCGCCGATGGACTGGGCGGCAATGATGCCGACCGCCTCGCCCGGACCCACAGGCTGCTGGGTGGCCAGGTTCATGCCGTAGCACTTGGCGCACACGCCGCTGTGGGCCTTGCAGGTCAGCACGGTGCGGATCATGACGGTGGGGTGCTCGTCAACCGCCGGGTCGAAGGTGCAGCGGTCGCCGTCGCGGTAGTTGGCCTGGACCCACTTGTGGGTCTCCAGGATCTTGGCGTCGTTCTCGTCCATCATCTTGGTGCTGGACAGCAGCACCTCGCCGGTATCGGCGTCCACCACATCGCCCACCAGGAAACGGCCCCGGAGCCGGTCGGAGAACTTCTCGATCACCTGGCCGTTCTCGCTGATCTCGGAGACCTTGATGCCGTGGGTCACGTGGCAGTCCTCCTCCCGGATGATGACATCCTGGGAGACGTCCACCATGCGGCGGGTCAGGTAACCGGAGTCTGCGGTACGCAGAGCCGTGTCGGCCAGGCCCTTCCGGGCGCCTCTGGAGGAGATGAAGTACTCCAGGGCGGTCAGGCCCTCGCGGTAGTTCGCCTTGATGGGGATCTCGATGGTGCGGCCGGCGGTGTTGGCGATCAGGCCACGCATACCAGCCAGCTGGCGGATCTGCTTCATAGAACCGCGGGCGCCGGAGTCCGCCATCATGAAAATGGGGTTATAGCGGTCCAGGTTCTTCTGCAGGGCGTCAGAGACATCGTTGGTGGTCTTCTCCCACACCTGCACCACCTGCTTGTAGCGCTCGTGCTCGGTCATGAAGCCCATCTTGTACTGGTTCTCAATGTCCAGCACCTTCTGCTCGGAGGCCGCCACCAGCTCGTACTTCTTGGGGGGCACGGTCATATCCGCGATGGAGACCGTGATGGCCGCCAGGGTGGAGTGCTTGTAGCCGGTGGCCTTGATGGCGTCCAGCACCTCAGCGGCCACGGTGAAGCCGTGCTTGTTGATGGTGCGGTCTACGATCTGGCCCAGCTGCTTCTTGCCGCAGGTGAAGGTCACCTCATAGTCGCAGACGTGGGCGGGATCGGTCCGGTCCACAAAGCCCAGGTCCTGAGGGATGTTCTGGTTGAAGATGATACGGCCGGGGGTGGACTCTACCACAGCGGTGTGGCTGACGCCGTCCACGGTCATGGTGCGGCGCACGCCGATGGGGCAGTGGGGCCCAATCACATGGTCGTTGTAGGCCATGAGGGCCTCTTCCTCGCTGGCGTAGAAGTGGAGAGGGCGGTAGGCGGCCTTCTTCTGCCCCTTCTCCAGGGCGTCGTTGGCGGCCACAAAGTCATCCGCGTCCACGATGGAGTGAGCGGTGAGGTTGGTGTCGCCGGCATCCTCGCACCAGATGGTCTCGGCGCCCTTCTCCGCCTTGCCCATGCGGTCCATGGTCAGGTAGTAGGAGCCCAGCACCATGTCCTGGGTAGGCACGGTGACAGGGCCGCCGTCCTGGGGACGCAGCAGGTTGTTGGCGGAGAGCATCAGGATGCGGGCCTCCGCCTGGGCCTCGGCCGACAGGGGCACGTGAATGGCCATCTGGTCGCCGTCGAAGTCCGCGTTGAAGGCGGTGCAGTTCAGGGGGTGCAGCTTCAAGGCCCGGCCGTCCACCAGCACCGGCTCGAAGGCCTGGATGCCCAGACGGTGCAGCGTCGGAGCGCGGTTCAGCATGACGGGGTGGTCCTTGATGATGACATCCAGAGCGTCCCACACCTCGGTGACGCCCTTGTCCACCATCTTCTTGGCGGACTTGATGTTGTTGGCAGTGCCGTCCTCCACCAGCTTTTTCATGATGAAGGGACGGAACAGCTCCACGGCCATCTCCTTGGGCACGCCGCACTGATAGATTTTCAGCTCGGGGCCGACCACGATAACGGAACGGCCGGAGTAGTCCACGCGCTTGCCCAGCAGGTTCTGGCGGAACCGCCCCTGCTTGCCCTTTAACAGATCGCTGAGGGACTTCAGCGCCCGGTTGTTGGCGCCGGTGACGGCGCGGCCCCGGCGGCCGTTGTCGATCAGGGCGTCCACAGCCTCCTGGAGCATCCGCTTCTCATTGCGGACGATGATATCTGGGGCGTTCAGCTGGATCAGCCGCTTCAGTCGGTTGTTCCGGTTGATGACCCGGCGGTACAGGTCGTTCAGGTCGGACGTGGCGAACCGGCCGCCGTCCAGCTGCACCATGGGGCGCAGCTCCGGCGGGATAACAGGCAGCACGTCGATGACCATCCACTCCGGCTTGTTGCCGGACAGACGGAAGGCGTCCACCACCTCCAGCCGCTTGACGATCCGGGCCTTCTTCTGGCCGGAGGCATCCTTCAGCTCTGCGTGGAGCTGGGCGGAGAGGGCCTCCAGGTCCACGTCCTGGAGCAGCTTCTTCACGGCTTCGGCGCCCATGCCGGCCTGGAAGTCGTCCTCATACTTCTCACGGTAATCCCGGTACTCCTTCTCGGAGAGGATCTGATTCTTGGTCAGCGGAGTCTCACCGGGGTCGGTGACGATATAGTTGGCGAAATACAGCACCTTTTCCAGGATCCGGGGGCTGATGTCCAGCAGCAGACCCATCCGGGAGGGGATGCCCTTGAAATACCAGATGTGGGAGACGGGGGTGGCCAGCTCGATGTGGCCCATGCGCTCCCGGCGGACCTTGGCCCGGGTGACTTCGACGCCGCAGCGGTCGCAGATCTTGCCCTTGTAGCGGATCTTCTTGTACTTGCCGCAGTGGCACTCCCAGTCCTTGGTGGGTCCGAAGATGCGCTCGCAGAACAGGCCGTCCCGCTCCGGCTTCAGGGTGCGGTAGTTGATGGTCTCCGGCTTTTTCACCTCGCCATAGGACCAGGCGCGGATCTGCTCCGGAGAGGCCATGCCGATCTTAATCGCGTCAAAGGCAATGTTGTTGCCAGTGTTGTTGTCGATCATCTTGCGATTTCCTCCTTACATGATCCAGAATTGTTGAGTTGACGAACAATACGATCCTGGATCATTCGTCGTCGAAGTCCACGTCGATGTCCGCGCCGGCATCCTCCGGGGCGTCCTCGATGTCAAAGCCGGAATCCTGGAACTCCGCCTCTTCGGAGAAGGCGCGGTGCCGGTCATCGTCGGCGTCCATCCGGGCCAGGTTGAAGGTGTCCATAGCGTCCTCGTCTTCCTTCAGTTCGATGACGTTGCCGTCCTTGTCCAGCACCTGAATGTCCAGGCACAGGGACTGCAGCTCCTTCACCAGCACCTTGAAGGACTCCGGCACACCGGGCTGGGGCACGTTGTGGCCCTTGACGATGGCCTCGTAGGTCCGGACGCGGCCGGTGACGTCGTCAGACTTCACCGTCAGGATCTCCTGCAGGGTATAGGCCGCGCCATAGGCCTCCAGGGCCCAGACTTCCATTTCGCCGAAGCGCTGGCCGCCGAACTGGGCCTTGCCGCCCAGCGGCTGCTGAGTAACCAGGGAGTACGGGCCGGTGGAGCGGGCGTGGATCTTGTCGTCCACCAGATGGTGCAGTTTCAGGAAGTACACGTAGCCCACGGTGACCTTGTTGTCGAAGGGCTCACCGGTGCGGCCATCGTACAGCACGCTCTTGCCCTCAGGATCCAGGCCCGCCTGCTGCAGCAGCTCCTGAATGTCGCTGTAAGACGCGCCGTCGAAGATGGGGGTGGCCACCTTCCAGCCCAGCTTCTGGGCGGCGTAGCCCAGATGGACCTCCAGCACCTGGCCGATGTTCATACGGCTGGGCACGCCCAGGGGGTTCAGCACGATGTCCAGCGGCGTGCCGTCGGGCAGGAAGGGCATATCCTCCTGCGGCAGGACCCGGGACACGACACCCTTGTTGCCGTGGCGGCCTGCCATCTTGTCGCCCACCTGGATCTTCCGGCGCTGGGCGATATACACCCGCACTACCATGTTCACGCCGGGCCCCAGCTCGTCGCCGTTCTCCCGGGTGAAGACCTTGGCGTCCACGATGATGCCGCTCTCGCCGTGGGGGACCTTCAGAGAGGTGTCCCGGACCTCCCGGGCCTTCTCACCGAAGATGGCCCGCAGCAGCCGCTCCTCGGCGGTGAGGTCGGTCTCGCCCTTGGGCGTGACCTTGCCCACCAGGATGTCGCCGGAACGGACCTCTGCGCCGATGCGGATGATGCCGTTCTCGTCCAGATCCTTCAGGGCGTCCTCGCCCACATTGGGGATGTCTCTTGTGATCTCCTCCGGGCCCAGCTTGGTGTCCCGGGCGTCGATCTCGTACTCTTCGATGTGGATGGAGGTATACAGGTCCTCCCGCACCAGACGCTCGTTCAGCAGCACGGCGTCCTCGTAGTTGTAGCCCTCCCAGGTCATGAAGCCAACCAGGATGTTCTGGCCCAGGGCGATCTCGCCCTGCTCAGTGGCGGGGCCGTCCGCCAGGACGGTGGGATCCACGGTCTGGCCGTTCTCGTCGGTGCCCCAGCCGTGAACCCGCTCGCCCACCTCCACGATGGGCCGCTGGTTGATGCAGGTGCCGTGGTTGGACCGGAGGAACTTGGTCAGCTTGTAGTCCTTGACCTCGCCGCTGTCGTACTTGACGGTGATGTGGCGGGCGTCCACAGAGGTCACCACGCCGTCGCCCTCCGCCAGGACAGCGATCTCAGAGTCGATGCAGATCTTGTGCTCCATGCCGGTGCCCACAATGGGCGCGTGGGGACGCAGCAGAGGCACGGCCTGACGCTGCATGTTGGCGCCCATCAGGGCGCGGTTGGCGTCGTCGTTGGGCAGGAAGGGGATCATGGCCGTCGCGATGGAGACCATCATCCGGGGGGACACATCGATGTAGTCCACCCGCTCCTTGTCCACCTCCACGATCTCGTCCCGGTGCCGGGCCGTGATACGGGCGTTGATGAGGCAGCCGTTCTCGTCCAGAGGCTCAGCAGCCTGGCCGACGATGTAGTTGTCCTCCTCGTCGGCGGTCATATAGACAATCTCGTCGGAGACGTGGAAGGTCTCCTTGTCCACCGCCCGGTAGGGCGCCTCAATAAAGCCGTACTCATTGATCCGGGCATAGGTGGCGAGATAAGAGATCAGGCCGATGTTGGGACCTTCAGGGGTCTCGATGGGGCACATGCGGCCGTAATGGCTGTAATGGACGTCGCGGACCTCCATGCTGGCACGCTCGCGGGAGAGGCCGCCGGGGCCCAGGGCGGAAAGACGCCGCTTGTGGGTCAGCTCCGCCAGGGGGTTGGTCTGATCCATGAACTGGCTCAGGGGCTGGAGCCGAAGAACTCCTTGATGGCGGCAGTGACGGGGCGGATGTTGATGAGGCTCTGGGGGGTGACCACATCCAGGTCCTGGATGGTCATGCGCTCCCGGATTACCCGCTCCATCCGGGAAAAGCCGATGCGGAACTGGTTCTGCAGCAGCTCGCCCACGCAGCGCAGGCGGCGGTTGCCCAGGTGGTCGATGTCATCCTTCACGGAGATGCCCCGGGCCAGGCCGTTCATATAGTTGATGGAGGTGAGGATATCATCAATGATGATATGCTTGGGCACCAGATCGGCCCGGTGCAGGCGGATCTGGTCCTTCAGCTCCTCGCCGCTGTACTGGCCCAGCAGCTCCTGCAGCACGTCGAAGCGCACCCGCTCCTTGATACCGCACTCGGCCAGGGGATCGAAGTCCACATAATGGCTCAGGTCGCACATCTTATTGGACATGACCCGCAGGGGCGCTCCCTCCACGTCGATGGTGACCTCTCCCACGCCGACCGTATCCAGCAGGCGGGCATCGTCCTTGGTCAGCAGATGGCCCTCATCAAACAGGAGCTCACCGGTGGCAGGATCTGCCACGGGATAGACCAGCTTGTAGCCGGGGATGCGCTGCCACAGGGACAGCTTCTTGTTGAACTTGTACCGGCCCACGGTGGACAGGTCGTAGCGCCGGGGGTCGAAGAACAGGTTGTGGATCAGGGTCTCGCTGGCCTCCACCGTGGGGGGCTCGCCGGGACGCAGGCGCCGGTAGATCTCCAGCATGGCGTCCTCGTAGTTCTTGCAGGGGTCCTTCTCCAGGGTGGTGACGATGCGGGGATCGTCGCCGAACTGGTCCAGGATCTCCTGGTCCGTCTTCAGGCCCAGGGCCCGGATCAGGCAGGTGATGGGGAGCTTGCGGTTCTTGTCGATGCGGACCCAGAAGACCTCGTTGGCGTCGGTCTCATACTCCAGCCAGGCGCCCCGGTTGGGGATGACAGTGGAGGTGAGGATGGGCAGGTCGGTCTTGATGTCCGTCTCCTTGCCGTAGTACACACCGGGGGACCGGACGATCTGGGAAACCACGACGCGCTCGGCGCCGTTGATAACAAAGGTGCCGGAGTGGGTCATCAGCGGGAAGTCGCCCATGAAGATCTCCTGCTCCTTGATCTCCTCGGTCTCCTTGTTCCGAAGGCGGACCTTCACCTTCAGCGGCGCGGCGTAGGTGGCATCCCGGGCCTTGCACTCCTCCACGTCGTACTTGGGCGCCTCATCCATCTTGTAGTCGATGAAGGTCAGCTCCAGGTTGCCCTGATAGTCCGTGATCGCGCCCACGTCGTTGAACACCTCCCGGAGGCCGGTGTCCAAAAACTCCTGGTAAGACTTCTTCTGGATCTCCAGAAGGTTGGGCATGGGCATGACTTCCTCGTGCCTGGCGAAGTTCTTACGAAGGGTCTTTCCGTAGTACTTGTCTTTGGCCATCTTCTCATTCACCTTTCTTCTGTGCGCCCCGCCCTGTCCTGCCGGGCGCGTGGTTTTTCGGGTGGCGCGGCCAGGAATGATACGCACGGTATCGTTGTTAAAATTCCTGCATCCCGCTCTTGCATTGTTCTGGGAAATATGCTATCGTTATCTCAACGATAAAAAATGGCGGAATATCCTCTGCCATCATATAAGCGTCTTATTTTACCATGGTTTTTTTCCTCTGTCAAGGGGAATTTCGTTGCGGTTGGGGATTTCTTCCAGCCGTTTTTTGTTGCCCTGTGGCGGAAAAAACGCAGAAAAGGGCCCCATCCATCTGGATGGGGTCCTTTTTATGCTCTGGATTACTCGTAGAGCTCTTCGTCGGCGTAGTCGTCGTACTCGGAGCCGAATTTCCGGGCCAGCCGCTTCTTCATACCGCTGTATCCCACGCTGAGGTCATGCCAGCCGCCGATCAGCAGGCAGATAACCGCTGCGAATGCCAGGCTGGCGCCGATGATCTTCAAGACCATGCTTGCCGTTTTGTTCATAATACTCCTCCTGTTTCGGTTCTCTGGCAGTGACCGCCCTGATTTGTGATTTATCATACACCCTCAAACTGTGTTTGACAACTGTTTTATTCTTCAGTCCTTGCGGAATGATCTCTTTTGAGATATTTATGTTGGCTCCTTCTCACCAGTCTCTTCTTCAGGCAGCGTCCTCCGCCAGGCGGCAAACTTTTTCTGTTCCTCCGGGTCCAGAATCCATTTTTGCAGGATCATCATGCGGGAGAGCGGCGCAAGAAAGCTGCCATGCATCGCACAGTTTTTGACAATATAGTCTCGAATATACGCATCCTCTTCCAGCCGGGTCAGCCGCAGCGCGGCAAATCGCTCCTCCACAAGGTTCTGGTCCACTCCCAGAATCTCCGCCGCCTTTTTCATATCCCTCCGAAGCACCATGGAATAGTTCTCATGCGTCCGCTTATACCGGACCCACGCGAAAAAGAGCTTCGCGTCCGTCGTATCCGGAGATTCCGCGTGACATTGCGGACACAGCAGAAAATAATTCTCGGGTTTATCCTCTCCATTCAGGGACTTTTCCAAAATATGGGACCGCTGTAAAAGTGTGTCTCCATTCCAAAGTCCGCTGAGTGTCCGATGTGTCCCCTGTTGATACGGCGGCATCTGACAAGCCCAGCAAAAAATCTCATCAGGAAATTCTGTTATGGAAAGTGCGTCGTCCTCCTTCGTGCACGCGGACACCGGCTTGATTTCAAATTTTTTCGTGATGGCTTTGTCTTTCCAGTAGTCATAAATCCGGAATTTTGAAACTGCCATTTTGGTCAACTCCTCTCCAGCAGCACCACGCTCTCAACATGCCGTGTGGCGGGAAACATGTCCACTGCACAGGCCCGGACGGCCCGGTAACCCAGCTCTCCGAACCGCTTCACGTCCCGGCCCAGCGTGGCGGGGTCGCAGGAGACATACACCACCCGCTCCGGCCCCATGGCCGCGATGGAGCCGATCACCTCCGGCGCCAGCCCTTTCCGGGGCGGGTCCACGGTGATGACGTCCGGCCGCAGGCCCTCCGCCTCCAGCCGTGCGGCTGTCTCAGCCGCGTCGCCGCAGAAGAATTCCGCGTTTTCAATGTGGTTCCGGGCGGCGTTCTCTTTGGCGTCCCGGATGGCCGCCGGCACGATCTCCGCGCCGATGACCCGTCCGGCCCGCTTCGCCAGGCACAGCGTAATGGTGCCGATGCCGCAGTACAGGTCCAGCACCGTCTCCCGCCCCGTCAGGCCGGCATAATCCAGGGCCTTGCCGTACAACGCTTCCGCCTGATCTCGGTTCACCTGGTAAAAGGAGGGCACCGACAACTTGAACTCCAGGCCGCAGAGGGTGTCCATCAGATAGTCCCGCCCCCAGAGGGTGCGGTACTTCTCCCCCAGAATCACGTTGCCCCGCTTCGTGTTGCTGTTCACCAGCACTCCCGCGGTGTGGGGCACGGCGGCGCAGACATAGGCGGCCAGCTCCGGCTCCCGGGGGGCCTGCCTGCCGTTGATTACCACGCAGCAAAGGCTCTCGCCCTTCCGGTTCACCCGGACGTACACATGGCGCACCAGTCCCTTTCCGGTGGCCTCGTCGTAGGCGGGAACCTTGTAGCGCCGCATCCACTCCCCCACCGCCGCGGCGGTTTTGTCCGCCGCCTCGGGCTGGATCAAGCACCGCTTCACCGGCACCACCTGATGGGACCGGGCCCGGTAGAAGCCGATGGCGCCGTCCGCGCCCACGGGGTACTGGCTCTTGTTGCGGTAGTGGAGGGGGTTCTTCGCCCCCAGGATCTCTTCCACCCGGATGTCTGCGCCCCCCAGGCGGGTCAGGGCGTCCTGGACCCGCTGGCGCTTGGCCCACAGCTCCTCGGGGTACGTCAGGTGCTGGAAGTCGCACCCGCCGCACCGGCCGTAATCGGGGCACTCGGGCTGGGCCCGGTCGGGAGAGGGCTTGTGGATCTTCACGATCTCCCCTGCGGCGGCGGTCTTCATCACCTTGGTGATTTTCAGGTCGATGGTTTCCCCCCGGACGGCCTGAGGGACGAACACCACGGCGCCGTCCAGGCGGACGATGCCCAAACCCTCGCTGGAGTAGGATTCCACCGTGCCGGTGTAGATGCGGTTTTCATGAAGTCGATCCATAGATACCTCCGGGGGGTGCGTCCCATTGGACGCTGGAATTTCAGCCATGCTGATGGCTAGGCAGATGCGCCCCCCATTCTCTTTTTGGTCTTACCCAAAAAGAGAACGCGCCGCGCCCGGTGTAAGAGAAAAAGGCGCTTTGGTCGCAACTTTGCACCTCTGGTGCAAAGTTGCTGTACGGGGGTCGGCGTGAGATGGTGCCTGCGGGTCTGCGATGGCTCCCCGACGGGCGCGGCGGGGTGCGGTACAGGCTTGATGGCGGATTCCCGCGGCGCGGGTGCGTCTTGGGTCGGGGTGCAAGGACGCATTTGACCGGCTCCTCTTTCCGCGCGTTCCGCTTCGCTACGCGCTACCCGGGTGGTCGTAGGGGTTTATGCTTTCGGGCGGATGTCCACATCCGCCCGTTGCACCAGTTCCCGCGCGGGACGGCCAGCGGCAGCGAAAAGAGAAGCAGAGACAATGCGATAACCACCCCGACGACCTCCGCACCATCCGCCACGGGACGGCAGTCCCAGAAATCGCAGAAGATGATAGCGTGCCCGAAGGCAGGCCAAAATCGGCGCTTGCACCGATCCGCCGACCCCCGTCGCGCGGAGGCACGAACGCGCCGGAGCGCGTCTAAGCGGTCTTTTCTTTTGGACCGTGCACGGCCCGTTTCTCTTTTGGCAAGACCGAAAGGGGCCCCCGCCGCGCCCCGCGCGGTGGGGAGAGGAGGAGCAAGGGAGCAGGCGCAGTTTTCGCCGCAGGCGGAAACGGAGCTGAGCGGACTTTGCGACGACGACAATGGGGGGTGCATCCCGCTGGACCAGCCCCCTGCGGGAGCAGAATCCCCCGTGGCCGCCGGACGGCGGCCCATCCCATGTTACCCCCGCACGTCGCTCCGCCCCAGCAGATAATCTGTGGTCACGTCGAAGTAATCCGCCAGGGCCACCAGTCCCTCGTAATCCGGCCGGCGAGAGCCGCCCTCATAGTTCTGGTAAGACCTCAGCTTGATACCGAGGAAATCGGCCATCTTTGACTGGGTCACTTTCTTTTCTCTCCGCAGTTCGCGCAGTCTCTCCGCAAATTTTATCATAAAAACTCTCAAATCCCTTGACACGCACAATATGGGTGTATATAATGATATGTACAAAATGGGTGCTATGGTGATCGCTATGTCGGATGCAATGGAAATTTTATATGCCTATGCCAAGGAGGAGCTCCTCCCCTCCTATCTCCCCTCCCCGGAGTACCGGGAAGTCTCCCGCCTGACCGCCCGCCTGTCCCTGCGGCTCCGGGACCTGCTTCCGGATGACAGCTGGAACACCGTCGAAAAATACGAGGATGCGGCGGCGCAGCTCCACAGCATGGAGCTGGAGGCCGCGTTCCAGGCCGCCTTCTCTCTGGCAAGGGAGCTGCCTTAGCTCTCCCACTTCTCCAGCAGCTGCCGCAGCTGGTCCGCGAACCGGGCCAGGGACTTGTTGTCCCGCCCGCGGCTGCGCTTGATGCTCTCCATAAGCATGTTGCCCACGGCCACCAGCCGCTCGTAGGCCGCGCTGGCCCGCATACCGCCGGTGGTCCTGGCCTTCCGCTCAGGCAGGTAGCCGGGCTCGGTCACCTTGTCGGCGATCAGGTCGTACACCTCCGTGTACTGGGGCGCGTGGGCGGTGAAGCCCAGGCCCTGGATGGTCTTGGCGAAGAAGGGCGCCACCTCCCGGTCCCCGTGGACCACGAACACGTGCTGGGGCTTGGGGGCCTGGATGGCCTGGATCCAGGAGAGCAGGTGGTTCCGGTCCGCGTGGGAGGAGAGACCCTGGAAGTTCACGATCTGCGCATGGACGGCGATCTCCTCGCCGAAGAGCTTCACGCTCTTCACACCCTCCAGCAGGGCGCGGCCCAGGGTGCCCTCCCCCTGGTAGCCCACGAACACCACGGTGCACTCCGGCCGCCAGAGGTTGTGCTTCAGGTGGTGGCGGATGCGGCCCGCGTCGCACATGCCGGAGGCGGAGATGATGACCTTGGGGGTGGGGTCCATGTTCAGCATCTTGGACTCCTCGCTGGTCTCCGTCATGCGCAGGTTGGTGAAGTTGAACATGTGGGTGCCGTCCTGCACCAGCTCCAGCGCCGCCTCATCCAGATAGCCCCGCAGGTCGCCGGTGAAGATGGTGGTGGCCTTCTTGGCCAGGGGGGAGTCGATGTACACGGGGAAGTCCGGGTCGCTCTTCACCATCCCCTTGTCCTTGATCTCCCGGATGAAGTACAGCAGCTCCTGGGTGCGGCCCACGGCGAAGGAGGGGATCACCACGTTGCCGCCCTTGGCGATGGTCTCGTCGATGATCTTCGCCAGATCGTCGGTGTAGCTCCACACCTCCGTGTGGTTGCGGTCGCCGTAGGTGGACTCCATCACCACGTAGTCCGCGCCGGTGAGGTAGGTGGGGTCCCGGATGATGGGCTGGTCCACATTGCCGATGTCGCCGGAAAAGACGATCTGTTTGGTGATGCCGCCCTCCGTGGCGGTGACGAGGATGGAGGCGGAGCCCAGCAGATGGCCCGCGTCCACGAACTCCACCCGGACGCCCTCGCACAGGTCCAGGGGCTGGTTGTACTCGCAGGTGGTCATGTACTGGCTCACCCGCTGGGCGTCCTCGATGGTGTAAAGGGGCTCCACCCGGGGGGCGCCGGACCGCTCCGCCTTGCGGTTCTTCCACTCCGCGTCGGACTCCTGGATGTGGGCGGAGTCCTGGAGCATGATGTCCATGAGATCCGCCGTCAGCCGGGTGGCGACGATCCGGCCCTGGAAGCCCTGCTTCACCAGCATGGGGATCCGGCCGGTGTGGTCGATGTGGGCGTGGGTCACCAGGACGAAGTCGATGTCGTTCGCGGCAAAGGGAAAAGCGTCGTTGGACACCTCGTCCCGCCCCTGCTGCAATCCGCAGTCCACCAGGATGCGCCTGCCGTTGACCTCCAGACAGTGGCAGCTGCCGGTGACGCACTGGTCGGCGCCGTAAAAGCTGAGCTTCATGGGGGAACCTCCTTTTTTGCTCCTCCCCGCCGCGGCGGCGGGTGGGGCTTTTTTGTCAGTTTAACACAAAGGAGCGGGCGGGGCAAGGGGCGGCGGGGATTCCGGCGGATTTTGTAACCACTTTTGCCTTGCTTTCCCCCGCGCGGACCGGTATGCTGGGATAAAAGGAGGTGGCCGGGATGGCAGAGCGGAAGACGCTGCTGATCCCCTCCCTGCTGGACGATTGGTTCCCCCTGCTGCAGTACGCCTTTACGTCGGAGGAATGGGAGCCGGTGCTGCTGACGGAGGACGATCCCCATCTGGCGGAGCTGGGGCTGAAATATTTCCACAATGAGCTGTGCTATCCGGTGTTCCTGGTGGCGGGGCAGGTGCTGTCCGCCCTGCGGTCCGGGCGGTACGACCCGGCCCGGTGCGGGGTGCTGTTCGGCCAGGCGGGGGACGAGTGCCGGGGCTCCTGCGGCATCCGCCTGCTGCGGCGGGTGCTGGACCGGCTGGGCTACGGCCGGGTGGAGACCCTGAGTCTCAATGTCCGGGGCATCGACTGGGGCACCGGGCTGCCCATCACCGCCGCCATGGTCCGCCGCTGTCTGGCCGCTGCCGTGTGGGGGACACGCTGGCCCTGCTGCGGAACCAGACCCGGCCATACGAGGCAGTCCCCGGCACGGCGGAGGCACTCTGGCGCCGCTGGACGGAGGACCTGGGACAGGATCTGGCGGGGAATCGAGGACTCACCCGCCGGGAGATCCTGCGCCGCTGCCGGGAGATGGCGGCCGAATTCCGGGCGGTGGAGCGGGTGCCCCGTGAAGTCCAGAAGGTGGCTATCGTGGGGGAGATCTACACGAAATACTGCCACCTGGGCAACTGGAATTTGGAGCGGTATCTGGCGGCGGAGCACTGCGAGATCGGCGTGGGCGGCATCACCTGGTACGCCCTGTACTACATGGACGGCCACGCCCTGAAAGGCTCCGCCCCTGCCCGGCGGGTGTATCGGCTGCTGGCGTCGTACCTGGCGGAGATCCAGCGGGATATGCTGTCGATTTTGAATCAGGCGGGCTATCATGCCCTGCCGCCGCTGCCGGAGCTGAAGCGGCAGGCGGAGGGGTATGCTCCCCTGCGGGTGACGGTGGCGGATGGGTGGCTGATCGCTGCCGAGGCCGTGGGCTGGGCCCGGCTGGGATACCGAAAAATTCTCTGCGTCCAGCCCTTCGCCTGCCTGCCGGGCCACATCTTCGGCAAGGGGCAGTACGCCGCCCTCCAGCGCAAGCTGCCGGGCGCCCGGCTGGTAAGCGTGGACTACGACGCCTCCACCGGCGAGGGCACGGTCCTCAGCCGCATCCGGATGCTGCTGGACGAGGAGCTGGATCCGGAGCTCCTATGACTGGGCAATCGATTGCCCGGTCGGGAAGCGTTTGTTTCTTTTCGCTGATTTCCCCGCCGCGTCCTGTCGAAAAATCATGGCTTCTGCCGGACATGGGCCGCTATTTATGAACTTTTTTACAAAAGTTGTTTTTTCTTTGCATTCCACCTGCGATTGTGGTATGCTATTTCTGCTTTTTCGTGGGGACTGCCCCACCTTTTATAAATAATATGGATCAACGGGCCTTTCTCCAGCGCTCCGCCATTCCGGCGGGCCGGAGGGACCGGCCCGGAAAGGAAGTATCACAATCATGGGTCTGATGAAAAAGATTTTTGGCGATTACAGCTCCCGGGAGCTGAAATCCATCTACCCCATCGTGGACAAGATCGAGTCCATGGCCGACGAATACAAGGCCATGAGCGACGAGGCCCTGCGGGCCAAGACCACGGAGTTCAAGGAGCGCCTGCAGAATGGCGAGACCCTGGACGATATCCTGCCGGAGGCTTTTGCCACCGTGCGGGAGGCCGCGGACCGGGTGCTGGGCATGCGGCCCTACCGGGTGCAGCTGGTGGGCGGCATCGTGCTGCACCAGGGCCGGATCGCCGAGATGAAGACCGGCGAGGGCAAGACCCTGGTAGCCACTCTGCCCGCCTATCTGAACGCCCTGACCGGCCGGGGCGTCCACATCGTCACGGTGAACGACTACCTGGCCAAGCGCGACAGTGAGTGGATGGGCAAGGTCCACCGCTTCCTGGGCCTGAAGGTGGGCCTGATCGTCCACGGCCTGACCACCAAGGAGCGGCAGGCCGCTTACGCCGCGGACATCACCTATGGCACCAACAACGAGATGGGCTTCGACTATCTGCGGGACAACATGTGCATCTACTCCACGGAGCTGGTGCAGCGGGGTCATGCCTTCGCCATCGTGGACGAGGTGGACTCCATCCTGATCGACGAGGCCCGGACACCCCTCATCATCTCCGGCCAGGGGGAGAAGTCCACCCAGCTCTATGACATGGCAGAGATGTTCGTCTCCCGCCTGAAGAAGCAGGCGGTCGTCCAGGTGGACAACAAGGAGGAAGAGGATCCCGCCGAGGCGGACGCGGACTACATCGTGGATGAGAAGGCCAAGACCGCCATGCTCACCGCCCGGGGCATCGCCAAGGCGGAGGAGTTCTTCCACGTGGAGAATCTGTCCGACCCGGAGAACGCTACCCTCTCCCACCACATCAACCAGGCCATCAAGGCCCACGGCGTGATGAAGCGGGACATCGACTATGTGGTGAAGGACGGCGAGGTTATCATCGTGGACGAGTTCACCGGCCGTCTGATGTTCGGCCGGCGCTACTCCAACGGCCTGCACCAGGCCATCGAGGCTAAGGAGCACGTCACCGTGGCCAGCGAGAACAAGACCTTGGCCACCATCACCTTCCAGAACTACTTCCGCCTGTACGACAAGCTGTCCGGCATGACCGGCACCGCCATGACGGAGCAGGAGGAGTTCGGCACCATCTACGAGCTGGACATTGTGGAGATCCCCACCAACCGGCCCAACCAGCGCCACGACCACCACGACGTGGTGTACAAGACCGAGGCAGGCAAGTACCGAGCGGTCATCCAGCAGATCAAGGACTGCCACGCCAAGGGCCAGCCCGTGCTGGTGGGTACCGTGTCCATTGAGAAGAACGAGCTGCTCAGCGGCCTGCTGGCCCGGGAGGGCATCCAGCACAACCTGCTGAACGCCAAGAACCATGAGAAGGAAGCGGAGATCGTGGCCCAGGCGGGCAAGTTCGGCGCCGTCACCGTGGCCACCAACATGGCCGGCCGCGGCACCGATATCATGCTGGGCGGCAACGCCGAGTACCTGGCCCGGGCAGACCTGGTGAAGGCCGGCTACTCCGATGAGGTCATTGCCGACGCCACCGGCTACGCCGAAACAGACAACGAGGAGATTCTGGCCGCCCGGAAGCTGTTTGCCGAGAAGATGGCCCAGCACAAGGCGGTGATCGCGGAGGAGGCGGAGAAGGTCCGCGCCGCCGGCGGCCTCTTCATCATCGGCACAGAGCGCCACGAATCCCGCCGGATCGACAACCAGCTCCGCGGCCGCGCCGGCCGCCAGGGCGACCCCGGCGAGACCCGGTTCTATATCTCCCTGGAGGACGACCTGATGCGCCTCTTCGGCGGCGAGCGGATCCAGAACATGATGGAGAAGTTCGACCTGGACGAGGACACCCCATCGAGAACAAGATGCTGACCAAGGCCATCGAGAACGCCCAGACCACCGTGGAGTCCCGGAACTTCCAGTCCCGCAAGTCCGTGCTGGAGTACGACGACGTCATGAACAAGCAGCGGGAGATCATCTACCAGCAGCGCCGGGAGGTTCTGGACGGCAAGGACCTGAAGGACACCATCCTGTCCATGACCCGCAACGCCATCGCCGACCACGTGGCTATGGTCTTCGGCGAGGCCCAGGCCCTGGACGCCGCCGGCTGCCGGGAGATGCTACGCGGCCTGGAGGGGCTGTACTTCCCCAAGGACACCTTCCAGTTCACGGAGGACGACGCCGCCGACAAGACCCAGCAGGACTTCACCGACCTCTTCCTGGAGGCCGCAGAGAAGACCTACGAGGCCAAGGAGGCGGAGATCGGTACGCCCCTCATGCGGGAGCTGGAGCGGGTCATCATGCTGCGCGTGGTGGACGAGTACTGGATGGACCACATCGACGCCATGGACGACCTGAAGCAGGGCATCCGCCTGCGGGCCTATGCCAACACCGACCCGGTCATCGCCTACAAGCAGGAGTCCCTGACCATGTTCGAGGAGATGGTCTCCGCCATCCAGACCGAGACGGTCCGCCGCATGTTCTCCGTCCGGCTGAAGAAGGACGAGGAGGTCAAGCGGGAGCGGGTGGCCAAGGGCATGGTGGAAAACGTGGGCGGCGACGGCACCGCCCCAAGAAGCAGCCTGTCAAGGTCAACAAGATCGGCCGCAACGACCCCTGCCCCTGCGGCAGCGGCCTGAAGTGGAAGAAGTGCACCTGCAAGGAGTACCACGACAACTGATTTCGAGGGGGAGCAGGCTCCCCCTCGACCTCCCCACCACCAGTCTGCGGACTGGTGAACGCGCCCAAGGCGCTTAGGTCAAAGTATTTTCGCCACGTACACGCCGCGGCGAAAATGATTGGAATTTCTTGATCTGCCTTCGGCAGATCAACTGGGGAAACCCGGATGGGTTTCCCCTAGCCCCTTTCCTTTTGGGAGCATCTCCTCACTCTCCACTCTATCTTTTATCCTTTGTCTTTTCATTTTTATCTCTTCCGCTCCCTGTTCTCTCCTGCCGGAGGGCAGGGGGCGGTCTTTTCACAGAAGGGAGCTGCTTCCGTGGGTGAAAATCAGGAGAGCATCCGCCTGCTGCACACGATTCGAAATATGCTGATCGGCATAGGTCTGATGGTATCTGCCCTGGGGCTGCTGGCCTTTGGATACCTATTCGCCGAAGGCACCAACCTTTTACAGCCTTGTTCCTCGTCAGCGCCCTGCTGTTTCTGACTGGTACCATCTGGTGGTAGGGTTCCCGCCGCCTTGCGGACCCGGTGAACGATCCCCAGGAACGCTCCTGACGTCCCTTTTCATGCTCAATCAAAGGAGGTCGCCATGTCATTTGTCACCCATGAACAACAGAGTCTGGTCTGGCTCGCCTCTCCCCTGCTGGGCGGGGTGCGCCACGGATTCTCCACCCGGCGGGGCGGGGTGTCTCCGGCGCCGTGGGATACCCTGAACCTGGGCCCCGGACGCGGGGACGCGCCGGAGAACGTGGAGGAGAACTACCGCCGCTTTTTCGCCGCCCTGGATATGGACTCGGCGTACCCCGTCCTCTCCCGGCAGGTCCACCGGGATGATGTGCGGCTCTGCACCGCCGCCGACGCCGGGAAGGGTCTGATCCGGGACCGGGACTACGACGCCGACGCCCTCATCACCGCTGAAAAAGGACTGCCCCTGGTGGTGTTCTCCGCCGACTGCGGCATCCTTCTGCTCCATGACCCGGACGCCGGGTGCGTGGGAGCGGTCCACGCCGGATGGCGGGGCTGTGCCGCTGGAATCGTGGAGAAGACCGTCCGGGAGATGGTCCGCCTGCTGGGCGCCAGACCGGAACGCATCCTGGCTGCCGTGGGGCCCTGCATTGGGAAATGCTGCTTTGAGACCGACGGCGACGTACCGGAGGCCATGCGGGCCTCTGCCCTGGGGCCGGAGGCGGGGCCGTATCTGGAGCGTCGAGGGCCCAAATACCATGTAGATTTGGCGGGTCTGAACCGTCAGTGGCTGCTCCACGCCGGTGTCGCGCCGGAGCATATCGACATCTGCGGCCTGTGTACCGCCTGCCGCCCCGACCTCTTCTGGTCCCACCGGAAGATGGGCGAGGCCCGGGGCGCACAGGTGGCCGTGATCTGCCTTTGAAACACTCTTTGCCGGAGGGCCTGTGCCATGACCAAGACCAAGCGCATCCAGATCCTGTGCCTGCTGGGGGCAGTGACCCTGCTGCTGTCCGGCTGCTGGACGGAAGCCCCCGTGGAGTCCGCCAACGGCCTGCTGGGGGACCAGGAGCCCGCCGACCAGCAGGAGGAGGTGATCCTCCCTGCGGCGTTCACCCTTCCCTATGACCCGGACCAGACGCTGGACCCGGTGACCTGTGCCGACGGTATGCAGCAGGTGGCGGGCTCCCTCATCTACGAGGGACTCTTCCGCCTGGACCGCCAGCTGGAACCCCAGCCGTGGCTGTGCCAGAGCTACACCTATGACGCCGCCTCCCTCACCTACACGTTCACCCTCCGCAGCGGCGTCACCTTTTCCGACGGGTCCCCCCTGACGGCGGCGGACGCGGCGGCCACCCTGCGGCGGGCCAAGAGTTCCCAGCGGTACAGCGCCCGGCTGGCCCATGTGGCCGCTGTCTCCGCCGGGGACGGGGTGGTAATCGTAACCCTGTCCCGCCCGGACTCCAGCCTCCCGGCCCTGCTGGACATCCCCATCGTCAAGTCCGGAACCGAGGAAAGCCTCACCCCTGTGGGCACCGGCCCCTACTATTTCACCACCGATGAAGCGGGTGCCTGTCTGGCGTCCCACAGCGGCTGGTGGCGGGGAGAGTCCCGCCCCGCGGAGCGGATCGCCCTCTCCGCCGCCAGGGACCGGGAGGCCATACTGTACCAGTTCTCCTCCCACGAGGTGCAGTTGATTACTGCCGACCTGATCGGCACGGAGCCCATCACCGCCACCGGCAACATCAGCTATGAGGATGCGGATACCACAGTGCTTCAGTTCCTGGGCTTCAACACCGCCCGCGCCCCCTTTCAGGACAGCGCCGCCCGCCGGGCCCTGGGCCTGGGCATCAACCGGGAGACGCTGGTGAGCGCCGTGCTGTCCGGACACGCCCGGGCGGCCCAGTTCCCGGTCTCCCCTGTCTCCCCGCTCTACCCGGCGGAGCTGGAGTCCCTATACTCCTATGACGATTTCGCCGCAGCGATGGAGGCAGCGGGACTGAACACCGGCCGGACCCGCACAGTGACCCTGCTGGTGAATCAGGAGAACACTTTCAAGGCCTCCGCTGCGGAGCATATCGCCCAGGCCCTGTCGGATTTCGACCTTCAGATCCAAGTGGAGGCCCTGCCCTGGGAGGAGTATGCCGCCGCCCTGGCCGCCGGGAACTTCGACCTGTACTATGGCGAAGTGCGGCTGCCTGCGAATTGGGACCTTTCCGCCCTGGTGGGCACCGGCGGCAGTCTGAACTACGGCGGCTGGGCGGATCCCCAGACGGAGCAGCTCCTGGCCGCCTGCGCCGCAGCGGAGGACCGGGCCGCAGCTCTGTCGGACCTGTGTGCCTATCTTCAGCAGCAAGCGCCTATTCTGCCCTTGTGCTTTAAGTCCTCCTCCGTCCTGTACCAGACCGGGGCCGTATCCGGCCTGACCCCTACGGCGGCAGAGCCCTTCTACGATCTGCCCTCCTGCCAGATCCACCTGCGGCAGCCGTAAATCCGCGCTGTCTCCACGCGCCGCGCCCGGACCGGGATTCCCGGTCCGGGCGCGTTTTGTGTTTCCTTCCCGCCGGGGGAAACGCGGTCCCAGCTGCACGGCAGCGGGCATCCTAAGTCATGGGATAACTGCTGCCAATGGAAGATTTCCCCGGAAGGGCCGTTCCAGAGCAGCCTGCGGGCAACGGCCCTTTTCGTCCGGCGTGGTCAGGGGACCGGGCATCCGGGGCCTGCGGGGCAATCGCTGTCCTGCAAGATGGTGTGCTGACGATCTTCATAACCGCTGATGTGTCGGTCATATTCTTTTGCCAAAAGAAATGCCCCCGCCATTGAGTGGGATATGTCTCGTTGCGTGTATCAAACAAGGCGCTGTGGGATGGTGGGCCAAAGTACCTTTGTTTGATGGCGGGCGCGCAGTCAGCTTTGTCGGAGCTGTCAACGCATTCCTCCATTTTTTGTCGATTTCGCCAAAGCTCCTGGGGACGGCGGAACGATTTTAGGCGGTCCCACAAATTTTCCGTCTGTGGGGATTCCGGGCCCCCAAGTGTCTTGACAACACCGCCTTAAAGTTCGTATAATAATAGCACTGAGAGCAAAGGCGCCCTTTGGCGGTATCCTTTGCTCTTTTTTCTTTTTAAAATTTTTCGCGGAGGGGCGCTCCGCGTCCATACACGGTCACCATCGGAAAGGAGTCAGGCTCATGCGTCACTACACCAAGGAGGACATCATCCGGCTGGTCCGGGAGGAGGATGCCCAGTTCATCCGTATGCAGTTCACAGACATTTTCGGCCAGCTGAAAAACGTAGCCATCACCGCCTCTCAGATCGGGCGGGCGCTGGACAACCAGATTATGATGGATGGCAGCTCCATCGCGGGATTCGTCCGCATTGAAGAATCAGACCAGTATCTCTGGCCGGACCTGGACACCTTTGCCATCCTGCCCTGGCGGCCCCAGTACGGCAAGGTGGCCCGGCTGATCTGCGACGTCCACAACCCCGATGGTACCGCCTTCGCCGGTGATCCCCGAGGTGTGCTGAAGCGGGTGCTCCGCCGTGCCGACGCCCTGGGCTTCACCTGCAATGTGGGAGCGGAACTGGAGTTCTTCCTGTTCCAGACCGATGAAGACGGTCAGCCCACCATCCGGACTTCCGACGAGGCCAGCTATTTTGACCTGGGCCCTCTGGACCATGGGGAGGGGACCCGCCGGGAGATCTGCCTGAATCTGGAGCAGATGGGCGTGGCGGTGGAGGCCAGCCACCACGAGGTGGCAGCCGGCCAGCACGAGATCGACCTCCAGTACACCGACGCCCTGCGGGCTGCGGACAACATCATGACCTTCAAGCTGGCGGTGAAGACCCTGGCCCAGAAGAACGGCCTCCACGCCACCTTCATGCCCAAGCCCGTCAGCGGCGCCGCCGGCAGCGGCATGCACGTAAATATGTCCCTGTTTCGGGATGGGAAAAATGCCTTCTATGACGAGGCGGATCCCCGGCACCTGTCCCCGCTGGCCTATCAGTTCATCGCGGGACTGCTGGGACACGTACGGGGATGCTGTGCCGTCACCAATCCACTGGTGAACAGCTACAAGCGGCTGGTGCCCGGCTACGAAGCCCCCTGCCATCTGGCCTGGTCCACCGGCAACCGCTCCGCCTTGGTCCGCATTCCAACACCGCGGGGAAACAGCACCCGGGTGGAGCTGCGGAGCCCTGATCCCGCCTGCAACCCCTATCTGGCCCTGGCGGCGTGCCTTGCCGCGGGACTGGACGGGATCGAGCAGCAGATGACGCCCCCCGCCCCCTCACCGGCAACCTTTACGAGGTGGGAGACGCCTCCGGCATCCAGCGGCTCCCCGGCTCTCTGGAGGAGGCCGTCCGGGCCCTGGAGGCAGACAGCGTCATTACGGACGCGCTAGGTGCCCACGTGACGGAGCAGTATCTGGCCGGAAAGCGTCGGGAGTGCCGGTCGTACGCCGCCCAGGTGTCCCAGTGGGAGCTGGAACAGTATCTGGTGGCGTACTGACCTGCCGGCCCTTCTGACAGGGCCGCAGAGAGAGGAGGGGGGCAAATTCCATGGACAGGATCATATTGGCGTTTGCCTCTGAGAAAGCCCACGCCCAGATCACCCGCATTCTGGGCTCCGGCGGCCTCGCGCCGTCCATCTCCTGCTTCAGCGGCGCGGAAACCATCCGAGCCGCCCGGAAGCTGGGCGGAGCCGTCGTCATCTGCGGTTTCCGGCTGCGGGACATGACTGCGGAGATGCTGGCCGTGGACCTCACGGGCATCGCCCCGGTGCTGGTCATCTCCTCTCCCGGGAATCTGGAGCTGTGTGGGGACAGGAACCTCATCAAGTTGGCCGTCCCCTCCTCCCGGGCGGAGTTCTTCGCCTCGCTGGATCTGGCCCAGGGAGTCCTTGCAGGCGGCGCCCCGGCTCCCCGGCTTCATATCCAGCGAAGTGCCGAGGAGGAGCGGCTGATCTGCCGGGCCAAGGCGGTGCTGATGGAGGTAAACCTCATGAGCGAGGCGGAGGCCCACCGCTTTCTGCAGAAGTACAGCATGGACACGGGGCTGCGGCTTGCAGAGACCGCCCGGCTGATCCTGGAGCGGTACACAACAGGCTGAAGCCTGACGATGAAACGACAAGGGAGGCAGTCCCAATGAGTGGACCAGCGCAGAACATACACAATATCTATGATCCCTGTGGGAGCACGACGCCTGCGGCATCGGCGCCGTGGTGAATTTGAAGGGCACGCCGTCCCACGCCACAGTGGACAGTGCCCTGAAGATCGTGGAAAAGCTGGAGCACCGGGCAGGTAAAGACGCCACCGGCGAGACCGGTGACGGCGTGGGGCTGATGATTCAGGTGCCACACAAGCTGATGGTGAAGGCGGCCTCCGCCGAGGGCATCGCCCTGGGCGGCCCCCGGGATTATGGCGTGGGCATGTTCTTCTTCCCCGCAGACGCGCTGAAGCGGGCCCAGGCCCAGAAGATGCTGGAGATCATCGCGTCCAAGGAGGGGCTGGACTTCCTGGGCTGGCGGGATGTGCCCACCCATCCGGAGGTGCTGGGCCGGAAGGCCCTGGACTGTATGCCCTGCATCTGCCAGTGCTTTGTGGCCCGGCCTGTAGACTGCGCCCGTGGCCTGGACTTTGACCGGAAGCTGTATGTGGTCCGCCGGGAGTTCGAGCAATCCAATGTGAACACCTACATTTGCTCCTTCTCCAGCCGGACCATCGTGTACAAGGGCATGTTCCTGGTGGGGCAGCTGCGGAAGTTCTACACGGACCTGACGGAGCCGGATTGTGAGAGCGCCATCGCCCTGGTCCACTCCCGGTTCTCCACCAACACCACCCCCAGCTGGGAGCGGGCCCATCCCAACCGCTACATCCTCCATAACGGTGAAATCAACACCATCCGGGGCAACGTGGACCGGATGCTGGCCAGGGAGGAGACTATGCACTCGGCCGTACTGGAGGCGGACATGGACAAGATCCTGCCGGTGGTAGACCAGAGCGGCTCCGACTCCGCCATGCTGGACAACACCCTGGAATTTCTGATGATGAACGGCATCCCACTGCCCCAGGCGGTGATGATGTGCATCCCGGAACCCTGGGCCAACGACCGGAAAATGAGCCGGGAGAAGCGGGACTTCTACCACTACTATGCCACCATGATGGAGCCCTGGGACGGCCCGGCGGCCATCGTGTTCTCCGATGGGGACACGGTGGGCGCGGTGCTGGACCGGAACGGCCTGCGCCCCTGTCGGTGGTATCTCACTACCGACAAGCAGCTGATTCTCTCCTCCGAGGTGGGGGTGCTGGACATCCCGCCGGAGAAGATCGTGAAGAAGTCCCGGCTCCAGCCGGGGCGGATGCTGCTGGCAGACCTGACTGCCGGTCGACTGGTGGACGACGCCGAGGTCAAGGAGCGGTACGCCCGCCAGCAGCCCTACGGCGAGTGGCTCGATGCCCACTTGGTATACCTGCGGGATCTTCCCATCCCCAACCGGCGTGTGGAGCGGTCCTCCCAGGAGCGGCGGGACCGGCTGTACAAGGCCTTCGGCTACACCTATGAGGAGGTGAAGGACGCCATCCTCCCCATGGCCCGGGATGGGGCGGAGCCCACCTCCGCCATGGGCGTGGACACACCGCTGGCGGTGCTGTCGGAAAAGCACCAGCCCCTGTTCAGCTACTTCAAGCAGCTCTTCGCCCAGGTGACCAACCCGCCCATGGACGCCATCCGCGAGGAGATCGTCACCGACACCACGGTGTATGTGGGCTCCGGCGGCAATCTGCTGGAGGAAAGAGCGGAGAACTGCACAGTCCTCCAGATCCACAACCCCATCCTCACCTCCGTGGATCTGATGAAGATCCGCTACATGGACCGGCCTGGCTTCCATGTGGAGACCATCTCCCTGCTGTACTACAAGGGCTCTCCCTTGGCCAATGCCCTGGACCGGCTGTTCGTCAACGTGGACCGGGCCTACAAGAATGGCACCAACATCCTGATCCTGTCAGACCGGGGGGTGGACGAGAACCATGTAGCCATCCCCTCCCTGCTGGCGGTGTCCGCCTTGGAGCAGTATCTGGTGCGGACGAAAAAGCGCACCGCAGTCTCCATGATCCTGGAGAGCGCCGAGCCCCGGGACGTCCACCACTTCGCCACCCTCCTGGGCTACGGCGCCCAGGCCATCAACCCCTATCTGGCCCAGGAGTGCGTAGAGGAGCTGGTGACCCTGGGGATGCTGGATAAGGATCCCACTGCGGCCGTCAACGACTACAACAGCGCCATCCTCCACGGCATCGTGAAGATCGCCTCCAAAATGGGCATCTCCACCATCCAGTCCTACCAGTCCGCCCAGATCTTCGAGTGCCTGGGCATCAACCGGGACGTGGTGGACAAGTACTTCACCAACACAGTCAGCCGGGTGGAGGGTATCGGCCTGGCAGAGATCGAGGAGGGCGTGGAGTGGAACCACAGCCAGGCCTTCGATCCCCTGGGCCTGGGCTACGACTCCACGCTGGACTCCACCGGCATCCACAAGCTGCGGTCCGGCCCGGACAAGGAGGACCACATGTACAACCCCCGGACCATCCTGCTGCTGCAGAAGGCCGTCCGGGAGGGCAGCTACGAGACCTTCAAGGAGTATTCCGCCCTGGTGGACGAGCCTGCCAAGCCCCATACCCTGCGGGGGCTGCTGGACTTCCAGTTCGATGAGAGCGGCGGCATCTCCATCGACGAGGTGGAGCCTGTGGCGTCCATTGTCAAGCGATTCAAAACCGGCGCCATGAGCTACGGCTCCATCTCCCAGGAGGCCCACGAGTGCCTGGCCATCGCCATGAACCGCATCGGCGGCAAGTCCAACTCCGGCGAGGGCGGCGAGGACGCGGCGCGCCTGCGCGATGAGCGGTGCTCCGCCATCAAGCAGGTAGCCTCCGGCCGGTTCGGCGTTACCAGCGCCTACCTCACCAGCGCCCAGGAGATCCAGATCAAGATGGCTCAGGGTGCCAAGCCCGGCGAGGGCGGCCATCTGCCCGGGAAAAAGGTCTATCCCTGGATTGCCAGGACCCGGTGCTCCACCCCCGGCGTGACACTGATCTCTCCGCCGCCTCACCACGACATCTACTCTATCGAGGACCTGGCCCAGCTGATCTATGACCTGAAAAACGCCAACCGCCGGGCCCGGATCAGCGTGAAGCTGGTCAGCGAGGCGGGGGTTGGCACCATCGCCGCCGGCGTGGCCAAGGCCGGTGCCCAGGTGGTGCTGATCTCCGGCCATGACGGCGGCACCGGCGCCGCGCCCCGCAGCTCCATCCACGGGGCGGGCCTGCCCTGGGAGCTGGGCGTGGCGGAGGCCCACCAAGCCCTGATCGCCAACGGTCTGCGGAGCCAGGTGGCCCTGGAGGCCGACGGCAAGCTGATGACCGGGCGGGATGTGGCCATCGCCTGTATGCTGGGGGCGGAGGAATTCGGCTTTGCCACCGCGCCCCTGGTGGCCCTAGGCTGCTGCATGATGCGGGTGTGCAACCTGGACACCTGCCCGGCGGGCATTGCCACCCAGAATCCCCAGCTCCGGTCCCGCTTCTCCGGCAAGCCGGAGTACGTGGTGAACTTCATGGAATTCGTGGCCCAGGAGCTGCGGGAGTATATGGCGGCCCTGGGCATCCGCACCGTGGATGAACTGGTGGGCCGCAGTGACCTACTGCGGGTCCGGGAGAAGCTGGTGACCCACCGGGCGGAGACCCTGGACCTCCGCAGCCTGCTGGAAAATCCCTGGAGCGGCGGGCCGTCCCACTTCAATCCCGGAGATGTTTACGACTTTCATCTGGAGCGGACCCTGGATGAGAGCGTGCTGCTGGCCAAACTGGGCAAGACGCTGAAGGGGAAGCGGACCGGCCGGTTGGAGCTCACCGTCTCCTCCACGGACCGGGCCTTCGGCACGCTGTTCGGCGCCGAGATCACCCGGCAGTGCGGGGACTCCCTGCCGGATGACAGTTATGTCATCACCTGCCATGGCGGCGGAGGCCAGTCCTTCGGCGCCTTCATCCCCAAAGGACTGACCCTGGAGCTGGAGGGCGACTGCAACGATGGGCTGGGCAAGGGCCTCTCCGGCGGCAAGCTGGTACTCTATCCACCCAAGGACAGCACCTTCGACCCCGGCGAGAACATCATCGTGGGCAACGTGGCTCTGTACGGCGCCACCTCCGGCCAGGCGTTCATCAACGGGATGGCCGGCGAGCGGTTCTGCGTCCGCAACTCCGGCGCCATCGCCGTGGTGGAGGGCGTGGGGGACCATGGCTGCGAGTACATGACCGGCGGCCGCTGCGTGATCCTCGGCCCCACGGGAAAGAACTTCGCAGCCGGGATGTCCGGCGGCATCGCCTATGTGCTGGACGAAAAGCACGACCTCTATATGCGCCTCAACAAGGACCAGGTGATGACGGACACCCTGACGGAGCCTCACGACATCGCCGAGCTCCGCTCCCTCATTGAGGCCCATGTGGCCGCCACCGGCTCCCCCGGGGGAAGAAGATCCTGGCGGCCTTCCACTCCTACGTCCCCTGCTTCAAGAAGGTCATGCCCCGGGACTACGACCGGATGCTCCGGTCCATCGCCCAGTACGAGGAGAAAGGCATGACCCGTCAGCAGGCGGAGATCGAGGCGTTCTACGCCAATACCAGAGCTTGAGAGGAGGCTGGACAACATGGGAAAACCCACCGGCTTTTTGGAATATACCCGCCGGGAGGATGGCCGCCGGCCCGCGGCGGAGCGGGTCCGGGACTGGGAGGAGTTCCACCTTCCCCTGCCGGAGGAGATCCGGCGCCAGCAGGGCGCCCGGTGCATGAACTGCGGCGTCCCCTTCTGCCAGGCGGGGATGATATATGAGGGAAAGGCCTTTGGCTGTCCCCTGCACAACCTGATCCCCGAGTGGAACGACATGATCCTCTCCGGCAACTGGGGCCACGCCCTCAGCCGGCTGCTGAAGGTCAACAGCTTTCCGGAGTTCACCGGCCGCGTGTGCCCCGCCCCTGCGAAAACGCCTGCATCTGCGGCATCTATGGGGACCCCATTACGGTCCGGGACAATGAGTTGAGCATCATCGAAGCGGCCTTTGGCGCCGGGAAGCTCCGCCCACGCCGGCCGCCCCAGTGGTCGGGGAAGAAGGTCTGCGTGGTAGGCTCGGGCCCGGCGGGCCTGGCGGCAGCGGACCAACTGAACCGCCGGGGCCACATGGTCACCGTCATCGAGCGGGCGGAGCACCCCGGCGGTCTGCTGATGTACGGCATCCCCAATATGAAGCTGCCCAAATCTGTGGTCCGGCGGCGCATCGACCTGATGACCGAGGAGGGCGTCACCTTCGTCTGCGGTGTGGACGCCTCAGAGGGTGCCGTGGCAAAGCGGCTGCTGGCGGAGTACGACGCGGTGATCCTCTGCTGCGGGGCCGGAGCACCCCGGCCCTTGGGACTGGACACCACCGGCATCTCCGGCGTATGCTACGGCACCGAGTACCTGAAGGCTGCTGTGGAGCGGGCTCAGTTCGGCAAGGCGGAGGCGGCGGTTCCCTCCGCCTCCGGGCTGGATGTGGTTATCATCGGCACTGGCGATACCGCCAGCGACTGTGTGGCCACCGCCCTGCGGCAAGGCTGCCGCTCCGTGACCCAGCTGGTGCGCCGTCCCCGGACGGATTACCTGGACGCTGCGGGAAGCCTGCCGCTGGATTACGCCCACGAAGAGGCGCTGGCCGTTACGGGCCAGGATCCCCGGCGGTTCGGCGTCCAGGTCCAGAGCCTGGTGGCGGGGGAAAGCGGTTCCCTGACCGGTGTGGTCACCACGGAGGGGGATACCCTGCCCTGCCAGCTGTTGATCGGCGCCACCGGCTTTGCCGGGTGTGAGCGGGGCGTGTGCGAGGCCTTCGGTGTGGAGGCGGACAGGACGGTCCGCACAGCGCCGGGGAGCTATGCTGCCAATGCGGACAAGGTGTTCGCCGCTGGCGATATGCGCCGGGGCCAATCCCTGGTGGTGTGGGCCATCGCCGAAGGGCGCTCCGCCGCTGCGGAGGTGGACCGGTATCTGACCGGCTACACGAATCTGGTACGCTCCATTGGGTAGATGGGACATCCCCCTGACACAAGGATGGAGAAATTTCAGGAAATTTTCAGCTGGGTTTTGGGATATTCCCACATTGACAGCGGATATCCCCAGTGGTAATCTTTAGACCATAATTTTAACATCAGCAAAGGCGTTGATGGAGAAAAGTACCGCGGATGTTCCGGGCCAGTGAGCGGGGGATGGTGAGAACCCCGTACCAAAGAATCCGCGGGAAGAACACTCCGTAGCTGTGATCTGAACGCGGGAGACCGCCAGTAAGTGAAACGAGTCGTGACCGTTACCTCACGCGGGCTTGTTGGAGCCTAGTCAAAGAGGTCCCCGATCAGGGGGCAAGTCAGGTGGCACCGCGGATCGCAGCTATTCGTCCTGAAATTTCAGGACGGAGCTGCGATCTTTTTTATTTCGGAGGTGCTTCTATCTATGTGCGCAATTATGGGTTTTTCCAAAAAGACCTACACCAAGGAGGAACTTCTGCCCTTCTTTGACCGAACCCGGTCCCGGGGACCGGACATGTCTCAGATCCTCGAGACGCCGTCCGGCTGGCTGTGCTTTCACCGGCTGGCCATCATGGGCCTGACGGAGGCGGGGATGCAGCCCTTTGAGCTGGACGGGGACTATGTGGTCTGCAACGGCGAGATCTACGGCTTCCGCCCCCTGAAGCGGCAGCTGACGGAAAAAGGCTACTCCTTCCGCAGCGGCAGCGACTGTGAGATCCTGCTTCCTCTGTACCGGGAGTACGGCCTGGAGATGTTCGCCAAGCTGGACGCGGAGTTCGCCCTCATCATCTACGATTCCAAGCGGGATGAGCTCATCGCAGCCCGGGATCCCATCGGCATCCGGCCCCTGTACTACGGCTATGACCGCTCCGGCGCCATCGTCTTTGCCAGCGAACCGAAAAACCTGGTGGGGTTGTGTAAGGGGATCCGCCCCTTCCCGCCGGGACACTATTACGCGGACGGAAAATTTGTCCGCTATGCGGATCTCACCACCGTCACGCAGTACTCCCCCGATGACTTGGAGACCGTCTGCCGCAACATCCGCAACAAGCTGATCGCGGCGGTGGATAAACGGCTGGACGCGGACGCTCCCCTGGGCTTCCTGCTCTCCGGCGGGCTGGACTCCTCCCTGGTGTGCGCCATCAGCTCCGTAATTCTGGGGAAGAAGATCCGTACCTTCGCCATCGGCATGGACACGGATGCCATCGACCTGAAGTACGCCCGGGAGGCGGCGGAGTTCATCGGCGCCGATCACACGGAGGTCTATATGACCCGGAAGGAGGTTCTGGCGGCCCTGCCCGTCGTCATCGCCGCCCTGGGCACCTGGGACATCACCACCATCCGGGCCAGCATGGGCATGTATCTCTGCTGCAAGGCCATCCACGAAAAGACGGACATCCGGGTGCTGCTGACCGGCGAGATCAGCGATGAGCTGTTCGGCTACAAGTACACAGACTTTGCCCCCAGCGCCGGAGCCTTCCAGCAGGAGTCCAAAAAGCGGGTGGATGAGCTGCACATGTACGATGTGCTGCGGGCGGACCGGTGCATCTCCGTCAACTCTCTGGAGGCCCGGGTCCCCTTCGGCGACCTGGACTTCGTGAAATACGTCATGGCGGTGGATCCGGCGCTGAAAATGAACACCTATGGCATGGGCAAGTACCTGCTGCGCCACGCGTTTGAAAAGGACCGCCTGCTGCCGGACAGCATCCTCTGGCGGCAGAAGGCCGCCTTCTCCGACGCAGTGGGCCACTCCATGGTGGACGACCTGAAGGCTTACGCGGAGGAGAAGTACACGGATTCTGAGTTTGAGACCCGACGCAAACAGTATGACTACTGTCCGCCCTTCACCAAGGAGAGCCTGCTGTACCGGGAGATCTTTGAGCAGTGTTACCCCGGCCAGGCCCGGATGATCCGGGACTTCTGGATGCCCAACCGGTCCTGGGAGGGCTGCGACGTGGACGATCCCTCCGCCCGGGTCCTCTCCAACTACGGTCAGAGCGGAATGTGAGAAAGCTCTCCGCATTCCTTTTTGATACAGAACGAATTTGAGACAGGAGGTTTTGTGTGATGTGTGAGACGAAGAAATTGCCGGAGCTGTTTGGGAGTCTGGTATTTAACGAAGGCACTATGAAGGAGCGTCTCTCCTCGGCGTCTTACAGCGCCTGGAAGAAGTGCGTGACGGAGGGGACGCCCCTGGACCTCTCCACCGCCAATGAGATCGCTGAGGCCATGAAGCAGTGGGCCGTGGAAAAAGGCGCCACCCATTTCACCCACTGGTTCCAGCCCATGACCGGCGTCACGGCGGAGAAGCACGACAGCTTCATCGCCCCTGTGGGCGGCGGAAAGATCATGATGGAATTCTCCGGCAAGGAGCTGATCCGGGGTGAACCGGATGCCTCCTCCTTCCCCTCCGGCGGTCTGCGGGCCACCTTTGAGGCCCGGGGCTACACCGCCTGGGATCCCACCTCCTTTGCCTTCATCAAGGAGGGCAGCCTGTGCATCCCCACCGTCTTCTGCTCCTACTCCGGCGAAGCCCTGGACAAGAAGACGCCTCTTCTGCGGTCCATGGACGAGGTCAGCCGCCAGGCGGTCCGCATCCTCCGGCTCTTCGGCGACACAGAGACGAAGCGGGTCACTGCCCAGGTAGGGCCGGAGCAGGAGTATTTTCTGATTGACAAGGCCCTCTATGAGAAGCGGGAGGACTTGCGAATGTGCGGCCGGACCCTGTTCGGCGCAAAGCCCCCCAGGGGGCAGGAGCTGGAGGACCATTACTTCGGTGCCATCCGCCCCAGAGTGGCCGCGTATATGAAGGATCTGGATGAGACGCTCTGGGCTCTCGGCGTCCTGTCTAAGACCAAGCACAACGAGGTAGCCCCTGCTCAGCATGAGATGGCGCCGGTGTTCTCCGATGCCAACTCCGCCTGCGACCAGAACCAGCTGGCCATGGAAATGATGAAGAAGGTGGCCGACCGCCACGGACTGGTGTGCCTGCTCCATGAGAAGCCCTTCGCGGGCGTCAACGGCTCCGGCAAGCATGACAACTGGTCCCTCTCCACCGACACGGGCAAGAACCTGTTCAAGCCCGGCTCCACCCCCCGGCAGAATGCCCAGTTCCTGCTGTTTTTGGCGGCCTTCGTCAAAGGTGTGGACGACTACCAGGACTTTCTCCGGGCCACGGTGGCCTTCCCCGGCAACGACCACCGGTTGGGCGCCCAGGAGGCACCGCCCGCCGTGCTCTCCATCTTCCTGGGAGACGAGCTCTCCGCTGTGGTGGACTCCATCATCAACGACACGGATTTCCAGAGCACCGGCAAGCGGACGCTGAAGATCGACGTGGACTCCCTGCCCGCTATCCCCCAGGATAACACGGATCGGAACCGCACCTCCCCCATGGCCTTTACCGGCAACAAGTTCGAGTTCCGGATGCTGGGCTCCTCCCAGTCCATCTCCGGTCCAAACATCACCCTGAACACCATCATGGCCGAGGAACTGGAACAGTTTGCGGACGAGCTGGAGGTATCCCGGGACTTCCAGGCCGACCTGGAGAAGCTGATCCGCCGGGTATTCACCGAGCATCAGCGGATCATCTTCAACGGCAACGGCTATGACGAGGCCTGGCTGGAGGAGGCCGGGAAGCGTGGCCTCTCCAACCTGACCTCCACCGCTGATGCTCTGCCCATGTACACCGCTCCCAAAAACGTGGATCTGTTTGTCAAGCACGGCATCTACACCAAGGAGGAGATCGAGGCCCGGGCGGAGATCCACATTGAGAACTACTCTACGGTCATCTGTATCGAGGCACGGACCATGACGGACATGATCCGCCGCCAAATCCTACCCGCCGTCTCCGCCTTTGCCGGGGACCTGTGCAGCCGGGCCGGTACCAAAAAGGACCTGGGTGCCTGCTGCCAGTATGAGGTCAGCACTGCCTGCCAGATCGGCAGCTTGACGGATGCCCTGATGGCCGCCTCCGACAAGCTGGAGACGGACCTGTCTGCAATTCCCGCGGACGCTGCGGAAGCTATGCGATACAGCCATGATGTGTTGATCCCCGATATGGATACCGCCCGGCGGGCTGCCGATCAGCTGGAGACCCTCACCAGCTCTGACCGCTGGCCTTTCCCCACCTACTCCGACCTGTTGTTCTCCGTCTGATCCGCAGCACAGTATTCGGCCCGGGGGCGGGAATTGCGGCGGCCTCCCCGGGTCGGCTGCCGGTGGCGGGGTGAATGTCGCCCTCCAGAAGTCTGGCCCATGTCTGGCCCCGGCCTTGGGCACCAGGGCCCCCTGGCGGCACGGGGCAGTATTTGTCATCAGAGGCGGGCAACAACCGGCCCGGGCCTTTTATGCGTACATCGGGTTCTGAATGGAAAAGCCCACCCGGCACCGGAAGCAGAACTGCCGGACCCGGACATCCAGCCCGATGTGGAGCCAATAGGCCCCTGCCCCTGTTCCTACCGTAGGCAGGCCCCCTTGTATTCCGGGAGTTCATTGCCGCGGCGGAGGCCAATCAAGAGACACAGCGACTTTTCAATTCTGAACCTGCCATTTCATGCACGGCACAGCCCTGTCCACCCAAATTGGTGGACAGGGCTGTGCTTTGGGATAACCAATCGTTTATAGCAGCACCGCGCAGTCTGTGTCCGGCCCCTTGTTGGCAAAGTGATGTCGTGACCATCTCCAGAGAGGAACGCCTTCGGAGTCGCTCTGCCAAATCGGGCGGGCACTCCAATACCCCCTTATGGAGAGGACTCAGTGCCAACACCTGGGCCAGAATGTTGCCGAAGACATCGAAGCGGCTCTCAGCATCCTTTTCCACCTCGCTGATCTCCTTGACCGGCTGCTTCATGCGCTTGGCTATCTCTTCTTCGATGTCCCGGACATAATACTGAATGGACAGCAGGTCCGCCGCCTCGCGGGCAACGGCCCTGCCAGCCTGCAGAACCGTCGCTCAGCGGAGGGCTACTTCGTTCTGGCTTCCACCTGGTATGACTTCCTGCGGGACAACAAGAACGTGCTGGAGGACTTCATGTGGCACGCCGACGAGGCGGAGACCTCCATGGCGCTGTCCCTGTACGGCGACCTGGTCCACATGGACCTGGCCATCGACGGCGGCGGCACGCCCCTGGTGGACCCCAAGTGGAAGATGGCTCCCGGCGAGGCCTCTCACCGCTGGCAGTTCTACGGCGCTGAGGGCACCTTCGCGCTGCTGGAGAAGGACGACCTGGATTACGGCGTCATCGGCAACCCCACCAAGGCCACCAAGGAGAAGGGCGACAAGCTGCTGGTGGAGGCCGTTGTGGAGGGCTACAGTGAGCTGATCAAGGAGCTGCTGGAGACCCATCCTGTGGGCAAGAACCCCCTGGGCTTCCGCAATCCCCTGGGCTACAACGGCTTCAACGGCGGCGCCTATCCCACCTTCGACAAGGACCACGACGAGAAGGGCCGACCCACCTACTACAAGAAGTAACTCCAGTATTCAGAACAGGCAGAAAGACTTTCCGTTTTCTGCCTGCTCTGGCTTTCCGAAGATGCCAGATTTCAGGTGTGCTCAGCAGACTCCCCGCTCTTCTCTCAGCGCGATGTATGATGACCGGGGTGTGTTTGACGCCTATCTGTTTTTAGATGCAAGCCCTGATATTGTTATGGTAGATCCCTGCATGATCTGCCCTCCTCCCGCAAGATTTTAGGTCGCAGGAATGGGTGACGCAATGGTGACATGGTTTGAAACCGGGGCTTGCCTGCACTCGAGAAGCAACAGCCGCGTCGGGGGGCCTCCGGCCATCGCGGATATATGGTTGGCCACCCTCTGCCGGAGAACGGCTATGCGGCAACATTCGCAGGAGAACGCAAGATCTGCACATCTGCCACGGACAACATCATTGAGGTCAGCACCCATCCATCCGGCGTCGGTTTTGAGCGCGGCATTCTAGCGGTGACTCACAGCATCCGGAAATGCTATGCCCTTATTCCTGAGCTGCACAGAATTCTCCACGGCAAGCTGATTCCCTTCTGCACGATTGTTCAGTCGGTACCCAAAAACGCACCGAAAGCAGAAATTGCAGATGCGCTCTTGACTGCAGATACGGCAGGAAGCATTTTTAAGAACAGATAACCCCCAGACTGCTCTCCTTGTTTTTCTGCAGGAAGACGATCAATAATCATCGAACACACAATATCGCTAGGTGCCTATTGCGAAAAAACCGCTCCGCGCGGTACTGCGGCTTTTCCCTGCGCAGCTAATCAAGGTTATATTCAACAATTTGTAGCTGGGCAAATTTATTCCATATTGGCATCATAACGTTGAATGGTTTTTCCTTCTGAATAGACACATGTGTGGTTCTTTTCAAGCTGCGGGTTGGACAGCGCAATTTACTTCCATAAGCAGCTCAATGTTCTCTCTGGTATGACACCGCGGGAATACCGTGCCAATCACTCCACGCAAGTATGCGGTCCTTTGATAGGGCCGGCAGTATGACAACAGTTCATACAGTCCCTTCATCGTGTTTTGGCCGCCTTTTTACTTGGTTGTACCATGGGGCCCCGTATAAACTTTATTTTTATCCTCTTTAACCGCTCTCAATAGTATCCATCTCACAGCAAAGGAAGCCTGCCCCTTTCGGGACAGGCTTCCTCCTTCTCACAGAGCCTCCAGTTTCTGCGCATACGCCTCCCAGTTGATTTGTCGGCTCTTAAAAACTTGGAACCCCAATTTCCCCATCACGCCGGATAGGCCAGACAGGCAGCAGAAACAACCGCTCTTACGTTTCTCATCAGCCGGAATGCCCTGTACCTGCGGTAAAGACCGCTGCCGGGACGCCTCTGCCTCATGAACGCCGGGGCTGTCTCTTTCGCCTTTGTCACACTGTCGGATGGGACATCCCCCGCAGCTCCAATTTGTCAGTGGGCCGTTTTTCATAGCCGCAGACAAGGACCGCCGAAAATTTTTAATTTTCGGCGGTCCTTGGTGCGCCCAGCTGCATTCGAGGCAATGGTCTGCAAAGTTGGAGTTCTCAGTCCGTCAAAGAGAAACTCATTGGAGCACAAGGGGTTCCGTGGAGTTGCACAAATTTCGGCACATTGAGGAGAAGTACCCGGAACCGTTGCACCGCAACAGCTCCGGGTTATTTACAAATAGGTGTCAAACAGTCGTCCAGGCAATTTTTTTCAATCTCGACTCATTTATGCCCATGGAATCCAGTATTTCAAGTGCCGCAAAATGCATCACACATCACATGAAGAATAAAACGATCTTTTCACTGAAATTGGAATGCATCCGCTGTTACTCCACCTTTAGCATCCGGTACCCTACTCCAATGTGCGTCTGAATATATTGCGGAGAATCCGGATCCCGTTCCAACTTCTTGCGCAGGGTGGCCATATAGACCCGGAGAGATGCCACATCGTTTTCCCAACTCCTGCCCCAGATCTGCTGGGCGATGAAGGTGTGCGTCAACACTTTGCCCACATTCTTGCACAGCAGGCATAGCAGCTTGTACTCACTGGGCGTCAGATGCAGTTCCTCTTCGCCCAGAAACGCGCACCCCGCAGCATAATCCACCTTCAGCCTGCCGTTGGTGAATACAGCGCCTTCGTTCACCACTCCGGCCTGCAGGGTAGCCAGCCTGCGCTGGGTTACCCGCAGACGGGCCAACAGTTCCTCCACGGAGAACGGCTTGGTCAGATAGTCATCTGCCCCGGCATCCAGCGCCTCAATCTTATCCGTGTCCTCGCTGCGGGCGCTAATCACAATAATCGGCAGATTCGACCAGGTGCGGACACGGTGAATCACCTCTACGCCATCCAGATCCGGCAGTCCCAAATCCAACAGCATGATGTCCGGATTGTGCGAACTGGCTTCCAGAATAGCGGATTCCCCGTTGGCCGCAGAGAGAAAACGGTAATCGTGCGCCCGCAGAGTCGTTGTGATCAGACTGCGGACAGGCGCATCGTCCTCCACGACCAAAATCAAGGGTTTATTCATGCAATTCAACCTCCTCAATTGGTATGGTAAACGTAAAAACTGTCCCATGGGGCGCGTGGTCAGCCACCGTGATCTCCCCGCCATGGGCCGTGATGATAGACTTGCACAGCGCCAGCCCCAGCCCCATGCTGCGACGGCTGTCGGCAATCCGGTTCGAGGCGCTGTAGAACATGTCAAAAACGCGGGGTTTTGCCGAGTCAGGAATGCCCGGGCCGTTGTCAGCAACCGACAGTGCGGCGAACCGCCCCTGCCGCTCCCAGCTAATCTCAATGTCAGAGCCAGGCGGCGTGTACTTGATCGCATTGTCCACGATATTGATGATGACCTGCACGATCAAATGCGCGTCCATCTGCGCCAGCAGGTACTCGTCGCCGCTCTGGATATGCAGATGGTGCTCCGCGCTTCTGCGGTTGATGTGCCGCAGCGCCTCAGCCACCACTTCACCTATCAGCTCTGTGGACAGGTGCAGATTCATCTGCCCTCCCTCCAGGCGGCTGACGGATAATAGATTCTCCACCAGATTGATGAGCCACATGGCGTCGTCATAAATATCCACATACATCTGATGCTTGGTCTTTGCGTCAAACATATCTCCGTTGGAGAGAAGGTTGCTGGCATTTCCGGAGATGGAGGTGAGCGGTGTGCGCAGGTCGTGGGAAATCGAGCGGAGCAGATTGGCCCGCAGCTGCTCGTTCTTGGCCAGGACCGCAGCCGCCTCTTTCTCCTCCAGGTTTTTCTGGTTTTCCATAGCGAGGGCGCACTCCCCCAGGATCGAGAGGAGCAGTCCGCCTTCAAAGGAATCCATCTCCTCGCCAGAGGCCGCGACGCCTATGACCCCATATACCTGTTCTGCGGTCCGGACGGCCAGATATGTGCAGCACGCATCCGAAAACGTCTCCGTCCCGGCGCCCGCCCGCTTGTTGTTGGTCAGAACCCACTGGGCCGCCTGATGCTCCGATGCGGCGGAGTATTTGCTTTCGGAAAACGCATCATCAACCGGAAAGATCTTCGGCGCGTCCAGCTGTCCCTGATCTGACCGATAGGTGACAATATCGCGCTGAAAAATCTTCAGCAGCTGCCGTGCGGTGACAGAAAGGATCTCGTCCTGGGTTCCGGCCTTCTGCAATTCCTGATTCGTTTCAAACAAAAGCTTGGTCCGCCATGCCAGCTGGGCTGAGTGCTTCGCCAGAGATTTTAGCTTGGCGGCCAGAGAGCCTGTAAGAAGGGATGCCAGAAACATGACCAAAAATGTGACCATATAGTCGCTGGCGTAGATATGCAGTGAAAATCTTGGCTCCGTAAAAAAGAAGTTAAACGCCAAGACGCCCACAACCGAGTTCAGAAAGCTGCAAACCGCGCTCTTTGTGAAGATAGAGGTCAGCATCACCCCCAGGATATAGACTGTGATGATATTGGCCTCGCTCAAGCCCAGATAATAGAAGATAAGGCCCACCAGCGTAGACAGCACCAGGAGCAGAGTGCTTTTCAGCAAATCCAGGAGGGGGACCGCGGGTGCATACAGCTCTTTTTTGTAATGGGAGGCAAACCGCCTTGCTGTTCCAGTGTCAGGAATGATGTGGATGTCCAGTTCCGGTGTGAGCTCAACCAGCCGTTCCGTCAGCGAGGGCTTCCAAAACAGGATGCGGTTGGAAGTCTCTCCACGGCCCAGCACAATCTTGGTCACGCCGGACAGCCTGGAAAATTCGGCGATCTGGTAGGCCACGTCATCGCCATATACCGTCTCGACGGATGCACCCAGTTGTTGAGCCAAACGCAGATTGGCCCTCAGACGGTTCCGATCCGGCTGCGGTATGGACTGAAAATTTTTTGTCTCAACAAACAGCGCCGTAAAGCCGCAGCGGAACGCGTCGGCCATCCGGGCAGCCGTTCGGATGACACGTTCATTGGAAGGTGCTGCGGAAAGGCAGACCAGGACATGCTCCCGGGTCCGGTACCTCTCTCCGCCCCGGCTCTTTTGTGTATCCAGAGCCGTCCGGTCCGCGCAGCGGCGAAGGGCAAGCTCCCGAAGCGCGCTCAATTTGGGCTGTGAATATTCAGACAGCAGATCCGTCCGGTCCTGCCGGATCAGGCGTTCCCGCAGGTCTTCCGGTTCACAGTCCACGAATTCCACGCGCGCGGCCTGATCGAACACCCTGTCCGGAATCCGCTCCTCGGCCGGAGCGCCCAAAATTTCGGAAACGGTGTCCTGAATACTCTCAATGTGCTGTACATCCAGCGTCGTATAGATATCAATCCCTGCCTGCAGCAGTTCTTCAATATCCTGGCAGCGTTTTCTGTGGCGGGAGCCGCCCGCGTTTTCATGAGAGAGCTCGTCGATCAAGAGAAGCCTTGGGCCGCGCTTCAGACAGGCATCCACGTCAAGCTCATAAACGGTCTTCCCCGCCTCCGAAAACGCTTTGAGCGGCAGCGTCTCAAAGCCATCCGCCAAGATCTGCGTCTGCGGCCATTGGCTGCAGGAGAGCAGGCCGACGGCAACATCCTCTCCAGCCCGCACGGCGCGGCCGGCAGCCTCCAGCATCCGGTAGGTCTTTCCCGTGCCGGAGAAATAACCGGCAAAAATCGTAAGGGATCCTTTCCGCCTCCGCTCTCCCCGTCCGACCTGCGCAGAAGTCTCCATATTACCGCCTCCCTTCAAACGGCTCTATTATAGCACGTTTCTACGGTTTCTGTTCACAAATTCTCTGAACAAATTCCGCAGCCAGGGAAGCAGATGTATTCTGTTTCAGCAATATCCTTTGCCGCCGCACGCTTGTGTCGATAGATGACAAGGTCGTGCAATCCTCCACCGCCCGGAAAGAAACCGGCGAAAACAGAAAGTCTCTGCTTTCAAACGCCGCTCCGCCCCCTGTCTCACCGGGGAGAATCGCAACGTCCACATTGCCTGTGCTGAGACATCCCAAAACCTCCGCTTCTCTTCCGAAGGACAGCTCACACCACAAGTCCGGGTGCTGCTCCTTAAGCGCCGACACAGTTTTAAAAACAGGCTGCATCACACAGGGGTCCGATGCCGCGATCTTCAAGCACTCGGCATGCTGCCGCCCCTCCTGCTCTGCCCGCGCCGCATTCAGAAACCTGTCAACCCTTCCCATCATCCAGAAACCGACCAGCGCAAACACGAGAAGGCCGCCAAGCAAAATCATATACTCCATCCCAACCTGTCCTTTCCATGCCTGGAGCCGCAGCCGCTAGATGTGGAAGCATTTTTGAACGTTCTGGTTTGTTCCCAAAACCAGCATGGTGCTGTTGGCCGGGAGACAGGTCTCCGGCGTAATGACCGTCATGGCGAAGTGTCCGTTCTGCTTGATGGCCAGTATGCTCACATGATGCCGTTTCCTGACATCCAGCTGGCCGATGGTCTTGCCGACCCAGTTATCCGGAACCTGAATCTCAAAGATGGCATGATCGTCCCCCAGCGCGATATAGTCCGAAATATTATCCGAGCTGTATCGGATGGCGGTCCAGACCGCGATCTGCCGCTCTGGGTAGACGACCTCGTCCGCCCCGTTTCGCAGCAGGAATTTGGCCTGAATGTCCCGTGCGGCCCGGGCCACCACCTTTTTCGCCCCCGCCTCCTTCAGCAGGGAAGCCGTCTCCAGAGAACTCTGGAAATTATCGCCGATAGCGACGATACATACATCAAAGTTTCGCACCCCCAAAGAGGCCAAAAATTCCTCGTTTGTGCTGTCTCCGATCTGGGCGCTGGTCACATAGGGCAAAATCCGGTTGACTTTTTCCTCGTCCTGATCCACCGCCATCACCTGATGGTTCAATTCGTGGAGCTTCATGGCCACATGGCGGCCGAAGCGGCCTAAACCGATCAGCAAAATTGTCTTCATGTATTTCATCCTCTTTATTTACAGATTCACCCTACCGTAATCCGCTCCTGCGGCAGTCGGGCGCTGGAATTCTGGGTGCTGGAAAGGGCAGCGAATATCAGCGTCAGCCCCCTACCCGTCCAAAGAACATCAGGCCGATCAAAATCAGGCGTGAGACCGTATGCAGCTGCGGCGTCAGTCCCAAGGACAGGCCCACAGTTCCGATGGCCGAAGCCGTTTCAAACAGGCTGTCCAGAATAGGCTGCCCCTCCATTCGGCTGATTACCAGTCCTCCGGCCAGAAACAGCCCCAGATACATCGCAAAAATTGTCGCCGCTTGGGAGATGGTCTCTTTGGAGATCCGGCGGTTAAAGAAATGCGGATACTCATTGCGCCGAAAAACCGCCAGCGCGTTCGCCAGAAGAACCGCCAGCGTTGTCGTTTTCATGCCGCCCGCAGTGGAGCCTGGCGAACCACCTATGAGCATCAGCATGGTGATAATCGTCTGCCCGCTTTCGCTCATAGCGGTCAAATCCGCCGTATTAAAACCCGCAGTTCGGGGCGTGACCGCCTGGAAAAAGGATAAGAGGAGTCGCTTCCCCACAGGCTCCCGCGCAAACTCGAACAGGAAGAAATAGATGCCGGGAAGCAGAATCAGACTGCCGGTGACCACCAGAATCACCTTGCTCTGCATCCGGTATCTGGTTATGTGCAGGCGGTTCGTACGGATGTCATCCCAAGTCAAGAATCCAATGCCGCCGATGATAATTAGCAGCGGGATCGCAACGGAGACCACCGGGTTGTCCGCGTAATCCACAAGAGACGAAAAGGGCTCCTTGATCCCCATCAAGTCGAATCCCGCATTGCAAAAGGCGGAAATAGAGTGAAACAGGGCATACCAAAGTCCCTTTATCAAGCCGAATTCCTGCCAGAAAACGGGGAACAGCGCGGCAGCCCCCAACAGCTCTACCACCAAGGCAGTTTTCAGGATAAAACCTGTCAGGCGCACGACCCCGCCCACATTCGGCGCAGCGATGGCCTCCTGCATCGTGCTGCGCTGCATCAGGCCGATCCGGCGCCCGGAGAGGATACCGAAAGCACCGGCCACGGTTACCACCCCAAGGCCCCCGATCTGGATAAGCAATACGATGATGAACTGTCCGAAATTCGACCAGTAAGTAGCAGTGTCGTGAACAACCAGGCCTGTCACGCATACCGCCGACGTGGCAGTAAACAGAGCATCCGAAAACGGCGTGACAACACCTTCTTTTGTGGCAACCGGAAGCATCAGCAGGAAGCTCCCCAGCAGAATCACCAAGAGAAATCCGAATATGATGATCCGAAACGGAGACGACCAGCTTTTATGAAAAGGCCGCTGCGTAAGCCCCACCCCTTAATATGTCTTTATGGAGTCTTAATCACATTATCCACTTTTCGTCTTAAAGGGGCATTAATTTTTAAGGGCTCGTATTAAAATTGTATTAAGGTCCTCTTCACAGGTACCCAAACGCCAAGGCCAGCGGCAGTACAAGAACGGTGGAGCAAATACATACTGCCGACAGCGTCACCAGAGGCATCCCAATAAAAATCAATAGAAATCCAAGGATCTTGTGTTGAAGCAGGAAATGCTCCACGAGCCCATCACACATGCGCTCAAAATGCAGGAGCCTCGTTTTCCAGGTCATCATAATCATCCCTTCCTTTGGCCTTATCATACTGCTTTTCAGCTTAAATCGGGAAAAAGAAAGCGTTTCCCGTATTAAGGAATCATAAGAGGCTGAAAGGCGAACCGGATGTACCGGTCCGCCTTTCAGCCTTATTTCAGAATCTCTCGGTCATTGGTTGAGCGGGAACAGGACTTTCATCAGCACCTGCTCTGCCGCCTCGGAATGGTCTACACCGAAATAGATGCGGTGTCCTTCCTTGTCCAGCAGCTCAAATTGTCCGTCCTTACAGAAAAAGCGAATGTTCTCTTCCTCCAGAACACGATAGAGTGCTAAATGCCACTCGATCCAGTTTGGAACAGCTCCCTGGAGCATTGCATCTCTGAGCCATTCGAATTCCGGCAGAAATAGCCGCTTTCCCAAAAACATCCGCCACAGTTCGCATTTCTGCTGAAGCGTCAGTCCGGAAAGCCATCCGACCGGGTCCGCGCTCTCCTCTTCTTCAAGGGAGACATAGCAATAGGAGAGTGTCCGGTCAATTCTTGCCAGCCGCTGCTGTTCCAGAAAATCGGCGTACTCCCACTCCAGGGCCACGGCAGCAGACTTTTTCTCCACCGCGTCCAGCAAACGGAACATACAGTCCGCCGCCAGAGGATCCGGGAACTTCACGCAAAAGTACAGGTCTCTCAATTCCGCACATGGAATCCCGGAGACGTTCTTCTGCTGGATAGTGGGGGCTGTCCCCTCCTTTGTGAAGGACAGCTCGACCAGCTCATCCTGGCTTCCCATTCCAAATACCTGCACAGGCCATGCCTGATTGATCGCATAGATCAGCGGGCCGAAAATCTGTGCAAACTCCGCAACCGGGAACGTCAGCACCTCATAGCCGAACTGCAGGTACGGCTCCTCACTTTTGCAAAAGATTCTGGGACTCTGGCCGATCCAGTCCTTTATGGACTCCGCCAGGCAAATCATCAGCCACGCCGGGGTCTCGTTCGTAACAGTGACCTGCGGCTCATACCGCTTTTCCAGCGTTTTCTCAAAATGAAACTGCATACCAGTGTCCTCTGCCCAAGAAGGCATCCGGGGCCCGTGATTACTTGGAGATCTCACCCACCAGGCCCATGGCCAGGGCGATGTCCAGATTCACGCCCAGCACGTTGACGGTCTCCTCTCCGAACACGCCCAGGGTCTTGCCCTTGGTGTTGTCGGCGATGATCTGGCGCACCTCATCCTCACTCAGGCCGGAGGCCTCCACAATGCGGGGAATCTGCACCTCCGCAGAGGCGGGAGAGATGTGGGGATCCAAGCCGGAGCCGGAGGCAGTCATCAGGTCAGTGGGGATATCCTCCCGGCTGACACCGGGATTCTTCTCCAGGAATTCCTCGATGTCCGCTTCCACCCGCTCCGTCAGGGCGGGGTTGGAGGGGGCGTAGTTGTTGGAGCCGGAGCTCAGGCCGGCGAATTCAGAACCGTCGTTGTAGTACTGCTCCACCTGGCCGTCGCCGTCGGTGTCCTCTTCATAGTAAGTATTGTAATTGTACGCGGAGGGACGGCACCACATAAAGTAATCCTCGGTGAAGTCCTGACCCACGTTCTTGGCGCCCACGGCGATGCCGTCTGCCGTCACCAGAGAGCCCTTGGCCTGGCTGGGGAAAATCACAGCAGAGAGGCCGCTGAGCAGCACCGGAAATACCAGGCCGCACAGCACCAGCAATACCACGGTGACCAGAACGGCCTGCCGGATATTGTGGCCAATGCCATGTTTCTTCTCGTTCATCATTCAGGTTCCTCCTTACATACCAAAGCCGAGGGCAGCCAGCACCGGGGCGATGATCAGGTCAATGATCTTGATGCCCACGAAGGGGGCGATGATGCCGCCCAGGCCGTAGATCATCATGTTCCGGCCCAGCATCTTCCCGGAGGACATGGGGCGGTACTTGACGCCCTTCATGGCCAGGGGGATCAGACAGGGGATGATAATGGCGTTGAAGATCAGCGCGGACAGGATGGCGCTGTAAGAGGTCGCCAGCCCCATGATGTTCAGCACGTTCAGCTCAGGAACAGCCAGCTTGAACATGGCCGGGATGATGGCGAAGTACTTGGCCACGTCGTTCGCGATGGAGAAGGTGGTCAGGGAGCCGCGGGTGATCAGCAGCTGCTTGCCGATCTCCACCACTTCCAGGATCTTGGTGGGGTCGGAATCCAGGTCCACCATGTTGGCCGCTTCCTTGGCGGCAGTGGTGCCGGAGTTCATGGCCAGGCCCACGTTGGCCTGTGCCAGGGCGGGGGCGTCGTTGGTTCCGTCGCCGGTCATGGCGACGATCTTGCCCTCGGCCTGCTCCTTCTTGATCAGGGCGATCTTGTCCTCAGGCTTGCACTCTGCCACAAAGCCGTCCACGCCGGCTTCCTTGGCGATGGTGGCCGCGGTCAGGGGGTTGTCGCCGGTGCACATGATGGTCTTGATGCCGATGGCCCGCAGGCGCTCGAACCGCTCCACCATGCCGGGCTTCACCGTATCCTTCAGGTAGATGACGCCCAGGACCTTGTTGTTCTCGCACACCACCAGAGGCGTGCCGCCCAGGGAGGAGACCTCCTCCACATGGGTGCGGAGATCCGCGGGGACCTTGCCGCCGTTTTCCTTCACATACTGCTCAATGGCGTCGCTGGCGCCCTTGCGCACCTTGGTGCCGTCAGGCAGGTCCACGCCGCTCATGCGGGTCTGGGCCGTGAACTCCAGGAAGCTGGAACCCGCGGGCTCCACGCTGTTATCGCCGAGGCGGCGGGCCAGCTCCAGAGTGGACTTGCCCTCCGGGGTGTCATCGTGGAGACTGGTGAGGGCCGCGCAGCGGATCAGATCGCTGCGGCTGGCGCCCTCCACCGGGAAGAAGTCGGCGGCCAAGCGGTTGCCGAAGGTGATGGTGCCGGTCTTATCCAGGATCATGGTATCCACGTCGCCGCAGGCCTCCACTGCCTTGCCGCTCATGGCAATGACGTTGAAGCGGGTGACACGGTCCATGCCCGCGATGCCGATGGCGGACAGCAGGCCGCCGATGGTGGTGGGGATCAAGCAGACCAGCAGGGCGATCAGGGTGGAGACGGGGATCTGTACGCCGCTGTATACGGCGAAGGGATACATGGTCACCACCACGATCAGGAAGATGATGGTCAGGGACACCAGCAGGGTGTTCAGTGCGATCTCATTGGGGGTCTTTTTGCGGCTGGCGCCCTCCACCAGGGCGATCATCCGGTCCAGGAAGCTGTTGCCCGGCTCGGAGGTGATGCGGATCTTCAGCCAGTCAGACACCAGCGTGGTGCCGCCGGTGACGGAGCAGAAGTCGCCGCCGCTCTCGCGGACCACGGGGGCGGACTCGCCGGTGATGGCGGACTCATCCACGGAGGCGATGCCCTCAATGACCTCGCCGTCGCCGGGGATGACCTCGCCAGCCACCACCAGAACGATGTCGCCCTTTTTCAGCTCACTGGAACGGACGATGGTCTCGCTGCCGTCCTCATGGAGCAGGTGGGCTTCCGTGTCCTTCTGTGTCTTTTTCAGGCTGGCGGCCTGGGCCTTGCCCCGGCCTTCCGCCACAGCCTCGGCGAAGTTGGCGAACAGCACCGTGATGAACAGGATCACGCATACGATGATGTCGTAGATCCGCAGGGAGCCTGCGTCCACGTCCCCGAACAGGCCGGGGAAGAAGGAGAGCAGCAGGGTGATGAAGCAGCCGATCTCCACCACAAACATCACGGGGTTACGCATCATATAGCGGGGATTGAGCTTGACGAACGCGCCCTTCACCGCCCCCGGAGGATCTCCGGGGTGATAAATTTCTTATTTTGTTTCTTACTCATATGAAAACGCCCTCCTTAGGCCCACAGGGTCAGATGCTCTGCGATGGGGCCAAGCGCCAGCGCGGGGAAGAAGGTCAGCGCTGCGAAGATGTAGACTACGAACACCAAGATCACAGCGAAGGACAGGGTGTCCGTGCGCAGGGTGCCCACGGTCTCGTTGACAAACCGCTTGCGCATCAGGGAACCGGCGATGGCCAGCTGGATCACGATGGACAGGTACCGGCCGAAGAACATGGCCAGGCCTGCGGTGATGTTCCAGAAGTAGCTGTTGTCTGCCAGACCCTCAAAGCCGGAGCCGTTGTTGGCCGCGGAAGAGGCGTACTCATACAGCACCTGGCTCAGGCCGTGGAAACCCGGGTTGGTGATTCCCTCCAGGCCGCCGGAGGTGGAGACCGCCAGCGCGGAGAAGAACAGGATCAGGAAGGGATGGATGATGATGCACAGCGCGGTGAGCTTCATCTCCCGGCCCTCGATCTTCTTGCCCAGGTATTCGGGCGTACGGCCAATCATCAGGCCGCAGATGAACACTGCCAGGATGGCGTACATAATCATGTTCATCAGGCCGACGCCCTTGCCGCCGAAGACCACGTTCAGCATCATGTGCAGCAAGGGGATCATGCCGCCCAGAGGCGTCAGGGTATCGTGCATGTTGTTGACGGTGCCGGTGGTGAAAGAGGTCGTGGTGGTGGTGAACATGGCCGACTGGGCGATGCCGAACCGGACCTCCTTGCCCTCCATGCTGCCCATGGACTGATCCAGGCCGATCTTTGCCAGAGCCGGGTTGCCCTGGAGCTCCGACCAGTAGCACACGCCCAGGCCGACCAGGAAGATGATACCCATGGCCAGGAAGATCGTGCGGCCCTCCCAGCCGTAGATGGACGCCGTCAGGCTGTGGTCCTTCAGGCGGGGCCCTGCTCAGCTCCGCCCGCAGACAGCTGGCCGGCGGATTCGCTGCCGGCCAGCGCCTTGTCGCCGGCGGCATCCTTCTTCTTGCGGCCGCGCACCATCTTGCCGAAGGTGATGACGCAGGCGCCGGGGAAGAGCATCATGGAGTACAGCTCGATCATGTCAGAGATGATCGTGGGGTTCTCCAGCGGGGTGGTGGAGTTTGCGCCCAGGAAGCCGCCGCCGTTGGTGCCCAGGTGCTTGATGATCTCAAGTGCGGCGATGGGACCCATGGCGATGGTCTGGAAGGTGCCCTCCAGTGTATTCACCACGATGTTGGCGTCGAAGTTCTGGGGCACGCCCTGCCACACCAGCAGCAGGCCGCCCACGATGGAGAACGGCAGCAGCAGGCGGGTGGTGATGCGGGTCAGGTCGGCGAAGAAGTTGCCCACGTCGTCCTTGGTCTTGCCGGTCAGCCCGCGGATGAACGCGATGCAGGCAGCGTAGCCGCTGGCGGCAGAGACGAACATCATGAAGATGATGACCAGCATCTGGCTTAAGTAGCTCAGTCCGGACTCGCCGGAGTAATGCTGCAGGTTCGTGTTGGTCATGAAGCTGATGATGGTGTTGAACGCCAGGGTCGGCTCCATGTTGCCGATGCTGTTGGGGTTGAAGATCCCGACGCTCTGAATGCGCAGGATCAGGTAGCCGATGGCCACCATGACCGCGTTGGTTCCCACCAGAGCCAGAGCGTACTGTCTCCAGTTCATACCCTGATGGGGATTCACGCCGCCGATTTTGTAAATGACGCCGTCCAGACGGTCAAAGACCGGGTCGGCCAGTGTGTGGTTCCATGTGGCGATATGATACATATACCGTCCAACCGGAATGACAATGATCAGAAAGATGATGATTGTCAGCGCCAGCTGCAACATATCGTATTCCTCCTATTTTCTGCGGTATCAGGCATCTCAGAAACGCTCCGGATGCACCAGCGCGTAAACGAGATAAGCGCCCAGCAGCAGAACGATAATTCCAAGTGCAATCATGGTTATGATCTCCTTTCTGCGCTTACGACTCCGGGTCGTCCAGCTGTTTCTGACACCAGCGGATCAGCAGCCATACCAGGCCGAAGCTGACCGCCAGGGTGCCTACCATCAATACATCCATCATCTTGAAAACTCCTTTCTTCTTTGGAGCTGCCCGCAGGCTGCACACATCATCGTCTCCGGAAGAGTCCGCCACGCGGCGATCCCAATGGCAGCAGCGGCGGCCACTTGAATCAGCAGATACTCCTTCATAAGATTCTCCTTTCGCTCCGGGTAGCAGGCACAGATGCCCCCTATTCTCCCGTTCGCGTTTTCTAGAATAGCGCAGCGCGTTATAAAAGGGGATTAAGAAATTTCTGGCGGTATTAACAAAACATTAATGAAAAACCGCCGTCCTGGACGCTCATTTCACGCCGTCTGTCCGAACTGCGGGCAGGGTGAACCGGAAGGTTGTCCCCGATGGTGCGTGATCGGAGACGGTGATCGTCCCCCCGTGGGCATTGACGATAGACTGGCAGAGATGCAGTCCCAGCCCCAGTCCCCGCTTGCTGTCAGGCTTTCCCTGCTCCGCGGTATAAAACAGATCGAACAGGTGCTTTTTCGCCTCATCCGGGATCCCGGGGCCATCATCAGAGACGCTGATCTCCACCCAGTCCTTCCTGCGGGTCCCGCTCAGAATGATATGGGAGTCCTTGGGCGTATATTGGATCGCATTGTTCATCATGTTGATGATGACCCTCTGAATCATCCCCGCGTTCATGGACGCCATGAGCGTCTGGTCCTCCAGATCAACTGAGATGTGGTGGTCCCTTGCCCGCCGGTCCAACTGCCGGACAGCACTTTGAAACAGATCCTCCAGCAGTTCGGGAGCGGTTTTCAGCTTGGTCCTGTCAGTTTCCAGCTGTGTGGCTGCCAGCAGATTTTCCGTCATGTTGATGAGCCAGTTCGTGTCATCGTCAATCGCGGTATACAGCTGCTCGCGCACTTCCGGCTTGAGCGTCTGATCCTTCCCCATCAGGATGCCCACACTGCCGTTGATATTGGTGAGCGGTGTGCGCAGATCGTGTGAGACCGCCCGGAGCAGATTGGCCTGGAGGCTCTCCCGCTGGGTCTGGAGCGCGATCTGGTTCCGCTCCTCCTCCAGACGAATACGCTCCTGGCTGAGGCCGCACTCTCCCAGGAGTGCCACCATCAGGTTTTTTTCAAAAGCGTCCGGGACCACATAACCAGCAATGGGAACTCCTACGATCCCCATCACGCCGCGGGTGCCCCGCACGGAAAGAAACAGCCATTTTGAGTCCGGAAGCGTATTCGTGGTGGCGCCGGCGTGCTTGTTGTTTTTCTGCACCCATTTGGCGACGCCGATCTCTTCCGTGCTCAGCTTTTCCAGAAGCGTGTGTTCGTCCGCCGGCTCGATCCGGAAGTCCAGCTCCTTGTCGGCGTCGTTCAGGGCATAAATGACCGGCCGGTCAAACATGCGGCTGAGCTGCTCCGCCGTCAGGCGCAGACAGTCCCACTCCGTCCGGATGGTCTGCAGCTTTTGGCTGCTTCCCAGCAGCAGCTCCGTATAGTAGCTCTTTTCCGCCGCCATGCGGGCCTGCTCCTTCACGCGGCTGGCCAGAGAGCTGGCGATGATGCTGGATGAGAGCATAATCAGGAACGTGACGGGATAGCTGGGCCCGTCAGCCTGGAGGGTGAAGCGCGGCTCGGTAAAAAAGAAGTTGAACGCCAGCACGCTCAGCAGGGAGTTGGCTGCTCCATACAGATGCCCGCTGGTGCTGACTGCTGTCACCAATACGCCCAGAATGTAGATCGTGATGATGTTGGATTCGCTGAAGCCCGCCCAATCAAAGGCAAACCCCACCGCTGTGGAGATCGCCAGGCACAGCAGCGTGACCACGGCGTCTCTCCAGGAAAAGCGGACTCTGGACTTCCGGAGCTTTCCAAGGGGCTTTTTATAGAGCGGCTGGCGGTCCGGAATGATATACACATCCAGGTCCGTCCGCTCGATCAACCGGTCGGCCAGACTTTTCTGCCCGATCCAGGGGTGCTGCCGGTGATTCACGCGCCCCATGACGATTTTCGTGATACCGCTGACCCGGGCGTACTCCGCGATCTGTTCCGCCGGGTCCGCGCCATAGACGGTGGCGATCTGTGCGCCCAGCTGTTCCGCCAGGCGCAGGTTGCTCCGCAGGCGTTTGATATTCTCTCCGGACAGCTCCTTGGTCTCCGGTGTCTGGACAAAGAGCGCCGTGAAGCCGCTGTGGAACGCCTCGGCCATCCGGGCGGCCGTGCGGATCACCTTGGCGTTGGAGGGGGCTGAGGACAGGCAGATCAGAATATGGTCTCCCGCCCGCGCGGCCTTCCCCTTTTTCTCCTGGACCGCCGTGCGGTTGAGCTGGTCCGCTGTCCGGCGCATGGCGATCTCCCGCAGGGCCGTCAGATTCTCGGCGGTAAAAAAATTCTCCAGCGCCTGCTTCGCCTGGCGCTGCCGGTAAATCTTCCCCTCCTCCAGCCGCTTTTCCAGGTCAGCGGGCGCAATGTCCACCAGTTCCACCTGGTTGGCGCGGTCAAACACGTGATCCGGGATCCGTTCGTTCACCACGATCCCTGTGATGGAGGTGACAAGATCGTTCAGAGATTCCAGGTGCTGCACGTTTACTGTGGTATAGACATTGATCCCCGCCTGCAGCAGCTCCTCCACATCCTGATACCGCTTGGTGTGGCGGCAGCCCGGGGCGTTGCTGTGAGCCAGTTCATCCACCAGGATCAACTGTGGTCTGCGCGCCAGGGCTCCGTCCAGGTCAAACTCCCGCAGCCGGATCCCCCGGTAGTCCACCTCCCTGCATGAGAGGACCTCCAGCCCTTCCAGCAGCGCCAGTGTATCCGGCCTGGCGTGGGGCTCCACATAGCCGACCACCACGTCGACGCCTTCTTTCTGCGCCTGATGGGCTGCCTCCAGCATAGCGTAGGTCTTGCCCACGCCTGCCGCGTACCCGAAAAAGATCTTCAGTCTTCCGGTGCCTCCGGTCTCCGCCTCTCCGTACCGGGGGGAATAGGGAGTGCTGTTCTCTGTTTTTTCCATATATCTTCATCTCCCATGATTCTGGATCGGAATTCAACAGCCTTATCCTATCATGCAGGATACCATAATTATATAAGTATTTCGCCCACAGCATTAAGATTGGATTAAGAGGCGTGTAGGCGGCGTATATCCCAGCTTTCGCATTTCCTTTCTGGAGCCCATTCAGAAGCTCCGCCCCCACCTCACACGCAATGAAATGGAATCTTAATGCCCGCTGAGCAGAACTTAATCCCATTTTAATAAATCACAGCCCATAATATGGGCAAACCAGCGCTCGATTCAATTACGATGTGAAGATGGAGGAGACATGATCGAATTTGAAGACGTTCGCATCGCCTACAAAGATAAGCCTGTGTTGGACGGTGTTTCGCTGACAATCCATGACCGCGAATTTTTCGTTTTGATCGGTTCCAGCGGATGCGGCAAGACCACCCTGCTGAAGAGCATCAACAAGCTGCTTCCCCTGCGGGGAGGCTCGCTTTCCATCGACGGCATTCCCGTAGAACAGATCAAGGTCCAGGACCTTCCCAAAAAGGTTGGATATGTGGTACAGTCGGGCGGCCTGTTCCCCCACCTGACGGTGGAAGAAAACATCGCCCTCACCATGCAGATCGCCCGTTTTTCCAAAGAGGCCATCCGGGACCGGGTCGATAAGATGCTGAAGATGGTCAATCTGGACCCGGAAATCTACCGGGGCCAGTACCCATCCCAGCTCTCCGGCGGTCAGCAGCAGCGGGTGGGCATCGCCCGGGCTTTTGCCGCCAATCCGCCCATCGTCCTGATGGATGAACCTTTCTCCGCCCTGGATCCCATGACCCGGGCGGAGCTGCAGAACGAAATCCATGATCTGCAGACCAAGGCGCAAAAAACGGTGGTCTTCGTCACGCACGACATGGACGAAGCCATCAAGCTGGCCGACCGCATCTGCATCATTCAGGATGGAAAAGTCGCCCAGTGTGACACCCCGGAAAACATTCTAAAGCACCCTGCGAACCAGTACGTCACAGAGTTCATCGGCGCCAACCGGCTGTGGGCCAACCCGGAATATATCCGCGCAGCGGACATCATGCGCCGCCGTCCCTTCACTATTTCAAAGGGGCGCACCGTCATCCAGGCCCTGCAGATCATGAGGCACAACAGCGTGGACAGCCTGCTGGTGCTGGATAAGGGGCAGACGCTCCTGGGTGTCGTCTGGCTGGAGGAGCTGATCGGAAAGCGGGAGGCCGACCCCATAGAATACTACATATCCGATGATTACATCGCCGTGGAGGGGGAAACTTCCCTGAAAGAGATCATCGCCACCATTGATTACGATGTGTCCGGCATTATTCCCGTGATCCAGCATGACCGGAAGCTGCTCGGCTATTTGACGAAGAGCATCATTCTGGCCACCATGAGCAAGCAGTTCGTTCCGGAACATACCGCCGGAGAAAGGAGCGGAGTGATATGTCCCGCTACACTTTGATGGATTATTTCTCCATTTATGTGGAGGAGTGGGACAGTCTGCTGGAGGAGTTTCTCCGGCACCTGGCCATGACCAGCTTCTCCGTGGTGCTGGCCCTGATCATCGCCGTTCCCCTCGGCATCTTCATCACCCGGAACAAAGCGGTATCCAATGTGGTGATCGGAATCGCCAACGTGATGCAGTCCATCCCCTGTATGGCGCTGCTCGCCATGGGCATTCCCTTTCTGGGCGTGGGTGAGACGCTGGCCATTTTCATGGTATTCGTCTATGCGTTCCTTCCCATTTTGAAAAATACATATACCGGCATCTCCGGCATTTCCCCCGTTTCCATGGAAGTGGCCCGGGGCATCGGCCTGACCCGGATGCAGCAGCTGCGCCGGGTGGAGCTGCCCATGGCCATGCCGTACATCATGTCCGGCATCCGCATCGCCGCGGTGAGCTCTGTGGGCACCATGACCATCGCCGCCTTCGCCGGTGCCAACGGCCTGGGCTCCTTCATCCAGCTGGGCATGAACTCCCTGAATTACCCCATGACGATCATGGGAGCCGTGGCCGCCGCGCTGATGGCACTGACTCTGGATTTCCTCCTGGGCCGCGTGGAGCGGGCCTTCACCAGCGAGGGACTGCTGCCTCAGGACCAGATCAAAAACCTGAGCCTGTCGGTCCGGTCCCGCCGGAAGGCGATGGCCGCCGCGCTGTGCGGAGCCCTGCTGGTGGTTTCTGTGGCATCCTACGCCTCTATCATCGCATGAGTCCTCTGTGAGGCAGATTCGATATCTCAACCATATCAACACCCCATTCTGAAAAGGAGTCTATTTGTATGAAACACTTGAAACGATTCACCTGTATGGCGATGGCCGCCGCCATGGCCCTCTCTCTGGCCGCCTGCGGCGGGACCCCCTCTGATGCGGGCGGCAGCGGGTCTGAAGCTGGCAGCGGCGATCAGAAGACCATCGTAGTGGGCACCTCCAACTTCACCGAGGTCAACATTCTGGGTGAGATCTACACGGAGCTGATCGAGGCAAATACCGATTATGAGGTGGAACAGCGTTTCGGCCTGTCCGGCGCGGCCATGTGCTTTGACGCCCTGGAGCAGGGCAGCATCGATATGTTTGTGGAGTATACTGGAACGGCGCTGCTGAACCTGCTGGCCCAGCCTATGGACACCGATAAGGACCGGGTGTGGCAGACCGTCCACGATCTGATGCTGGAGGAGCACGGGATCCAGACCTCCAACCCCCTGGGCTATAACAACACCTATGTGATGAGCGTCAAGCCCGAGACTGCGGAGAAATATGGCCTGACCTCTCTGTCTGACCTGATTGAGAAGTCCCCGGAGCTGCGTCTCGGCTGCACGGTGGAGTTTATGGACCGCGAGGACTGCCTGCCCCTGCTGGAGAGCAAGTACGGCACCGCTTTCCAGGACGTGAAGGGCCTGGACGCCAGCCTGCGCTATACCGCCATTGAGAACGACGAGGTGGACGTGGTGGACGCCTTTGCCACCGATGCTCTGCTGTCCAAGCTGGGCCTCACCATGCTGGAGGACGATCTGAGCTTCTTCCCGCCTTACTACGCTGTGAACTTTGTGGATGCCGAGCTCCTGGAGTCCGACCCCGAACTGGCCGAGATACTGTCCAGACTGGACGGTGCCATCGACGAGGCGACCATGGCTGCCATGAACGCCCAAGTGGACGTGGACGGCATGAGCGCCCAGGAGGTGGCCCACCAGTTCCTGGTGGAACACGGCCTGGCGACTGAGTAAGATCAAGTTGTGGAGAAGCCCTGGCACAGATTGTGCCAGGGCTTCTCCACAGAGCGAAAAGGAGAGATGAGAAATGGAGCAAACGCATGACAGCCCCACGGCACTGGAGCTGTACAAGGGACATCCGGTGCAGGAAGCCGCTCAAATCATCCTGGGTTCCCTGCTGTTTTCCGCCTCCATGAACTGGATCATTCTGCCGCATGATATGTACAGCGGGGGATTCCTGGGAATCGCGCAGCTGCTGCGAATGCTGCTGCTGCATTTCTTCCCTGCCATCCAGCAGATCGGCGACTTGGCGGGCATTCTTTATTTTCTGCTGAATATTCCTCTACTGCTGATTTCCTGGTTCCGGTTCGGGCACTTTTTCTTTGCAAAGACCGCCCTTTGCATCGTCTGTTACAGTGCCTTTTTGGCCCTAATCCCGATCCCGGCGGAAGGATTGTTTGACGAGACAATCGCGGCCTGCGTCATCGGCGGGCTGGTATGCGGCGTCGGGGCGGGCATGACGCTGACAGCGGGATGCTCCGGCGGCGGCGAGGAGATCCTGGGGTTGCTGTGCGTCCAGAAAAAGCCGGATTTCAGCGTGGGGCGAATCGCCATGATCCTGAATGTGTTCGTATACGGGATCGGCCTCCTCCTGTTTGAACAGGACGTGGTGGTTTACAGCATCATCTTCGGCTGCACCACCTACCTGACTCTGGACCGGATGCACTTGCAGAATGTAATGGTCACCATGCTGATCATCACCAAATCTGAGGCCATGGAGCAGTTGGTGTTCCGATATGCCGGCCGCGGCGTGACGAAGTGGACTGGCGTCGGAGCTTACAGCAACGAGCCGTCCGACTTGCTGCTGACAGTAGTTTCTAAGAAGGAGGCGCTCCACCTGCGGAAAATCCTGCGGGAAGAAGATCCCAATTCCTTTATTATCATGGATGAGGATGTTTCCGTGGCGGGCAATTTTCAGAAACGGTTGTGAGGATGACGGTAACAGCAGTGTGTGCCCAACAGGTTAGGCGCTTTCACCCGGCAACGGCTTTCTGCCCGGATATTCTTCCCTCACGCGCAAATCACCGGATATCGGCAGTATCCTTGCTTCTCCATTTCCCAACCGGTTATCCGTAAAAAGGATGGGGTCGCTTACTAGGGCTTATTCGAAAAAAGGCGGAGATTGTGCTAAAGTAACAAAATAGCGATGGCGGCAAAATACACAAAGGCCAAGAGGGAAGCATCCGGCTTGTCATATCGGGTGGCGATTCTGCGAAACCACTTGATTTTCTGGGAAAAACACTTCACCAGATGGCGCTCTTTATACAGATGCCAGTCAACCGGCCAGGGATCGGAAACATTGCTTTGCGGCGGGATCACATAGCTGGCCCTGTGCGCTGAGATATATTCCCGAATCGTCCGGGCACCATAGGCCCGGTCTGGCGGCACGGCACTCCTGCCGATTCTGACCTTTTGCGGCAGTTCAACAGCGTGAACCGAATCGTGGCCATTTCCAGCGGAGATCCGGAACTCCAGCGGGTTTCCCAGACCGTCTACAACAGCGTGGAGTCTTGTGTTCCATCCGCTTTTGGTACGGCCAACCGCCTTATCTGCCGTTTTTTCCTCGCCATTTGCGCTTTCATGCACCCTTACGCAGGTGGAGTCCATGTTCAGGTTCTCCATATCCGCGTCCGTAGACAGTGTGTGGAATACCACTTCCAGAGTGCCGTCATCCCCCCATTTAGCGAATTGGGCGTATATAGACTGCCAAGGGCCATAAGTCTCCGGCAGTTCACGCCACTGCGCACCGCTCCGGACGATCCAGAGCATTCCGTTGAGCATAATCGGGTTATCCTTCCGGGGGCGCCCCCGCTTTCCCATTTCTTCTGGTGGCAGCAGCGACTTGATCCGTTCCCATTGTTCTTTTGTTAATTCATATCGTTTCATGCTCATAGCTTCGCATAACTTGGTTTCTTGTGTAACTTTTATTTTTCAAACAAGGCCTAATCTTCCCGACGGGCTCATTCTGGACCTCTTTATCGTAAGCGGCATGGAATTCTTCCTCAGTATCTCCGGGTAATCTTCTGCATTATAAACCCCTGTCCAACTGTCCCCCCGATCAATGATATTCTCCATGTCCTCCACATACGTGTAGGGACACACTCCGAATAAATCTCAGGACCATCCAGGATCACGATCTGGACGCCGACAGCCTGCAGAACCTCTAGTATACCTGAAAGGTACCAAGCCTCATTAGACGTCTTACAGAGGTATGCAAGGCAGCCTAACTTATCAAAGCTTTTCGCCACAATATAGTCTTTTATTACCCAAGATCATGCCTTCAATTCTTTATTCCAAATTGTGTTCAATTTTTAGGTACAGCCCCTTGCACCGTCATATATTTCTGGCTGTGGCTCTGAGGTTTATCGGGAAGGGTCATCTTCAGCATCCCAAGGTTCAGCAAAAGTTTAAGATACTTCTGCGTGAAATGTTTGAAATCCTGAAAACCACAGTGTTGCATAATCCTCGCTTTAGAGCGCAGTTCCGTTCAAAAAACAAGGATACGCTCAAGCAGGGTATCATGTAGGGTCACATGGGTGACGTCCTGCGGTCCAACCATTTCAGCCGTAATTGGAGCAAGCGGCATGACTGTGTGGAACACGTCACCCTCAATAAATTCCGGGCTCCCGCCGGAGTAGAGCTTTGTGTACTTATAAGTATTCCCCATCCCGGATCCCTGTTCGTCCGCCAGCCCAATCTCCCGGAACACTTTGGAGATGGGCGGGTTTTGGGAGCAGAGCTCACGCAGGATGCGATTTCTGGTGCTGATGCTCTGGATGCCCTCCTGCACAAAGGGGGTGCTGAGGTTCTTTTGACCAAACGCAATCAGACGGTCGTAGGTCTCCAGCAGATTGATGATATTAACATTCCAGTCATCGTACTAAGCAGATAATGGTTTCGTCAATTTCTTCAAAATGGGCACGCCCTCTTTGTCAAGCCAACAGGAAATATTTTCTGAGATACAGACGATATAAGTTAAGATCGGCCTTTCGGCGGGATAGCCTCATATTCTTATAATCGTTTTACACTTACAACGTTCCCTATGTAATAAAGGTAGTTCGCATATGCAAACTGGATGATGACAGAAGGCGCCGAGTATGTACTCGGCGCCCTGTTACAGCATTGATAGGAAATTGATCAACATCGTCTCTTATACATCCGTGAAAGTTCAAGGAGTTCATCCCGATTGCAATCCTCTTCTTATGATCTTTTCAAGAGGTCATATCCCAAACCATAGGGTTTGCCGGGAATAAACTTGCCGTTGGCGCTGGTGCATCCCTGATAGGTAATGCCGTCAGCCACAACTTCTGTAACTTCACCCAGATACCTGCCGTTTTCCACCACGACGCTGCCGCGCAGCAACACCGTATCAGCGCGGCCGATTTGCTCCAGGCCCTCGAACACGTTGTACTCCACGCCAGTGGGGTTGGTCTCCAGCGTGATCGTCCCCTTGTAGTCCGGGTCGAACAGCACCAGGTCCGCGTCAGCGCCCACCTGGATGGTCCCCTTGCGGGGATAGATGCCGTTCAGCTTGGCCGGCGTGGTGCAGCACACATCCACAAACTTCTGCCGTGTCATGCGGCCGGCGGCAACGCCATAGGTCCACAGGGCATTCATGCGGTCGCCGGCGCCGGGGCAACCGTTAGGGACCATCCGGAAGTCGCAGCGCTGATGCTCCTCGTCCCAGCCCCAGTTCTTCTGTGCCTGGGGGATGCCGGAATTGTCAGAGCCGCAGATGGACAGCCAATCCTTATTCAGCGCCTTCCATAGGTAATCCTGGTCCTCCTTGTCCCGCAGGGCCGGAGAGCAGATCCACCGGGCGGCGATGTGCCAGTCCGGATGGTCCATCTTGTGCTTGTCCAGCACCAGATAGTGGGGACAGGTCTCGCCGATCACCGCCTTGCCCTCCGCACGAGCCTTGCGGATCTCCTCGCCAGCCTCGATGCAGCTGACATGGACAATGCACATGGGACAGTGCATGGCATCCGCAAACCGGATGGCACGGGAGACGGCTTCCGCCTCGCCGTAGGGGGGGCGGGTCATGTAGTGGTATTTTGGCTCATAGTGTCCGGTAGCGGCCGCATCATTGCGGCACTTATCCAGAACGTCCGGATTCTCCGCATGGACCATCATCGTCATGCCCTGCTTGCCAGCCTCCTCCAGGCAGGCCAGCAGCTTGCTGTCATCCATGTAGAGGGAGGTGCCCTTATAGGCCAGGAACAGTTTCATGGTGGGAACACCCATCTCCACCAGCTTTTTGATCTCACCGACGGTCTCATCCGTGAAATCGTTGCAGCAGGCGTGAATGGCGATGTCGGGAGCCACCTTGCCTTTGGCGCGGACATTCAGGCGGTAGTTGACGGAATCCACCAGGTTCATGCCGGGTTCATTGGTGCAGAAGTCCACAATGGTAGTCGTTCCTCCCTGCAGGGCCACCCAGGTAGTGGCATAGGGCTCGTTTGTGGTGATGCCGTCCGTATTGAGCGCCTCAAAGTGGGCGTGGTTGTCCACACCGCCGGGGAGCACATATTTGCCCTCTGCATCCAGGATTCTATCAAAGGGGCCTTCTAGATTGGTGCCGATTGACGTGATCTTTTCATCGACAATGAGAATATCTGCTTTGTACTCACTCTCTGCTGTGACAATGGTCCCGTTTTTTACCAGTGTTCTCATACAAGTATTCTCCAATCCTTCGTTAATTCTTGTGGCTCTTCTGAACCGAGGTGATAATAACGGCGGCGAGAATAATCAGGCCAGTCGCAATATCCTGATAGTAGTAGGAGACATTGAGGATCGTGAGGCCGTTGGCCATTGTTCCGATAATCAGAGCGCCCAGCAGTGTACCAGCCAGATTCGGCTCACCGTCTTTGAAAGCGGTGCCGCCCAGCCATACGGCCGCAATAGCATCCAGCAAGTAATCCTCCGCAGCCTGAGGATGCGCAGAGCCCAGTCTGGAAGTCAGCATCACGGCCGTGACGCCGCAGGCAATGCCGCAGAAAACATAGGCCCACACAATGGTGGAGCGCGTATTGACGCCGGACATCAGAGATGCCTCTTCGTTATCACCCACGCCATATATGTATCGTCCCAACTTTGTCTGGTTGAGGATAATGCTAGACACGACCAGTACAATCAGCATGATGATAACCGCGTTCGGGATCACACCGCCCAGTCGCTGAGCGCCAAAGATCTCAAAGTCCGCCGGGAGATTGGAGATGGGGTGGCCTTTGGTATAGGCCTGATTGATGCCAGCCACCACGTAACCGACTCCCAAAGATGCAATAAAGTCCGGAACTCCTAGATAGGCGATCACAACGCCGTTGATCAGTCCAATCAGTGCGCCGAGAAGGACCGTGATCAATGCAGCAAGCCATATGTTCATTCCAGCCCTGACCAGGAGCGCAGCCACTACGATCCCGAGGAAGCTTGTGCTGTAGCCGATGGACAGATCCGAGCGCTTGGTGATCAGGACGAAGGTCAGGCCCAGGCTGATGGTGGCCAGCATGGCGATCTGCCGCAGGATGCTGATCACGTTGGAAAGCGTCGGGAAAGCACTCGGCGCCAGGATCGAGAACACCAGCAGCATGATGATATAAGCGAAAAGCGTCCCGTAATTCCGGGCAATTCTGGAAACATTTAATTTGGCGTTCATCAATGAACTCCTCCCTATCCTCATATTCCGATTGCATTCCGCAGAATATTATCGGAATCCGCAAATTCAGAACGATCGATCACGGTCGTCACTTTCCCCTGGCTCATGACGCAGATGCGGTCGCACATCAGCTGCAACTCCGGTATCTCAGAAGAGATCACGATCACTGCCATTCCCTGCTGTGCCAGGCCCTCAATGATTTCATAAATCTGATCTTTCGCACCGACATCAATGCCGCGGGTGGGTTCGTCGAGGATCAGCACGCGGATATTGCGGTCAATATACTTGGAAATGACTACCTTCTGCTGATTACCGCCACTGAGATTTCCCACATTCTGGAATACGGAGGAGCAGGCGACGCCCAGTATCTCCGTGCAGTGCTTGGCGTATTCCAGTTCCTTCTTCTTGTCGATCAGGCCCAGACGCGACAGCGCCTTCAGATTGCAGATGGACACATTCTTGTAAATCGGCGTGTTGGGAAGGATCCCCTGCTTCCGCCGCTCCTCCGGCACAAGCGCGACGCCAGCGGCTAGGGCCTGTCCGATGTTTTTGAATACGACGGGCTTACTGTCCAACCGGATTTCCGCCGTGTCATACCGGTCAACCCCCAGCATGGCGCGGACCGCTTCTGTCCGACCGGCGCCCACCAGGCCGAACATCCCCAAAATCTCACCCTTGTGGACTTCAAACGAGACGTCCCGCAGCACACCCTTTTTCGAAAGTCCCTTTACAGAGAGGACGGTCTCGCCGATGCTGCTCTTCCGGGTCCGGGTGGTGTTGACTTTGATCTGCCGGTTGACCATCAGGTTGATCAGCTTGTCGCTGTCCATCTGGGAGGTGGGAGCGGTCTGAATCGTCTCGCCGTCGCGCAGGACTGTGATGGTATCGCAGATCTCGAAAATTTCCTCCAGACGATGGGAGATGTAAATAATGGTCTTCCCGCAGGTTTTCAGATATTGAATATATTTCAGCAGCTTCGTCACTTCTCCATGACCAAGGCGCGCCGTCGGTTCATCCATGATAATGATGTTGGCATTCTTTGCCAGTACGCGAGCGATGACCATCATCTGTTGATCGGAGACATTCAGCTTTCCGGCCTGCATTTTGCTGGGCAGATCGATTTTCAGCTCTTTGAGCTTCTCATCACAGGCGGTATACAGCTTTTTCCAGTCGATCAGCAGAGGCAGAGGACGTGTAGGCTCTTCGCCATAGAAGATGTTTTCCGCCACCGTAAAATAGCTGATAAAGGACAGCTCCTGCGGAACGATGGCGATGCCCAGCTCCTCTGCATGGCGGAGGCTCTGGATCTGGACCTCCTCCCCATTGAGCAGGATCTTTCCGCTGTCTTTTGCAATGATACCGGTCAGGACCTTCATCAAGGTCGATTTGCCAGCGCCGTTCTCGCCCAGAAGGGCGTGGCAGCTTCCGCGCTTCACCTGCAGATCAATGTTACGCAGCGCCTTGACGCCGCCAAAGCTCTTCTGGATGCCGTGCATCTCAATGATATAGTCGTTTTTCTCGCTCAAAAAATTCACCTCCCGGGTGTTTCAAGGCGATCGATGTCACACAGGGCGTGCAAGAGGACATTTGCTCCATTGGTCACATCGTCCCACGTCGTGAACTCCTCTTTGCTGTGGCTGATTCCCTTGACGCTTGGGACAAAAATCATGCCGACCCTCGTCACCTGCGAGAGGCTCATGCTGTCGTGACCGGCTCCGCTGTCCATAGTCATCGCCGCAAGTCCCAGCTTCTGGGCCGCGTTCCGGACGCTCTGCTGCACGGTTTCCGACATATGGAAGCAGGGCTGTTCCATCGTCAGCCGGCAGGAGACGATGTCCTTCCGGAACTCCTCCATCAGCATCTGATAAACGGACTCCAGCAGATCCTCCCGCAGTCCCCGTAGCTCCAGCGTCAAAGCCACACGGCCCGGAACCACGTTCATGGCGTTGGGCTGCACCTCCAGATGCCCTACCGTACCCACCATGTGGGGGTCGGTCTCCATGACCACCTGGCGGACCCGCATGATGAACCTGGCCGCCTTGACCAACGCGTCATTCCGCAGCGTCATGGGCGTCGTGCCGGCGTGATTGGCCACGCCCGCAAACTCCACGATATAGCGCCGGAGGGCAATGATCGAGCGGACCACGCCGATATCCTTCTTCTGGGACTCCAGCACACCGCCCTGCTCAATATGCAGCTCAAGGGAGTAATCGATGTCTCCCGTGTATTTCGCCTCTGCCAAGTCCTGAAGGGTAAATCCGAACTCCCCCATCTTCTCTAGCACCGGCTCTGTGGGTGGCAACCCACAGTAAGCACGGCTGCCGATCAGTCCGGTGATCACAATGCCCTCCTCCTCGGCAAAGGACACCACGTCGATGCTGTGTTCGGGGACGATCCCCTTTTCAGATAAGGTGTGGACCGCTTCGATCCCCGCGAGAACGCCCAGGCAGCCGTCAAAGATCCCGCCATTTACTACAGAATCGATGTGAGAGCCTATGGTAATCTTTGTCGGAGACCTGCCAGGATAAGTGCCCACCACATTTCCAACTGGATTGGTGGTGACGCTCATGCCAGCCTCCCGCATCAGCTGCGCCACATAGGCGTTGGACTTCCAAAAGCTGTCAGAATAGGAGAGTCGGCAAATCCCGTCCGGGGTTCGGGCAATATCCGCCAGGGCCTCAAGATGTGCTTGGAGCCGCTGGCCATTCACGGTCATCATAGCCATCATTTCCTCTCAAGCCTGCATACACAGGTCCAAAACAGCTTTGTCGATATTTCCACCGGAGCAGATCAGAACCGTTCCGGGACTGAGCGGACACTTTTTCTCCAGCAACGCCGCCAAGGCCAGGGCACCGGAGCCCTCCAGCGTCAGCTTTCCATACAAGCACGCTGTTCTGACCGCCTGCCGGATGCTGTCCTCCGTGACTGTAAAGATGTCATCCACATATTTTTCAATGTAAGGATACAGGTATTCCTCGCCGGTTTTCCGTACAACTGCATCCGCCATAGAGGAACAGTGATCCAGCGTCACCAGCTGGCCCTGCCGACGGGATTCCACATAGACAGCCGACCCTGCCGGCATCACACCATAGATCTTGACGGAGGGCTTCAGCGTCTTCATGGTCAGAGCGATCCCCGTGATGAGGCCGCCGCCCCCGATGGGCACCACGATCTGCTCTACTTGGGGGCACTGGTCCAGAATCTCCAGGGAAATGGTCCCCTGGCCGCCCACAGTATACCGGTCAGAGGTGGGGTGCACGTAGTACAGATGCTCTTTTTCTGCCAGTTCACAGGCAGAGACGAAGGACTCGTCATATGTCGCGCCGACTTCCACCAAATTGGCCCCCAGTGCGCGGATGCTGTCCTTTTTGATCTGGGGCGTGGACACGGGAACCACGACATTTGCTTGGACCCCCAGATTCCGGGCGGCCAGTGCGCAAGCCATGCCATGATTTCCGGAGGAAGCTGTGACGATCCGAAGCTCCTTGCCGTACCGCTCGATCAGAGAAGTGATCTTGTTCATGGCGCCGCGGTATTTATAGGCCCCCGACGGCAGAAGGTTCTCCGCTTTCAACCAGACTTGCGCACCCAGCTGCTGGTTCAGGAATTCCATGTTCAGCAGCGGAGAGGGCGGAAAGACTTTCCGGAGTCTCTGTTCTGCCGCGAAAATGTCCGCGATCTCTACAGGGCTAACATCCCTTCCCAGCATTGTTCAGGCCTCCTCGATCTCAAAGATGGATTCCACTTCCACGGCCAAGCCCAGCGGCAGGGCGTTGGAGCCGATGGCGGATCTGGCGTGCCGCCCCTCTTCTCCAAAGGCGTCTATAAAGACCTGAGACGCGCTGTTGATGACCTGCGCCTGCTCATGGAAATCATCTGTGCTGGCCACGAAACCCAGGATTTTCACGCACCGCTTCACCCTGTTCAGATCCCCCAGATAGGCCTCCAGCGCGGCCAGTGTGTTGATCGCGCAGATCCGCGCAGCTGCGGCGCCCTCTTCCACGCTCAGGTCAGCGCCCACACGGCCGGTGATCTTCGTATCATCCACCATGCTGCCCTGGCCGGAGATGAACACCAGATTCCCGGCCTGATTCACAGGCTTATAGAGTCCGGCCGCAGCCAGCTGCTTGGGCAGCTCGATCCCATGTTCTTTCAAATTCTCATACACGCTCATTGGTCAGTTCCCCTTCATTTTCTAAAAATATTTCATAGATGGCATCGGGCCGCCCCATTCCGGAGCGCAGGGCGGCCCAATGTTCTCTATATCAGCCTTATTCCGCGTACTTCTCAGCCTCAGCAGTAGCCTTCTCCAGGAACTCATCCACATTTTCTTTTGTGACGACGGCGTACGGGATTTCGTGGTACTTCGCCACATCCTCGCCGGCCATCAACGCCTCACAGGCATCTACGACATTGACATTGGCGCTGTCCAGATCGGACACCACCGTGGCAATGCAGGAGCCGTCGGCCTTGATATCATTGAGGATGTCTACCTCGCCGTCAACGCCTATGCACTTTACCTGAGGATAGAGATCGTGCTCCTTCAAAGCCTGGATCGCACCCATGGCCTCCAGATCCTGAGATGTGAAGATCGCAACCACATCGGGGTTGGCTGTCAGCGCAGAGTCTACGCCGTTATAAGTCACTTCGGTCGTACCAGGGAAGGTTGTCTGTACATGAGCTACAACATCAAATCCATATTCTTCTACAAATGCGTCATGGATGTAGGAGCCAGCCCTCAAAGCAAAGTTGTCCTGATGCCCCGTTGTGATGATCTTGCCGCTGAAGCCCACCTCAGCCGCCAGGATCATGTTAATGTCTGCCTGGACAGCAATGCTGTTCAGCAGGAACATGGCGTCGATGCCGTCAATCCAGCCGGTGTCTTCGCAGATCACGCGGATGCCTGCCATTCTGGCCTCCTGAACCGCATTCTTCAGAGAGAAGTTGTCCGCGTTCTGAACGACGATGACATCGCATCCGGCCTGCACCAGATTTTCAATGTCGTTGGCCTGTTGCGTGGGGTCACCATTGGCGTTTGCCGTGACGACAGTATGGCCGCGCCCCTCCGCCTCTTCTCTCAGTCCCTCAAACATATGCCGGTTGTGGATATTGGAGAGCGCGTTTGTCGAAATACCAATGGTCAGACTGCCGGTCTTCGCAGGAATCTCCGGGTAAACTACGGTGTCGGTCTCAGAGGAGCTTTGACCCTGGTCTGTTTCCTGGGTCTGCTGGGTGCCTCCGCTTTCGGTACCGCCGCATCCAGTCAGTGTTGCGAGCATCATCATTGCCGCAAGAGCGAGAGCAAACCATTTTTTCATCGTTTTTCCCCCTGTCAGTTTTTATATGCTTCAGAAGTTGGCCTCTGATAGCAGACATACTTTATGTTTTTTATACAGACATTCTGTTTTGTCAAAGGGTAAAAAAATTCGCAGAAATAAACTCTCAATTTTGAGAGGAAAACATGATCGGATTCGTCTCTACCGTTGTTCTTATTTCTGCGTTTTAAGTTTGATTGTATTTTAACACAATAATCCGTTCTATGTCAAGACAAAAAATGTGTCTTTTAGACAAACATTTTATTCTACAGGAGTCCGGCTTTCCCCACGCATTTTCCTCCCCTGCTCCAGATATGTATAGAATGTGTATCGGGAAATCCCAAGCAGCGAGTAGACGCGATCGCTGGCCTTCGTGATCACAAAGGCCCCCTTCATATCCAGATCCGCGATAAACTGAATTTTTTCCTCTTTGGTCAGGAGCTTCGGAGGCTTTCCATATTTTTGGATGCACTGGTCGATCAGGCGATTCAGCAGCTCATGGACGTCCGGCATGAAGACCTCCTTCGGAGAAGCATCTTCCCTGTTTTCATAGTCGTGGGTATTGTTGTATTCCCGCAGCATCTTTTCAAAATACGTGGTATCCGTAATATCCGTGTTGATGCACAGGGAACCGATGGGCTGTCCAGCGCTGTTGTGAAAATAGATGGAGGAAGACCGCAGAAGATGCCCATTTTCAGCATAGGTGGCATAATTGAATGCATCCTCCGCCGGTTTTCCGTTGAGGATCTCCAAGCCCAGATTCGTAACGCATCCGCCAATCTCCCGGCCCGTTACCTCCCCATTTTCAATTCCGATGATTGTATGGTTGTCAGGCGCCATAAAATCATGAAGCACGATCTCGCAATTTTTCCCGAAATGCTCTGCCATCAGCTTCATCACGTGTTCCAACAGTTCTTTCTCCTCATTCATGGACTCCATTCCGTTTTCTCTCCTTTCTGATAATCCCATGCCAAATTGGCCTGTAGTTTCACTTTGGTGCTCCACAGCAAAACACTTGATTCATCTACTGACCGCAAAGAAATATCGCCAGCCGCTGCATATTTGAACAAAAAGTGTATTGTTCTCACCAATGTGTTAGTTATATTTTAACATCAACGCACAAATTTTACAATCCATTGTTTACAATAAATGACAATGCTGCAAGGGCTCCCCAAGCAGGACCACACCTATGCTGCCTATTCTGATAACCATGTAGAGTTCTTGTTTACACCCCCGCAAAAAAATAGGATCGCCTGAAGATGATGAAGCACCTGTCCCACAGCCATAAAACACCGGACAAATTACATGGAGCAGAGCGCAACCGTCCTATATAATACACAATACCAATGGCGCCAACGTCTCTCTGCCAATGCCTGCTCGGCTCAAAGTTTTTCCACAAATGTACCAAGGCAGTCTCTAGGATTGACTTCCGTGCAAAACAACTAGACCTTGACTCTTATATCGAGATTCCACTGTTATTTGATCCATGTCTCTTGTGGCGTGCAGTAACAGAACTCCTGCTGTGCCTTCTGGAGAGGTCTCTGGATGTCCGGCCACACTCCGCCGTGGACGTGTTGTTTCAGTTTTGGGATAACACGCTTGAATGCCCTTTCCACTCCACTGGGGCCGTTGTAGTTCATCCAGATGGCCAGCCCATGGAACGTCATGCCCTGCTTCTCCGGATGGCCGATCTACAACAAAATCAGATGGTGCTTAACAAAAAAAGCTAAATATAAAAGGATGCGGAGCCGCGTGGCTCCACCTCTCCCTTATTGTCAGTATCCCTACCTGTGTGTCTACGACGGCAACAGTAACTTCAATCCCAAGACCGATGCGGACGGCTGTGGGAGTCGGCAAGAAGGTTTCCGAATCATCTTCACGGATGGATTATTTCCCCCACCACACCGGATAGGATAGACAGGCAGTGGAATCTCCTGCCCTCGCATTCCTCATCAGCCGGAAGGCCCTGCGCCAGCGGTGGAGATCACTTCCGGGACAGCGTTGGCGCAGGTGCCCCAAGACTGTCTTTCTCGCCTTTGTCATGTTATCGGAGGAGAGCATCTCCTGCAGGCCCAGTTTTCATCAGCAGATAGCTGTTCATAGCCGTATACCCCCGAAGGTGTGGCCCAGAATAGAGCGGTTTTTGACGCTTAGCAAGCAGAGCAGTAGCTCCAGCAGTTCCAGGTGCACCTTTTGGTAGACGATCTGCTCCACAGACGTTCCTTGCTCATGCTCCTCTAGTTACTCAAATGGATCACCCTCCTCGCCTTCCCTCTACAAATCAAATACAGATAGGAAATGGATATGGTATCCGACCAGTCTTGCGGCTGACATCCCGGAGATATATAACAGTGTCGCGATCTCGCCGATGGCCTTTCCCTCCGCATGGCAGAGTTTCTGGGGTAGTCGTACACGTTCCATCTCATCCTTGCTCAAAGCTATGACGCCCAAATTAGTCTTCAGATAGCAGTACATTCTTCCCCGCAAAAGGGGTTGAGATAGGTGGTTAATTTCCCGCATGCTCATCATGGCTGCCGACCTGAATCCAATCCCACAACTCCAGGTTTCCTTCGGCACATAGAGCTTCTATCAGCAATGTCGCTGCAGTGTCTGTACATTCAAAATGCCTAGCCGCATCCAGAGCAATTCTTCGGATGAAGTTTTCCATCTGTCTGTGGAGCTATTCAAAGGCGGTGGAGTCACCGATCCGACATTTCTGATACAGTTCCTCGTTTGTCACAGGCCACCGCCCACTTCCTTCCAAGATGAAAGATCAACGTTCTTTTTCTTCCTCTGGATCTGCTTTTTCACTGAACGGCACAGAGCGGATACAGTTTCTTATTAGACAGAGATGTGTTAAATGCCTCATAGAACATACTCGGTTTTGTTCTTGCTACGCGGTAAATCTCTTGTGCTTTCTCTCGCAGCAGCTTTCGCTCCTCCGCTGTAATGGCACCTCGGGACCAACCCTTGTCGATCCGCTGATAGCAGTGGTAAAGATCCTGGGACAGCGAACTGTCCTCCGCCTCCTCCTTGACGCCTCTGATCCGGTAGCCCAGCTGGGCGCAGGTGTACTTGGGGTTGGTGGAGTTGGGCAGGTCGCAATATCTGATGTGGTAACCTTTTTACAGCAGAAAATACCGTCCACCGTTCTCACACCTGCGGATTAGGTGCCCGGCCTCCAGTGCCTTATAGAAATCCAGCTTCATCATGGTCTGGAGGAGGTCTGCCAACTAGTACTCGTAGACTTTGAATGCGCCGGAGCCAGGAGCCGTTTCCTGGAGGCGAAGATGAATCCGCACGTCATCCATGTAGGTGTAAAATCCGGTCCCTTCCGCGGGATTTGTAACCCACTTATGGGCTCGCTCATGAAACAAAAATTCATGCAGTGATGCCACATAGTTATTGGGCGTCAGCTTTTCCAGCGACGAGAATCCCATACGAACGAACGCCCGAAGTGTCTGACAGACCGACGCGATGTCTTCCAGGAGTCTTTTGTAGTTATATATAATATTTTTTATAGGCGGCCCACTTCACGTTCAGCTGCCCATAGGCAACCAACAGCGCCCTCGTCTTTTCCGGTGACTCCGGCGGTATCGGCGTTCGAGGAACAGACGAAGTATAATACTCATCGCCAAATTGATAGACGATGTGATCTTCCCCACCATAGTCCTCTGGGTACTCCAAGTAGTCTTTATATGCTCCGATTGCGGCCAGGCCCTCTCTGTCCCGTTCTCCGAGTTCCAGATCTTCTTCTGGGAAAAGAGAATTCTGCTCCGGGAATGTTCTCGCTTCTGATAGGATCTCATCCTTCTCTTGGATCAGTCGAAATATCTGGCGGCAGCACAGGGCGTCATGGAGCAGGATCATCTCCTCGTTGGCATCGAACCAATCCCGTATCCAGTGATCTTCCTCATAGCGGTCCATGCTGTCATTGCCCTATCCAGCATCTGCTGCAGCTCATGGTACTCCTCCGGAGAGATGTTCAGTGCCTCTGCTATCAATTCTCCCAGGGGGATATTCCCAGGGTTGTTCAGACTCAAGACATTTTCTCTGGTGTAGAGGGCGTGGATCGATGGCCGTCGATCCGCGCCTTTATTTTGGGGAAAGGGAGATTTTCGGATGAAAAAATTGAATACCATTAATGCAGATACCCAGCAGATCATTCCCCATGCCCCTCTGGTTCGTCGTGGAGGAGACCTGCTGCCCCAGGGGCTCCACCTGCTGGCAGGAGCACCGAAGATCGGCAAGTCCCGGCTGGCCCTGTAGATATGTCTCTGTGCCGCACAGGGCAAATCGCTCTGGAGCTTCGCTATATACCCGTGCGAAGTCTCTACCTCTACCTGGAAGACAGCTTCCAGCGTATCCAGAGCTTGCTCTTTGATCTCACGCCTCCGTCGCTGCACTTCGCCATGATGGCGGAGCAGCTCCACAGCGGACTGGTGGAACAGATCGCGTAGTTTCTCAAAGTGCATCCGGCTATTGGTCTGGTAGTCATCGATACCCTCCAGCGCATTCGCGCGGCTGGGAACAAAACAAATCCCTACTACCAGGACATCGGTGTCCTCAAAGATCTGGCAGACCGGCACTACATTGCCGTCTTGTTGATCCATCACCTGCGGAAGCTGAATGATGACGACCCTATGGACATGATCTCCGGCATCACAGGCTTGAGTGGCGCCACAGGCTCCAACTTCGTGCTCCGCAAGCGCAGGCGGGGAGAGAACGCCGCCACCCTCTACTGTACCGGCCGGGACATCATCTACCGGGAGCTATTCCTGGAGTTCGATGGTAAAAGTCACATCTGGAATCTGCTCAGGGACAACTGAGCGGAAGCGGAACCGTCCAATAGTCGGATTGTCTTTCTTCTCTCCGCCTTGCTATGGGAACAATCGGAGATCTGTGTCTCTGCCAAGGCGCTGCTGGAAAAGATTGATCCTGCCGACCTCGAAGGGCTAACACGCAACAGCCTCTCCCATCAAATTTGGAAAAACATTGGGGCTCTAAGGAACAGTGGCATCGTCGTGTCATTTCGCAGGTGGAGCAGAGGCAGACTCATCTGCCTGAAAAGTGTCGATGGTGTCGATGATCTCGCTACCGAAAAGATCGTCACCATCGACCCATATGAATAATTTGCTGGGTGTGGTGTTCACAGCTCCGGCAGGGAAAAACCTCCCATATGGGAGGGCAAGCATCGCGTCCGGGGCTATACACCGGCCGCAGTTTCGGGGCCCTGCCCCGCCCCCAGCCCCTTCGTCGACACAAGCTCCATATCATTTGCCCCGCCGCGAGCGGCAGGGCGCATTCATTCCGCTGTGTCTCCTCTCCAAACGAAACCCGCTTCGCTGGACTTTCGTTTGGTTGGGGCGAAAGTTTGAAAGGAGTACGAATGCCGAGAGAAAAGAAAACGGAAATCATCACGCTCCGAGTGACGCCCCCGGACAAAGGCCGTCATCCAGGCGCGTGCGAAAAGCGTAAACAAAACCGTCACCGATTGCCTGTGCCTCTGCGGCCTGGGTAAGGAGATCGTGCAGGTGGAGGGGCTGGACAAGGTGCTCTCCGAGCTGAAGGCTCAGGGGCGGAACCTGAACCAGCTCACCACCCTGGCCAACATGGGCAAGGTCACGATTCTGCGCGGCGACGCCTTAGCGGACAAGTACGAAGCGATCTGTGGGCAGCTCTGCCATCTGCTGCGGGAGGTGAACTGAGATGGCTACCTTCACCACCATCAAGAACCGGGGCGGTGGCCGGGGCGCGCTCGCCGGAGTGCTTCAGTACATCCGACAGGACGAAAAAACGCTGTGGGAAGGACATCGGCTGGTGTCAGGCTGGAACTGTACTGCCCCGACGGCGTGGCAGGAGATACAGCTCACCAAGGAGCGGTTCGTTAAAACAGATGGCTGGCAGTACTACCACTTCGTCCAATTCTTTGCGGCAACGGATGGCCTGACGCCCCAGGAGGCACATGCTATTGGCTTGGAGTTGGCCCAGCGGAAGTTTCCAGACTTCGAGGTGCTGGTGGCGACTCACATCGACACCGACATTCTGTACAGCCACCTGATCGTAAACAGTGTCAGCTTCCAGAACGGCCGCAAGCTCCACCAGAGTGCCGCCGACCTGCAGGCCCATCGGCTGGCCAACGATGAGATCTGCGCCGCCCACCATCTGTCGATCCTTCCACCTCCGCAGAAGCAGGTCCAGCAGAAGTGGATGGACACCCGGGAGTATCGCTCTGCCGCCAAGGGCGAGAGCTGGAAATTCCGACTCATGAATGCCATCGACCAATGTATGCGGTTCGCATCTACCAGGGAAGACTTCATCTCCCTGATGGAGAGCGAGGGGTATCAAGTTCGATGGTCGGCCACTCGGAAGTCCATTACCTACACCACACCCCAGGGCATGAAGTGCCGGGACGACCGGCTCCACGAATTGAAATACACGAAAGAGATCATGGAACGTGAGTTCCGAATCCGAGAGAAGATTATCTACATCTGCAGGGCCAAGACTATCCGGGTGCCGGAGAGCATTCCCAAGCGCGATATCCGGCAGTATGTGGCTCACGAGGCGGAAGAACTGTAACGGCAGTTCAAATCTGGTTACAGCGAGGACGGGAATCTGCCCTTTCAGGAGTACGCCGAACGGTGGCTAGCCCGGCAGGTCCGGTATGCCCCCAGCACGTTGGAGAGCTATCGGCGGATGCTTGGAAGGGTGTATCCCTTTATCGGGGCCATCCAGTTGAACCGGCTACGGCCGATTGCTCTGGAGAATATGCTGGTAGAACTGCGGAAGCGGAAATACCGTGGCAAGCCCATTGGGGAGGCCACGGTGCAGAAATACCTGACTGTGGTCTCCGCTGTCCTTAGCGACGCCAAGCGGAATGAGATCATCCAGAAGAACCCGGCCCGGATGATCGATCTGCCTCTAACACGCCGCACTACACAGTACATTCCCTCCCCCGTGGAGATTCAGAAACTGCTGGATGCTCTGGCAAAGGAGCCTCGGCACTACCGGATGTTCTATCTGCTCTCCATGTGTACCGGCTGCCGCCGGGGGGAGCTGTGCGCCCTCAAGTGGGAGGATTTCAAGTTCAGCAGAGGCGGTCTGCTCCTGACCATCAGCCGCTCCCGCAGCGTTGTCCCTGGAAAAGGTGTCGTGGAAGGCTCTACTAAGAACGGCCGCAACCGTGAGATCGTTCTCTCATCTGATATCCGAGGAATCTTTTTGAGCTACCGCCGGCGGAAACAGCTGGAAGCCCGGCTGGCGCATCGGGAACTTGGTCCCTATCTCTTCACGGATGCCCTCGGGCAGCTCATTCACCCGGATACCTTCACCAAACGGCTGCGGAAAATCTATGAGTCCATTGGATTTCCAAAGGAATATCACCTGCACACGCTTCGCCATTACTATGTGACCTCCCTGCTCCACTCCGGCGTGGACAAGCAGACAGTGGCGGATCTGGTAGGGCACGCGGACACGGGCTTTCTGGAGCGCACCTACTGCCATCCGCAGCAGGAGCAGAAAGAGCAGGCCGCCGGGGCCATGCGCGCCATGCTCCGCCCGGAGGGCGAAGTCCTGTTCAATCTGGCCGCCGCGTGTCCCGCCAAATCCCGCAGCGCCTGATTGTTGCTTTCGTAGAAAATGTTCTTTCCAGGAAGTTTCAATAGCTTTACTTCCCCACTTGCGGTATGTTGTGTTTGCAAAACCGGCCTCAACTGGAGTGAGGCCAGCGAAAGAGAGGTCAACACAACATGGCAAGTATCCGAAAACGGGGCAGCAGCTACCTGCTGGTGGTCTCTATGGGCTATGACTACGAGGGCAATCGCATCAGGCCCAAGCAGAAAACCGTTCATCCACCGGAGGGTCTGACCCCAAAACAGCGGGAAAAATGGTTGAAGGAGCAGGCGGTCCTGTTCGAGCGGGAGTGCAGGTCACTTCCCCAGGAGGAAGTGGATCGGAGCATCACACTGGCGAAGTACACGGAGCTGTGGCTCCGGGAGATCGCCCCCGGCAAGTTGGCCAAGTCCACCCTGGCCCGTGACCGGCAGGACATTGACCGCTTCCTGCCGATTCTGGGGCACTACAAGTTGGCAGAACTCCGCCCCGAGCACTTCCGTAACTTCTATGCGGATCTGCGAAAGGTCATCAGCCTTGAAACTGGAAGGCCGCTCTCCGAGCATACCGTGGAGGGCGTACACGCAACGCTGTGTACGATCCTCTCCGATGCCATGGAGGGCGGCTTTCTGAATCACAACCCCGCCTGGCGGACATACCGCTATGCGGGGAGGAAAACGGAAAAGAAGATCGCAGATCTGGAAACCCTGCAAAGGATCATCTCCGCCCTGGAGGAAGAGAGTCTCAAGTACGAGACCTACTTCAAACTCATCATCGCAACCGGGATGCGTCGTGGCGAGTGCTGTGGCCTGCAGTGGGGTGACATCAACTGGCACGAGCGGTCCATCCACATCCAGCGGAATGTGGTAAAGGTCACCGGCGAGGACATTATCGTCAAGGAAACAAAGACTGTGGCCGGGGACCGATACGTGTACTTCTCACTGGAGATGGAGTCCCTGCTGAAAGAGTTCCAGCGGGAGTGTGCCTGGGAAACGGAGACGTATGATGGGAGGGAATTGGAGACTTCAGACTACATCTTCCGCCGCCATGGAGAGCGGCTCCCCATGACGCCCTCCACTTTCACCTGGCGGTTCAAGCTGATTCTGAAGAAGCATGGTCTGCCCTCTGCCCTGAATGTCCACTCCCTGCGCCACACCAACGCCAGTCTGCTGATCGCCGGCGGGGCCGACGTGGCCACCGTAGCGGGCCTGCTGGGCCACAGTCAGCCGTCCACCACGCTGGACATCTATACACACGCTTTCGATAAGAACAAAAAGGCAGCCAGTCAGGTGCTGCAGGAGGGGTTGGAGATATAATGATCTACAGAGAGGAAAAACAGCCGCAGATTCCCGTCAACCATTGCGCCTGGTGCGGATCGTATGACCTGGGGATCGGCTGGCAGCAAAATGAGGCCATCGTGACCTTCCGGCGGAACGGACTCCTGGGCAACCGGCTGAAGTATGTGATCTGCCGGAACTGCGGTGCGGTTCTGTACCAGTATGTGGCGGAGCCGTGGAGGTTTCCTCCGGCGGAATAGAGGGCTGTAGAAGTACCAACGCCCTACCGCAAAATATGAAACTTCTATAACGTAAAAACCGCCGAAAGCAAATTGCTTTCGGCGGTTTTGGTACGCTTAGCCAAATTTGGGTCAATAGCCTACAGAGATGGGGTTATCAAGCGATCAAGCAGGAAGTCGTTGGGCCCTAGGTATTTTGTGGGTTTTGGCCATTTTTTAGGAAAATTGCCAAATTTCCAAAAATACCCAGAGCCGTTGCAACACAATGACTCCGGGTGTTTTCCGGATAGTGGTCTTCGTATGACACTGTACGATTTACTGGTCAGAAGTGCCAGTTGGGAGCTCCCATTCTCTTACCTGGGTGAAAAACGGGCGTTGCAGGCGATCACGAAAATCTTCCAGATCAGACTCCGACCAGATGTACAGACCCTGTCGGGCTTTTTGCCCAGTTTTTCCGAAAGCAATTCCATCTGCCACAAGTTGCTGCACAGATCTCGCATTGCACAATGTGGGATAGATATTTCCGGCGATGGCTGCCTCCAATTCATATCCGACGGCATCGAAATATTCCAGCAGGCCAATGGATGCATACCGCATACCCACGGCGTAACGTACAGCTCTGTCGATATCGGCTGGTTCCGCAACTCCCCGCTCAATGAGGTCAATGCATTCCCTATACAGAGCCTGAGCCAGCCGATTGACTATGAACCCGGGAACGCTGTGGTTGAGGATTATTGTCTGCCGGTGCAGAGAGTCCATCAACGCCTTGGCCCGCCGCAGCGTAGAGGGGCTCGTTGCCTTGCATCCCACCAATTCCACCAGCGGCTGCAGATGAACCGGCTGAAATGGGTGGGCAATCAGAAAGCGGTCGGGATTGGGAATATCAGCTGCGAGTTGGTCCGCGTCCATGGAAGACGTACACGATGCAAAAATAGTATCCGGCCTGCAGATGGAGGCAATCTTAGCATAGACCTCCCGCTTGACATCCGGGTCTTCCGATACCGCTTCCAGAATAAAGGTGCAGTCCTTCAGCGCCTCCAATTCATCGGAAAAGATCAGCAGATTCATTGCTGCCGCCTTATTTTCTTCGGACGCTAGACCCTCGGCAATAAGATCATCCCAGTTATGCTCAATTGCGCGTTTGCAGCGGCTGATTCCTCTGGCGGAGTGTCCAACTACCACAACTGCATACCCATTACCTGTAGTCAAGGTAGCCTGACCGGAGCCAATGGTACCCGTTCCGTAAACACCAATGATTTCTTTTCTTATCATATTGTACCTCTTGTGATATGTGTTGCGGCCTGGATATTCCAGGCCGCAATTTTTTGTTATGCCAGGCCGAACATTGCACATAGAGGGATCAGCAGCAATGTTTCAACAATAGGCGCAATGACGGACACCACGCAGACGTGCCAGTAGCCCTGTCGATGAGTGGTGTGGCTGTGGTTGAGGATATTGCACACAAAGCCGCTTTGCGGAGTGGAATCCAGAGTGCTGGATGCAACCACGATCACCCGGTGCAGCGCCTCGGCGTTGACACCCATGGCCAGGAACCTCTCACCCAGGATGGGACAGACAATGGCCATACTGCCGGAGGAGGAGTTCATAACTCCCGCCATCAGCATGGTGGCAATGCCGGCGATCAGCAGGGGATTGCCGTCCAGATTGAGGACAAAGTCTGTAATTTCCTGGAAAGCCGGTGTCGCGGCGACCACAGCACCGTAGCCCGCTGCGGCGGCAGTAATGGAAATCGTCTTCAGCCCAGAGAACACACTGTCCTGCACCTCGGCGCTGATCTCCTTCAGGCTGTGGGGCATATGCTTGAAGTAGAACACAAATGCTGCCACAATACCAGCCAGCAAGGAGGTGACAATGGGCTGCTTGGCCACATTCAGCACCAGCAGGATCACCAGCATGGGCAGCACAGATGCCAGCACGGAGGGGCCAGAGCTTTCCTTACCCACCTCAGTGGCGGGAGCCTCTCCCTCCAGCTCTTCAAAGTGTTCCCCGCGATTCTTGGCCCGTTTGACGACCCACATCACATAAGCAGTGCAAAACACCAGCTTCAACACAGTAGAGATCATGCCCGGAACAGCGGCGGCGGCCACTGTGGTGCCAAGATAGACAGTGGGTGTCGCGTTCTGGATAGACGGTGTGAAGGGCGCGGTCATCGTCGCACCGACACAGCCCACAAAATAAGCGGCAGCAAAGAACTTGCGGGGGATGTCTGCCCTGCGGAACATAGCCATGGCCAGGGGGTACATGGTAAACATGGCCACAAACAGGTTGACCCCGCCCAATGTTAAGATAATGCCCATGATGATCAGGCCGATGATTGCAAAGCGATCTCCAAAGGCTCGGAAGATAAATGTAGAGATGCTGTTGGCCGCGCCGCTGATCTCCACCAGCTTTCCAAAGAGTGCACCCAGCATAAATAATAGGAAGAAATCTCTTACGTAGTCTCCAAAGCCTGTCATGTATGTGGCGGTAATTCCATCATACAAGTCCATCTGCTGTGTCAGCAAGAGAAAGATAGAGGACAGGATCGTGGCGATGACGATGGGAACATTTTTCAGAACCAGCGCAATGAACAGTGCAATGGCCAATAATAAAAACAGGATATTCATTCAGAACCCTCCTCGACGGATACAGGATAGACTTTGTGATCCAGTACGTGTACATCGTGACCAGGGATGATCTTGATATGTTCTGTCTGTTCCAGCGCCTCTATTTTCTCATAGGTCTTGAAATATGCTTTTACATCGGAATGCAGCCCGCCGATGATGTGCCGGAGCTTTCCGTTGCCCTCCCAGTTCTGATACAGGTTGATGCAGTCGCCTGCCAGCAGATACGGGCCGTTCTCCGTGGAGACCAGTACACCCTGGATACCGTCAGAATGACCGGGTAGCAAAATCAGGCGGATGCCGTCATCAATCTCAGTATCTCCGTCCACGGTGACCAGCTGATCCCTAGCTCGCATCCAGCTAGACACCACACCGTATTGCGGAGATTCGTAGGTGGCACGGTGGATGGGCAGTGGATCCAGTGCATATTCCAATTCCGATGCCTGTACATAGATCTTTTTGCCAGGAAACTTGTGGTTGCCGCAGCTGTGGTCCCAGTGGAGATGGGTGTTGATGATATAGTCCAAATCCCCCGGCGCAAGGTCAAAGTCTCTCCTCAGAACCTCCACGATCTCACACCCGTCCGGAATATTTAGGGGCATATGATACTTGGCACCCCATTCGGCATCGCAGGGGCCGGTGTCCACCAGGATTTTTCTACCGTTGCTGCCCAGAAGCAAAAAGGAGATGAATGGACAAGTCATTTTGACGCCGGGATCCACCATATAAGTAAAGCTGGACTTATCATGTACTGGAATTTCCCCCAGATATATGGGAAAAATCTTGTAGGTTGTAAGCATATGGTTCTCCTCCTCAGTAGGGATATACGCTGTGCTCCAGCACCTTCATATCATGACCTGGAAGGATGACCTTGAAATCGATCTTATCCATCTTTTTGAAGGTCTCTTCATACTCTCTCAGGTCTACATGGATACCTGCAGGCACATGGTGGTATTTGGCATTGCCTTCCCAGTTTTCATAAATATTGACTGTGTCGCCGGCAATGAGATAATAGCCATCCTCTGTGTTGACACGTACGCACTGAGAACCGGGAGTGTGTCCGGGAGTCAAGAACACTTCGATGCCGGGAATAATCTCTTCATCGCCGTCCAGGACAACCAGCTTCGTGCCGGCAGAAGCCCAGACAGGTGTCAATCCGCACTGCGGAGACTCGTAGGTATACCAGTGTAGTTCCACAGGATTGATGGCATACAGGACTTCCCGCTTCTGGGTATAGACTTTTTTGCTGGGGAAGCAGTCATTGTTCTGGCAGTGGTCCCAATGCAGATGCGTGCAGATGATGAAGTCAATATCTTCCGGTTTCAGTCCGTGCTTTTCCAAGACCTTGAGCAGGTGAACCTCTGGGGGCACGTCTGCCTCCACATGGCTGTGATATCTTTTAATGACCTCCAGATTTTTGGGGCCGGTGTCCACCAGAATGTTCTTCCCATCACCCTGTACCAAAAAGGCCAGATAGGGAGAGTGCATCTTGACACCATAGTCAAAGGTGAATGTGTGCATGGATTTTTCATACCTGGTCATCTCGCCCAGGTACAGCGGTTTGATGGTATAGGTTGGTTTGTTCATAGCTGGCCCTCCATTCACACGTTATCCAGTTCCACATCCAGCAAATAGGAGCAAAGGCACTTCCCGTGGGTATCCAGCCGCAGGCTGCGGGTCACACCGCCACCCAGGGTTTTGGTCAGGACGAAATTCAGCGCGCCGATCTTGGGTAGCTCATACCGGGTGACTGTCCCGCGGCAGTATCCGGCAAATACCTTGGCTACCAGCTCAACCGTGACTTTTTCTTTGATGAACTCGTAATCCTTCATATCGTAGGCGATGACAGAAATATTGGAGATATCGCCTTTATCGCCGGTTCGGGAGTGTGCGATTTCCAGCAGCTTCATCTTACAAAACCTCCTCCACATAAGAGATCTCGATATCTTCACGAGGCACCAGGACAGACAACACCGCGACCAGCTCCGTGATATGGCGTTCCATACCGCCGCAGTTGGCGGGGCCGTCAATAGTAAAGGCATCCACCTCATTGAAGATCATGGTGAGCATCTCTTTTTCGGCATCGCGTACGGCAACCCGCATCCGCAGCTCCAGCGGCTCGGCTCCGCCGGGGAACCCCTCCGACAGGTCCCGGGGATACAGGGAGTTGTAGCCGATAATATCCACCCGGTGCTCTGCAGGATGGTAGTAGGTCTCAATGATCTTCTCCATGGTCTGAACAGCCAGTACCATCCGTTCAAAACACTTGGGGCCTCCGAAGCTCAGTCCGCAGCTCCCGATGTACCCGTCTTTGTATCCCACACTGACTTTCAGCGTGTCGGTCCGGGGGCGGCCGGTAGCGCCTGTTACCCGAACACGGTCCTTTCCGACCTGTTCAAAGGCGACTTGGGAGAAGTCCGCCACACAGTCTGGCGTATAGTAGCTGGAGGGATCGTGGATCTCGTAAATCAGTTGCTCTGAGCAGGTCTGCACGTCTACGCGTCCGCCGGTCCCCTCCAACTTGGAGATCTCGATGGTGCCGTCCTCACTGACATCCGCATAGGGAAACCCCAGATGCCACAGATCTTCTACATCCTTATATCCGGGCACGCAGAAGTTACCGCCGCTGACCTGTCCGGAGCACTCCAGAAGATGTCCCACAACAGTCCCCTTGCCCATCAGATCATAGTTATCCATGGGCCAGTTGAACTCGTATACCAGCGGCCCGAGAAACAGCGCGGGATCGGAGCAGCGGCCTGTGATGACGATATCTGCACCGTCCTTAAGAGCCTGCACGATGCCGGCGCAGCCCAGATAGGCGTTGGCGGCCACTTTGTTCTTCAAATCGCCAAGCCGCTCACCAGTTTCAAAAATGGGGTAGTCCGCGTACCGGTCCAAACGGTCAAAAATGTCATCTCCCAGCACACCTACAATTTTTAGGCCGGAGATTCCTGCACTTCTGGCAATCTCTGCGGTTTTTTCAACAGCTTTCTGAACATTTGCGCCACCCATGTTGGTAATGACTTTCACATGTTTTTCCGCGGCGATAGGCAGGATCTTCTTCATACGATATGCGAGATAAGGATTGTAACCAATGTTGGGGTCTAGATTTTTCTCCTTTTGTGCAATGGCTATGGTCCGTTCTGCCAGACACTCCAAGCAGAAATAGTCCAGCTGTCCCTTCTCAAGCAATTCAATTCCGGGTTCTACCCGATCATTGCTGAAGCCTGCGCCAGAACCGATGCGAATTGTCCGCATTTGAAAAAATCCCTCCCTCTTAATGTCATTTTTTGATGGCTGGTTTTGTTAGGACCTCTCAAATTAGTATCCTCTGTAAATAATTTAGCATTGCGAAAAAAGGGACTCAATGTTACAATGGTATCAATTTGATGGCTGGATTTGTACTCATAGAATAAACCCATTCTACAGAGGAAAGGTGAAACTGTGCAAAATGTGCAAAATTGACTATGAGACGATCCAAGAATTTCTGAGCTTTTCATTTCATTACAACAATATGGATCTGCTGGTAGATCGGGCAGCGGAGGTGCTGAAAAATCCCATTGCAGTGTTTGACAAGAACTACTACACGGTATCATATTCTGATACCACTGATGTTCAGGATGAGGTGTGGACTGCCGGAAAGAAGCGAGGATACTGTCTTTTTGAATATGCGGCTATGCTCCATGGGGTGGAGAGTATGCGGGGAACTCCGCTGCCCTTTCAAATCTTTGATGACTGGGGGCCCCATCGGAGGCGAATATGTCCTCTGATCTCCAACTCTCTGACCATCGGGTATCTTTCCGTGCTGGAATACCATACCGCTTTTGATGCGGTCCCTGGGGAGATCTACGATCTCGTGGCAGGCGTTTTGGTAAAGGAGCTTACCATCGAACAGGCAATCAGGCTTAGCCACCAGCATGACTCCGCAGAAATGCTGCTATCCAGCATACTGAATGAAGGCTTTGCCAATCGTGCGCTTTTTCTCCAGAGAATTTTGGGAACAGTTTTCGAGCAGGCCGGTCCTTATTCCCTGATCGGTATCAATATGCACGCGTTTTCTTCTCGAGTCTCCGGAGAGCGGCATTTCAAGGCACGTTTGGGAACGATCTTTCCAAAGGCGTGGTCCCTGTTTTTCCGAGAATATGTGGTCTTACTGGTGGAGTGCGGAAAAAGCAGGCAAATTCCGCAGGACGGATTGCAGCAGTTGGAGGGATACCTGTCAGAGCATGATCTGTGCGCCGGTATCAGTGATACATTCTCAGACCTGTATGAGATCCGGCGTTACTTTAATCAGGCTGCCATGGCAGAAAAAATGGCCAGGATCTCCGGGAGTGATGCCAGGATCGCCCAATATGATGACTACAGGCTTTGGCGGCTTGCTGCCTCGATCCCCGCAGAACAGCGGACGGACTATGTCAGTGCTTTTTTGCGTAATCTGATGGCATACGATATAGACAATCAGTCCGACTATGTAAAAACATTGTTTATCTATCTGAAAAACGGACAGAGCTTGGCTTTGACGGCCCAGGAACTGCATGTACATCGAAATACAGTCGTGTACCGGATTGAAAAAATGCGTGAAAGGTTCGGCGGTGTGTTTGATTCTCCTTACCATAATTTTCAGAATTTTTTTGGTTGCCTGCTTTTGCTGACCTCTGATGGGCAACCCGGATCCACGGATTATTTTGATACCATTTAACAACATCTTGTCTATTACTCCATATATTGGGACGATCTTGCGACAGCGTTCTCCGCAAATTCCGTTGAACGCTGGAACTGGTCAAAAGCCAATTCTCTGTCAAAATACTGATAAGCGTTAAAAGCAAGAAAGCCTCCGCAATGCAAGGATTTCAGTGAATTTGTACAAGTTTCTCGTCATTTGCAAAAAGGCCCGGAGCCATTGCGATGCAATGGCTCCGGGCCTTTTTGCAAATAGTGGTCAGGCTCACACAGCTCGGTTCAACCGGCTCGCCAGATCAATGAAATCTTTTATATCCTCCCGTATTTGACGTTTATGAAAGCAATATGCTTTCGGCAGTTTTTGTCAAGTGTTGCAGGTCGCTTCCTCAGGAAGAAGTGGAGTGGAGTATTACACTGGCGAAGTACACGGAGCTGTGGCTCCGTGAGATCGCTCCCGGCAAGCTGACCAAGCCTACCCCGGCCAGGGACCGGCAGGACATTGATTGCTTCCTGCCAGTCCTAGGGCACTACAAGCTGACGGAACTTCGGCCGGAGTATTTCCGGCAGCTCCACTCCGGTCTTCGGAAAGTGAAGAATCAAAGAACGTGAAAGCCGCTCTCCGAGTGCACTGTGGAGGGTGTACACGCAACGCTGTGTACGATCCTCTCAGATGCCATGGAGGGCGGCTTTCTGGACCATACCCCGGCTTGGCGGACATACCACTATACCGGGAAAAAGAAAGAGAAGGTGATCGCTGGCGAGGCCACCGCCCAGCAGCTCATTGCCGTACTGGAGGAGGGGAACCTCAAGTACGAGACCTACTTCAAGCTCATCATCGCCACCGGGATGCGCCGGGGCGAATGCTGCGGGTTGCAGTGGGGCGACATCAACTGGGATGAGCGGTCCATTCACATCCAGCAGAATGTGGTAAAGGTCACCGGCGAGGATATCATCGCCAAGGAGACAAAGACTGTGGCCGGAGGCCGGTATGTTTACTTCTCTCTGGAGATGGTGTCCCTGCTGCAGGAGTTCCAGCGGGAGTGCGCCTGGGAGACGGAAACGTATGATGGGCGGGAATTAGAGGATACGGACTATATCTTCCGCCGTCACGGAGACCGGCTCCCCATGACGCCCTCCACCTTCGCCTGGCGGTTCAAGCTGATCTTAAAGAAGCACGGCCTGCCCCCTGCCCTGAACGTCCACTCCCTGCGGCACACCAACGCCAGCCTCCTGATCGCGGGCGGGGCCGACGTAGCCACAGTGGCGGGACTGCTGGGCGCCACAGTCAGCCCTCCACTACGCTGGACATCTACACACACGCATTTAATAAGAACAAGAAAGCGGCCAGTCAGGTTCTGCAGGAGGGACTGGAGATTTGATGAAATACAGAGAAACGAAACAGCCGCAGATCCCCGTCAACCACTGCGCCTGGTGCGGATCGTATAACCTGGGGATCGGCTGGCAACAGAACGAGGCCATCGTGACCTTCCGGCGGAATGGACCCCCGAGCAACCGGCTGAAGTATATCATTTACCGGAACTGCGACGCTGTGCTGTACCAGTGTGTGGCGGAGCCGCGGAGGTTTCCTCTGGCTGAGTGAAAGCGGCAACAGAAAGAAATCCCCCGTCCTTTGGACGGGGGGTAATTCTTCGATGGCAGCTCATTTTTGTTGGACAGCCCCGACAAACGCCTCAAAAATTTTCCTGCTGGACTCTTCCTGCAGGGACATCTCCGGATGCCACTGGACGCCCCAGACAAAGGTCTTGCCGGGCAGATACATCGCCTCGATGAGGTCATCTGTGCTGCGGGCCATTTCTACGAGACTGGGGGCTAAACTCCTGATCGCCTGGTGGTGACAGCTGTTCACCTCCAGTTCCGTCTTTCCCAGCAGAGAGGCCAGAGGCGTCATCGGCCATATATGCACCGTGTGGGCCATCCGGTCGTAGGGCGGCTTCATGGAATGCCCGATCTCTGACGGGTGCTCCGTGGGCAGGTCCTGATAAAGGGTTCCGCCCAAGGCTGCATTTAGGAACTGAATACCCCGGCAGATGCCCAGGATGGGCTTGTCCCGCTCCAAAGCCTGTCGGAGTAACTCCTGCTCCAGAGCGTCCCGGGCAGGGCACAGCTCGCCGCAGAAGGGCTCCATGGCCTCCCCGTACAGCTGGGGATCGACATCCTGCCCACCAGTAAAGAGAAAACCATCGCAGAGATCCGCGAGCTGGGCAATATCCGCCCCATTGGTTGTCAGCGGCAGGATGACGGGGATGGCACCGGCTTCCTTCACTCCTTCCAGATACCCCGGCAGCATCCAGTAGGACTTCTTTTCCTCGTCCCACAGGGGCGTTACCCCGATGATGGGTTTCTCCATAGTTCATCACCTCTGATTGATAAAAGCAAAGAGGCACTCGAAATTCGAGTGCCTCTTTGCACGTGGTACGCCCGACTGGATTCGAACCAGCGGCCTTCAGAGTCGGAGTCTGACGCGCTATCCAACTGCGCCACGGGCGCATACCTAAACTATGTTCTATTATAACACGGGATTTTCAAAATTGGTAGTCAAATAGTAGTCAACGGAAACAGAATTTTTTCTCTCTGCCCGTTAAAACCAAAGACTCCCAACGCTTTGCGCCATCTCTCAACTGAACGAGCCTGAAATGTCGGAGTCTGACGCGCTATCCAACTGCGCTACAGGCGCATACATCAACATCTTCTTCAAACAGCTTATTTAGTATACCAACATTTTTCCGCTTTGTAAAGCTTTTCTTGAAAAAATTTTTCTCAAAAAGATTGTTAAAAAAATTGACAAGTCCCTGATTTTGGTCTAAACTTAATTGAGAATGATTTAACAAATAGCAAGGAGTGACTTATATGCGAAAGGAAAACATCTCCGACGCCGTGATACGGCGTCTGCCCAGATATTACCGCCAGCTCACAGACCTCTGCAACCGCGGCGTCGTGCGCATCTCCTCACACTCCCTGGGGCAGGAGATGAACATCACCGCCTCTCAGATCCGCCAGGATTTCAGCTGTTTCGGTGAGTTCGGCCAGCAGGGCTACGGCTACAATGTAGAAGAACTGCGGGCCGAGATCGGTCATATCCTGGGCGTGGACAACAACCACCACCTCATCATGATCGGCGTTGGCAATCTGGGCCACGCACTGCTGCAGAACTTCCCATTCTCCCAGAGTGGGTTTACGGTGGACGCAGCCTTTGATGTCTCCCCCGCCGTGATCGGGACTGTGGTGAATAATGTGCCGGTATACGCCATGTCCGAGCTAGATCACTTCCTACAGGACCACCCGGTGGACGTGGTGGTGCTGACCATTCCCCAGTCCGTGGCCCAGGACACCGCCAGCCACCTCATCAATCTGGGCGTCAAGGGCTTTTGGAACTTTACCAACATTGAGCTCAGCAGTCAGCTCCCGGATGTGCAGTTTGAGAACATTCACTTCGCAGACAGCCTCCTGACCCTCAGTTACCGCATCGCCAACCGCTGACGCTCCAGCGTGGAAGGGAATCATCTATGACAAGGAAGACCAAGACTGCCCTCATCACCGTCTGCCTCTTACTTACCGTCACCGTTGTGTACGCCTTGGCCGCGGCCGGCGGGGCCTCCGATCCGCTGGCCTCCCTCTCCTATCTCACCGGCACTTTCACCGATGCGGTAGACCAGCGGGTGGAGGAAAAACTGGACGCCTCTGACCAAGCGCTGCTGAACGGAGACGCGGCTCCTTCCGACGGCGGGGCCGCCACGTGGATGGAGACCCGTCTGAAGGCAGGCGACGCCCTGACCGGCTCCACCGGCACGGGCGTCCTGTTGCTGGCGGGCGGTATGCAGGTCACGTTCAACTCCGGCGCTGTGGTGGATGTCACCACAGGGACCATCGTTACCAGTGGCAGTGCCCTTACAGCCAGCCACCGGTATCTGGTGGCTGAGGAAACCACCGCCGTGTTTACCGTCACCTCCAAGACGGCGGTTGTGGATTATCAGGGCCCCTACGCCTTCAGCTACTCCACCAACACGGACTACAACGCCATTGCTGTCGCGCTCAAGACCATGCACCTGTTTCAAGGCAGCTTCACCGGCTACGGAGATGGATATGACCTGGAGGTCGCCCCTACCCGCCTGCAAGCCCTCATCATGTTCATCCGCGTCCTGGGCGAGGAGAATGATGCGCTGGCCTACACCGGCTCCACTCCCTTCACGGACATCACCTCCGGGACCCAGAGCGAGAAATACGTGGGCTACGCATACAGCAAGGGCTACACCAACGGATACTCCGCCACCACCTTCCGGCCCAGCCAGACGGTGACAGCCAGCCAATACATGGAGTTCATCCTCCGGGCACTGGGATACAGCTCCGCGGACAACAAGGACCTCTCCGGCACACTGACCAATGCCTTGACCAATGGCGTCATCACGGAGGGCGAGCTGGCCGCCCTGCAGGGCGGCACGTTCCTCCGTGCGGATCTCGCATACGTCTCCTACTACGCGCTGGATGCCGCGGTGTCCGGCAGCAGGCAGACACTGGGAGACACGCTGATGGACAAGGGCGTCTTCACCGTGCGGGAGAAACAGGCGGCCGACGCACTCGTCACCAGCGGCCGGAAATAAAACCGGAACCCCTTTGCCGGTCCGGCATACTATGGATTGAGACCGGTTCGGTCGGTCTACGATTTCATAGGAGGTTCCGGTATGTGCAATAACGGCTTTGGCGGCGGCAACTGCTGCTGGATCATCATTCTGCTGATCATCATTTGGTGCTGCTGCGGCAACGGCAGCTGGGGCGGCAACGGCTGCGGCTGTGGCTGCAACAACAACTGCGGCTGCAATCCCAATCCCTGCTGCTGAGATTTCATAAGATAACCAGCGCCCCGGGCCAAATGGCCCGGGGCGTTTTCCACTTCGCTGTTTTTTATAGGCGCTTACAGGATCCCCAGGTGCTCCAGAAGAATCTTTCCACCCAGAAGGATCAGGATCACACCGCCGGCGATCTCCGCCCAGCACTGGAGGCGGGCGCCGAAAAAGGTCCCGATCACCACACCCGCCAGGGAGATCACAAAAGTCGTGCAGCCGATGACCGTCACAGCAGGCAGGATGTCCACGTTCAAAAATGCAAACGTGACCCCAACAGCCAATGCGTCGATGCTGGTAGCCACCGCCATCAGCAGCAGCTGCTTATAATCCAGCGTCACACTCACCGCACAGGCCGTCTCCTCCGCCTCCCCTTTCAAAGACTCCCACACCATCTTACCGCCGATGAATGCCAGCAGAAAAAAAGCCAGCCAGTGGTCCAGATGTTGGATGTACCCGGCAAATTGGGCGCCCAGCAGCCAGCCGGCATAGGGCATCAGCGCCTGAAATCCGCCAAAAAACAGCGCAATCACAGCCGCATAGCGCAGATTCAGTTTTGGCATACAGAGTCCCTGGCACACCGCTACAGCAAAGGCGTCCATCGAGAGCCCCACGCCGATCAACAGCAATTCCAAAAATCCCATATTGCCGCTCCCTTATAATACCACCGGCACCGGCTGGTGGATAGTTAAACTGTCCGGCGTCACCAGGCAGTCATAGGCGTACACTTGGACACCCCAGGCAGCTGCCTCCCGAAGGGCCGCACCGAAGGCCGGATGGGTGGCGTCGTTGGGAGAGAAGCGATCCACGCCGTGCATCTGGATCACAAAAAACAGGGTAGCGCCCATTCCCTCCCGGACAGCCCGCTGTAACTCGTGAATATGCTTCACGCCCCGTTCTGTCGGCGCGTCCGGAAATCGGACAACACCGTTTTCCTCCAGGGTAACACCCTTGACTTCCACCAGGTGCAGCCCGGCTTCTGTTGTCAGCGCAAAGTCCAGACGGGACTCTCCATAATGATATTC